>CAXTPE010000188.1:0-5274 GCA_964245925.1 uncultured Sphingomonadaceae bacterium
TCGGCTCGTCGAGGATGAGCAGGTGCGGCGCGTCGCGGGTGATGAGCGCCAGCGCCAGCCGCGCCCGCTCGCCGCCCGAGAGCTTGGCGACCCGGGTGGTCGCCTTGTCGCCCGAGAAGCCGAAGCGGCCGAGCGGCCCGCGCACGGCGGCGGGCGGCGCGCCCTTCATCAGCCGCGCCATATGCTCCAGCGGCGTGTCGTCGCCGTCCAGCTCCTCGACCTGATATTGGGTGAAATAGCCGACCTTCATCTTGCCCGACGCCGACATCGCGCCATCCATCGGCGCGAGCTGGGCGGCGAGCAGGCGGGCGAGCGTCGTCTTGCCGTTGCCGTTGCGGCCGAGCAGCGCGATGCGGTCGTCGGGATCGAGCCGCAGGTTGAGCCGCTGGAGGATCGGCGTCGCGCCATAGCCGACCGCCGCCATGTCGAGCGTCACCAGCGGTGGCCGCAGTTCGGCCGGGCTCGGGAAATCGAACGACAGCGACGGGTCGTCCGCCATGGCGGCGATCGGCTGCATCTTCTGGAGCATCTTGGCGCGCGACTGGGCCTGCTTGGCGGTCGACGCGCGCGCGCTGTTGCGGGCGATATAGTCCTGGAGCTTGGCGCGCTGCGCGTCCTGCGACGCCTTGGCGGCGGCGAGCTGCGCCGCCCGCTCGGCGCGCTGGCGCTCGAACGCGTCGTAGCCGCCCGGGTAGAGCGTCAGCTTGCCGCCCTGGAGGTGGAGGATGTGATCGACGACATTGTTGAGGAAGTCGCGCTCGTGGCTGACGATCAGGATGGTGGCGCGGTAGCTCTTGAGGAAGTCCTCCAGCCACAGCACCGCTTCCAGATCGAGGTGGTTGGACGGCTCGTCGAGCAGCAGCACGTCGGGCGCGGAGAACAGCAGCGCGGCGAGCGCGACCCGCATCCGCCAGCCGCCCGAGAAGCTGTCGAGCGCGCGGTGCTGCATCGCCTCGTCGAAGCCTAGGCCGACCAGGATGCGCGCGGCGCGCGAGGGCGCGACATGCGCGTCGATCGCGTTCAGCCGCTCGTGGATCTCGCCGAGCCGGTCGGGATCCCCGGTGTGCTCCGCCTCGGCCAGCAGCGCGTCGCGCTCGATGTCGGCGGCGAGCACCGTCTCGAACGGCGTCGCGCTGCCCGCCGGCGTCTCCTGCGCGATATAGCCGAGCTTGGCGCCGCGCGGCATCTCGGCGGCGCCGTCGTCAGGCTCGAGCTCGCCGGCGATCACGCGCACCAGCGTCGACTTGCCGGCGCCGTTACGCCCGATCAGCCCGACGCGGCTGCCTGGCGGCAGCGCCGCGCTCGCGCCATCGAGGATGGTGCGGCCGCCGAGGCGCACGACGATGTTGCTGAGGTTCAACATGGCAGGTCCGACATGGAAGCGCGCCTAGCAGATCATGCCGCGCCGCAACAGATCAGGCGTGCACCCTGCCGCGCCGCTGATGCTGGGGCGAACCCGGACGCTCGCGGCGCTGCGGCAGACCGGGCGGACCGGCTTGAGGCCCGCTCGGCGCCGGCTCGATGCGCAGCTCGCCATCGTCGGCGGACGCGGTACGCTTGAGCGCCGCCACGAAGCGGCCGGCGATCCCGCGCGGCACCTCGAACATCGTCATGTCGGCGGCGATCCGGATCGCGCCGACATCCTGCTTGGTGATGTGGCCGCGCCGGCAGAGCAGCGGCAGCAGCCAGCGCGGATCGGCGTTCTGCCGGCGCCCGACGTTCATGCGGAACCAGACGGTGTCCTCGAAACCCGGACGCGGGCCATCGGGCCGGACGCGCGGCGCCTCGCCGCCCTCGATCATGTCCTCGGCGGCCGGCAGCCGCCCGCGATGGGTGCGCGCGAGCCGGGCGGCCGCCTCCTCCGGTCCCAACTCGGCGAGCAGCCGTGCCCCGAGCGCGCGATCCTCCTCGTCGAGCTCGACCGGGGCGGTGAGCGCGGCGAGCAGCCGCCCGCGATCCGCCTCCACGATCGCCGCCGAGGACGGCACCGCCAGCCACTCTACCGCGATGCGCGCGTCGCGCAGCATCCCCTCGGTGCGGCGCCGGCGCTGATAGGGGACGATCAGCACCGCCGTCCCCTTCTTGCCGGCGCGGCCGGTCCGCCCCGAACGGTGCTGGAGCGCCTCGGCGTCGCGCGGCAGCTCGACATGGATGACGAGGCTGAGCGACGGCAGGTCGATCCCGCGCGCCGCCACGTCGGTGGCGACGCATACCCGCGCGCGGCGATCCCGCAGGGCCTGCAAGGCATGGTTGCGCTCGCTCTGGCTATGCTCGCCCGAGAGCGCCACCGCCGCGAAGCCGCGCTCGATGAGGCTCGCGTGCAGCCGCCGCACCGCCTCGCGGGTGGCGCAGAACAGCATCGCGGTGTCCGGCTCGTGGAAGCGCAGCAGGTTGACGGTGGCGTTCTCGATGTCGGACGGCGCGACCGTCACCGCCTGATAGGCGATGTCGGCATGGCCGCGATCCGAGCCGACCGTCGAGATGTGGAGCGCGTCGCGCTGGTAGCGCTTGGCCAGCGCGACGATCGGCTTGGGCATCGTCGCCGAGAAGAGCAGCGTGCGGCGCTCGGCCGGAGTCGCGTCGAGGATTTCCTCGAGATCCTCGCGAAAGCCCATGTCGAGCATCTCGTCGGCCTCGTCGAGGATCGCGACGGCGAGGCTGTGGAGCAGCAGCGCGCCGCGCTCGAGATGGTCGCGCAGCCGCCCCGGCGTGCCGACGACGATGTCGGCGCCCTGGTTGAGCGCGCGCCGCTCGCGCGACGCATCCATGCCGCCGACGCAACTGACGATGCGCGCGCCGGTCTTCCCGTACAGCCATGCCAGCTCGGTGCTGACCTGAAGCGCCAGCTCGCGGGTCGGCGCGATCACGAGCGCACGCGCCGCGCCGGCGCGCGGGATCGTGCCGTCCGCGCCGAAGAGCTGCGGCACGATGGCGAGCCCGAAGGCGACCGTCTTGCCCGATCCGGTCTGCGCCGAGACGACGAGATCGCGCCCCGCGGCGCCCTCCTCCAGCACCGCCGCCTGCACCGCGGTGGGCGTGGCATAGCCGCGTTCCGAGAGCGTCTCGGCGACGGGCGGCGGCAGGCGGCTGAACGGCATCGCCGCTAGATGGCGCTTTCATTGCCCACCACAAGACGCAACTTCCTCTGTACCGTCATCCCCGTGCAGGCCGGCATCTCGGGAGGCGGCGTACAACGCCCGCCACAACGAGGCCCCCGCCCGCCGGGATCACGGATGCGGGCCTGGATAATCAGGGTCTATCGTCGCCGCCCCAAGGCGCGCGCCGCCGCGTCGAGGCCGTCGAGCGTCAGCGGGTACATGCGGTGGCCCATCAGCTCGCGGATCATCGCGGTCGATCGCGAATAGCTCCACTCCGCCTCCGGCGTCGGATTGAGCCAGGCCGCCGCCGGATAGACGCCGGTCAGCCGCCGCAGCCAGACCGCGCCCGCCTCCGGGTTCATATGCTCGACCGAGCCGCCGGCCTGGCTGAGCTCATAGGGGCTCATCTGCGCGTCGCCGACGAACAGCAGCTTGTAGTCGTGCCCGAACTTGTGGAGCACGTCCCACGTCGGTGTCCGCTCGGCGAAGCGGCGGCGGTTGTCCTTCCAGACGCCCTCGTAGACGCAATTGTGGAAGTAGAAGAATTCGAGGTGCCTGAACTCCGACGTCGCCGCCGAGAACAGCTCCTCGCAGAGCCGGATGTGCGGATCCATCGATCCGCCGACATCGAGGAAGAGCAGCAGCTTGACCGCGTTGCGCCGCTCCGGCCGGAACGCGACGTCGAGCCAGCCCTTGCGCGCGGTGCCGTCGATCGTGGCGTCGAGGTCGAGCTCTTCCGCCGCGCCGTCGCGGGCGAACCGGCGCAGGCGGCGCAGCGCCACCTTGATGTTGCGCGTGCCGAGCCCGACCGCGCTGTCGAGGTTCCTGAACTCGCGTTTCTCCCACACCTTGATCGCGCGGCCGTGCTTCGGTTCCCCGCCGATGCGGACACCTTCGGGGTTGTAGCCGGCGTTCCCGAACGGCGAGGTGCCGCCGGTGCCAATCCACTTGCTGCCGCCCTGGTGCCGGCCCTTCTGCTCCTCGAGCCGTGACTTGAGCGTCGCCATGATGTCGTCCCACGAGCCGAGCGCCTTGACCTTCTCCATCTCCTCGGGCGTCAGATATTTCTCGGCGATCGCCTTCAGCCACTCCTCCGGTATCTCCGCCCCGTCCGGCGCGTCGTCGCCCAACACGCCGCGGAACACGCGCGCGAACACCTGGTCGAAGCGATCGATCAGGCCTTCGTCCTTCACGTAGATCGCGCGGGCGAGATAGTAGAACTCCTCCGCCGAGAGCGCGATCACCTCGGCGTCGAGCGCCTCGAGCAGCGTGAGATGCTCCTTGGGCGAGGCGGGGATGCCGGCGCGGCGCAGCTCGTCGAGGAAGGAGATGAACATGCCGCGAGCGTGGCGTGGGGCGGCGCGGGTTGCAAGTTGTCGGGCATTAGATGAAGGATGGCGAGCACGCCGCGTTGGCGGGCGCGCTGGCGATCCCGCACAAGGATCCGTTCGATCGGCTGCTGATGGCGCAGGCGGAGGGGCTGTGGCTGGTCTCGAACGAGACGCTGTTCGACGGCTTCGGCGTGCGTCGGCTGTGGTGAACCGAGGATAGGGAAGCAGGAAACCGCGACCCGATCGATGTCGTCCGACCCTGGAGTTAGGACGTCATCACGCCGAAAGCCGGCGCGCGCCGCGATCGGCGCTCGCCTGGTGGGTGCGCGCGATCGCGAGCGAGCGGCTCCGAACCGTATCGAGGAACAGCCATTCGCAGGCCGCGCGATCCGGCGTGAGCGTCACCGTCATATAGCCCCGGCCGGAGGTGTCGGCCCAGCGCAGCTCCGGGCTGGCGCCGACGAAGCCCGCCGCGACGGTCCGCGGGTCGGCGCCGGTGAAGCCGGATTCGAAGCCTGGCGAGGTCACGCTCTGCCCGCCGAACTCGATCCCCGCCGCCACGCCCTGCTCGGCGAGATCGAACGCCCAGGCATTGTGGCTGTCGCCCGAGAGCACGACGAGGTTGGCGTCGGCGTCGAGGCCGTTGCGCAGCAGGCGCGAGCGCGCGGCGGGATAGCCGTTCCAGCTGTCCATGTTGAACGGCAGCCCGATCTTCGCGGCGGCGATGCTGGTCTGCAAGCCGGCGGCGCGGCGGTCGGCACCCGCCGGCAGCCAGGCCGGCGCATCGGCCGGCATGTGGGTGATGCCGACGTTGACCTGCTGCGCGAACACCTGCCAGCGGGTCG
>CAXTPE010000189.1:0-5250 GCA_964245925.1 uncultured Sphingomonadaceae bacterium
GCGCTCGAGCCGCGGCGGCTCGGCCGGTTCTGGACCGACCGGCAACCGGCCGCCGTCGCTCGCCCGGCGCTGCGCGCTGCTCACCGTGCAGACGGCACTCACGCTCCGGGCCTGCGCGGTCATCGGGCAGGAGGGGACGGCGTTCACCGTCTACCTGGCGGTCATGGTCGTGCTGGTGCTGCCCACCCGGTGGGCGCTCGGCGGGGTCGTGCTCCTCGGGCTGACCGTGTTCCTCATCACGCACGATCTCGACACGCTGTACGCGATCTGCGACCGGGTGGCGGTGCTGGCGGACCGCAAGGTGATCGCGGTCGGCACGATCGAGGAGCTGCTCGCGTTGGACCATCCGTGGATCCAGGAATATTTCAACGGCCCGCGCGGGCGCGGCGCGGCGGACGCCGCCGGGCGCGAGGCGAAGTCCGGTCATCGGGACGATCCGGACGGCGGCGACCGGACGGCCGGCCCGATCAGGGCCCCGCGGGCGGAGGCATGACGCGCTGATGGAGAACCGCTCGAACCATGTGCTCGTCGGCGGCGTCGTGCTCGCGCTCGTCGCCATCGCGGTCGCGTTCCTCATCTGGATCAGCCAGATCGGCGGCGGCCACCAGAACCGCTACGACATCTTCTTCAAGACCGGCGTCGACGGCCTCGCCACCGGCTCCGCGGTCGCCTTCTCGGGCGTGCCGGTCGGCAAGGTCGACCAGATCCGGCTGATGCCGGAAAGCCCCGAGTTCGTCCGCGTCCGCGTCGCCGTCGACGATTCGACGCCGATCCTGCAGGGCACCACCGCCAGCGTCGCCGGCGTCGGCTTCACCGGCGTCAGCCAGATCAACCTCAACGGCGCGATCCGCGGCGCCGCCCCGATCAGCGCGGTGGGGCCGTTCGGCGTGCCCGTGATCCCCACCAAGCAGGGCGGCCTGGGCGCGCTTCTCAACTCCGCGCCGGCGCTGCTCGACAAGCTGACGACGCTGACCGACCGGCTCGCCCAGCTCATGGACGACCGCAACCAGAACAGCTTCGCCAACATCCTGGCCAATCTCGACAAGCTCTCGGGCAGCCTCGCCGGCAACAGCCCGCAGATCCAGGAGACGCTCGCCCAGACCCGCATCGCGATCGGGCAGGCGGGCGACGCGGCGCAGGCGATCGGCAAGCTCGCCGGCACCACCAACCAGCTGCTCGACCAGAACGGCAGGCCGCTCGCCGCCAGCCTCCAGCAGGCGGTGGCGTCGGCGCAGCACAGCATGCAGTCGCTCGACGAGGCGATCAGCGCGGCCAAGCCCGGCCTCCAGACCCTGTCGACGCAGACCGCGCCCAACATCGACCAGCTCGTGCGCGATCTCTCCGACATGAGCCAGGCGCTGACCGCGGTCGCCGGCAAGCTGAACAGCGGCGGCGCCGGCGGCGTGCTCTCGGGCGGCAAGCTCCCCGACTATAAGGGCAAGTGAGATGAGGCTATTCCCCCGCGCGGTCGGCGCCGTCCTCCCGCTCGCCGCGCTGCTGGCCGGCTGCATCAGCCTCGGCGGCAAGCCGCCCGCATCGCTGCTGGTGCTGACGCCGGCGAGCCTGGCCCGGCCGGATGCGGGCGCGCCGGTCGCGAACGGCAGCGCGGTCACCGTCGCGATCCCGATCGCGCCGCAGGAGCTGCTCACCACGCGGGTGCCGGTCCACGACGGCGCGACGACGCTCACCTATGTGAAGGGCGCGACATGGGCCGATCAGCCCGCGCGCCTGTTCCGCGATCTGCTCGCGCAGACGATCGCGGTCCGTACCGGCCGCCCGGCGCTCGATCCGCGGCAGTCGCACCTGTCGCCCGGCCCGCGCATCGGCGGGCGGCTCACCATGTTCGGCATCGACGCCGGCCAGCGCAAGGCGGTGGTCCGCTTCGAGGCGACGCTGGAGCGCACCCCCGGCGCGCTCGAGACCCGGCTGTTCGAGGCGAGCGCGCCGGTCGCCGCGATCGACGCGGGCAGCGCCGGCGCGGCGCTCGGCCAGGCCGCCAACCAGGCGGCCGCGGACGTGGCGGACTGGATCGGGCGCTGAAGGCCGGGGCGGAGAAGAATATTTCCGGTTCCCAGGACAGGGGCCGGACACGGGATCGAACCTAGCGCGCCAGCCTGAGCAGTCGTCCGCCCTCGCCGTCCTCGAGCAGCCAGAGCGCGCCGTCCGGGCCCTGGCGGACGCAGCGGATGCGGGCGCCCATGTCGAAGCGCTCCGCCTCGCGCGCGCCGCCCCTGCCGTCGAGCGCGACCCGCACCAGCGCCTCGGACGCGAGCCCGCCGATGAACGCGCTGCCGCGCCACCGCGGGAACATCGCGCCCGAATAGATTATCAGGCTGGAGGGCGCGATCACCGGGGTCCACGAGACGACCGGCGGCTTGAACGCGGGCCGGGTGCGGTGGCGCGGGATCGGCGTGCCGTCGTAATTGTCGCCGTTCGAGACGATCGGCCAGCCATAGTTCGCGCCCCTGGCGACGATGTTGAGCTCGTCGCCGCCCATCGGCCCCATCTCGATCTCCCACAGCCGGCCGGCGGCGTCGTAGGTCAGGCCGTAGGGATTGCGGTTGCCGCTTGTCCAGGTCGCGCCGCGCACCGGGCCGTGGGCGGTGTCGGGATTGTCGGCGGGGATGCCGCCGTCGAGCGTCAGCCGCTCGATCTTGCCGAGCGCCTGGTTCGGATCCTGCGCCGGCGTCTTGCGCTGGCGCTCGCCGGACGCGAGGAACAGCGTCTTCCCGTCGGCCGAGAAGGCGATCGCGCCGCCGAGCTGGCCGCCGTCGCCCTTCGGCGATTGGCGCCAGATCACCCGCAACCCCCGGAGGCTGCCCCCCGCCGGCGTCGGCGCCAGCGTCGCGCGGGCGAGCGCGAGGCCGCTGCCGCCCTTCCCCGGCTCGGCATAGGTGAGATAGACGCCGTGATCCCGCGCATAGGCCGGCGAAAGCGCCACCGTCAGCAACCCCTCCTGCCCTTCGTAGCGGACCTTCGGCACGCCGCCGAGCGGGGGCGATACCTTTCCCGCCTGCGTGACGATCCGCAGCGCGCCCGGCTTCTCGGCGACAAGCATGCGCCCGTCCGGCAGGAAGGCGAGGCTCCACGGATCATCGAGCTTCGCGACCGGCGTCACCGTGAACGGACGAGCCGCGGCCGCGGCCGCTCCGGCGGAGGCGGCGATCGCGAGGAGAGCAAGCAGGCGCATCGCCGGGCAACGCTCGCCCGAGGGTGTCGTTGCATGCTTGCCGCGCGCCGCCTGCTGGACTATACCGTCGCCGTTCTCGACATTGGCAACTCTGCCGAGGCCGGCGCCCACCCCGGGCATCGGTCGCAACGAACGCATGCATGGAGTTGGGATGGCGGACATCGCCGCAGTCACGAAGCTGATCGAGCCCGAGGCGCAGGCGCTTGGGTTCAGCCTCGTGCGCGTCGCGATGTACGGCGGCACGTCCGATCCGGTGCTCCAGGTGATGGCCGAGCGGCCCGACACCCGCCAGCTCGATCTCTCCGATTGCGAGGCGCTCTCGCGGCGCATCTCGGACGTGCTCGACGCCGCCGATCCGATCGCGGAGGCCTATCGCCTCGAGGTCAGCTCGCCCGGGATCGACCGCCCGCTCACCCGCCGCCCCGATTTCGAGGACTGGCGGGGCCATGAGGCGCGCATCCGCCTGGCCGAGCCATTGGACGGCCGCAAGCAGTTCGACGGCACGCTCCACGGCCTCGTTGGCGAACATGTGCTGCTGCACGTCGGCAAGGGCACCGGGGAGGTGTCGATCCCCTATGCCGCGATCGCCAGCGCCAAGCTGCTGCTGACCGACCGGCTCATCAAGGCGACCGCGCCGCTCTCCACCGAAGGCGCCGACAAGATCATCGAGACGGCTCCCGGAGAGGGCGCCGAACTGACCACGCAGGAAGGATAAGACGATGGCCACCGCCATTTCCGCCAATCGGGCCGAGCTGCTCGCCATCGCCGATTCGGTGGCCAAGGAGAAGCTGATCGATCGCGAGATCGTCATCGAGGCGATGGAGGACGCGATCCAGCGCTCCGCCCGCCAGCGCTACGGCGCCGAGATGGACATCCGCGCCAAGATCGACACCAAATCGGGCGACGTCCGGCTGTGGCGCGTCGTGGAAGTGGTCGAGCTGGTCGACGACGTCTACAAGCAGGTCACGGTCGAGGATGCGCAGAAGCTCCAGCAGGGCGCCGCGATCGGCGACTATATCGTCGATCCGCTGCCCGCGATCGAGTTCGGCCGCATCCAGGCGCAGGCCAGCAAGCAGGTGATCTTCCAGAAGGTCCGCGACGCCGAGCGCGAGCGGCAACATGAGGAGTTCAAGGATCGCGCCGGCGAGATCATCACCGGTGTCGTCAAGCGCGTCGAGTTCGGCCATGTCGTCGTCGATCTCGGCCGCGCCGAGGGCGTGATCCGCCGCGATGCGCAGATCCCGCGCGAGATCGTGCGCGTCGGCGATCGCGTCCGCAGCCTCATCCTCAAGGTGGTGCGCGAGAACCGCGGGCCGCAGATCTTTCTCAGCCGCGCGCATCCCGATTTCATGAAGAAGCTGTTCGCGCAGGAAGTCCCCGAGATCTACGACGGCGTCATCACGATCATGGCGGCGGCGCGTGATCCGGGTTCGCGCGCCAAGATCGGCGTGATCTCGCGCGACAGCAGCATCGATCCGGTCGGCGCGTGCGTCGGCATGAAGGGCAGCCGCGTGCAGGCGGTGGTGCAGGAGATGCAGGGCGAGAAGATCGACATCATCCCTTGGTCGCCCGACACCGCGACCTTCGTCGTCAACGCGCTCCAGCCCGCCACCGTCAGCCGCGTCGTGATCGACGAGGAGGAGAGCCGCATCGAGGTGGTGGTGCCCGACGACCAGCTTTCGCTGGCGATCGGCCGGCGCGGGCAGAACGTGCGGCTCGCATCCCAGCTCACCGGCTCGGCGATCGACATCCTCACCGAGGCGGACGCCAGCGAGAAGCGCCAGCGCGAGTTCGTCGAGCGCTCCGAGCTGTTCCAGGGCGAGCTCGACGTCGACGAGACGCTGGCGCAGCTCCTCGTCGCCGAGGGCTTCACCAGCCTCGAGGAGGTCGCCTATGTCGAGGCCGACGAGGTCGCCGGCATCGAGGGGCTCGACGAGGAGATCGCGTCCGAGCTGCAGAGCCGCGCCGCCGAGGCGCTCGAGCGCCGCGACGTCGCCAACCGCGAGATCCGCACCGCGCTCGGTGTCGAGGATGCGCTCGCCGAGCTGCCTTACATCACC
>CAXTPE010000190.1:0-5233 GCA_964245925.1 uncultured Sphingomonadaceae bacterium
CGCCCAGCCGAGCGCGAGGCTGAGGAAGATGGTGTTGCGCGCCGGCACATAGGTGGCGGGGATGCCCGGCCCGACGCCGTCCTTCTGCACCGCCGCGTCGGACGTCAGCGCGGAACCGCCGAAGGCGCGCAGGTCGATCGGCAGGACGAGGTGGCGCCGCGCGCCCAGCGCCGCGGCGATGCGGCGCGCGGAGGCCAGCTCGACGAGATGGCGCTGGTTATAGTCGATCGTCAGCGCGAGCAGCGCGAAGCCGGCCTCGCGCGCGCGCGCCGCCGCGACCATCGAGTCGAGCCCGCCCGAAAGGAGGACGACCGCCAGCGGCGGATCGGAAGCGATGCTGTCCATCGTGGCCGGCAGCTAGGGACGGCGGCGCGCGCTGGCAAGGCGCAACTCAGCCTGCCGGCGGGATCGGGAAGACCCGCGCGCAGAAGGCGCAATCGACCCGGATCAGCCCGTCGGCATCCGCCATCCCGGTCTGCTCGTCGGCCGGAAAGCGGCCGATCACGTCGCGGATATGCTCGATCGAGCAGCGACAGCCACGCGCCAGCGGCACGAGCGGCAGCACCCGCACCTCGCCATCGTCATGGAACAGCCGCCAGACGATGCTGTCGAGCGCCAGCGTTCCGTCGAGCAGCTCGGGCGCGCTGATCGTGCCGCCGAGCGTTGCGACATGCTCCCATTCGGGATGGTCGAGCCGCGTGTGGAGCCGCTCGCGCCCCTCCTCGCCCTCGGGGAGGTGCTGCATCACGATCCCGCCCGCGACATGCCCCGCCTCGCCGCGCGCGACGACCGCGACCCGCACCATGCTGGGCAATTGCTCGGACTGCGCGAAATAGCTCTCGACCGCCTCGGCCAGCGATCCGCCTTCGAGCGGCACGATCCCCTGATAGCGCTCGCCGGTCGCGGCCTGATCGAATGTGATCGCGAGATGGCCCTTGCCGAACAGCGCGAACAGCGACGGCTCGGCCGGCATCTCGGCGAGCCGGTCGGGATCGTGGCGGACATAGCCGCGCATCTCGCCGCCGCGATAGTCGCACACCAGCAGGTCGACCGCGCCGCCGCCGGTCTGCGCCTGGAGGGTGAGCTGGCCGCCGGCATCCTTGAGCAGCGAGCCGAGCAGCGCGGTGACGACCAGCGCCTCGGCGAGCAGCCGCTCGAGCGCCGGCGGATAACCGTGGTTGGCGAGGATCGCGTCCAGCACCGGCCCCAGCCGCACCACCCGCCCGCGGGCATGGCGGCCGGGAATGGTGAAGCCGAGCGCCTGGTCCTCGTGGCGCGCCGGCGAGCGATCGGGATGGTGGCGTGTGGCCAACAGAATACTCCGTCACCCCGGCGAAGGCCGGGATCTCGTGCGAGCATGTCGGGCTTCCCGCGCGAGATTCCAGCCCTCGCCGGGATGACGACGATGGGCTAGCCGATCAACCCGAAGCACCACAGCAGCACCGCCTTCTGGGCGTGGAGCCGGTTCTCGGCCTCGTCCCAGATCGCGGACGCCGGGCCGTCGATCACCGCCGCCTCGACCTCCTCGCCGCGATGCGCGGGCAGGCAGTGGAGAAAGGTCGCGTCCGGCGCGGCGTCGCGCATCAGCGCGGCGGTCACCCGATAGGGCGCCATCGCCGCGAGCTTCTCGTCGGCGTGCGCCTGCCCCATCGAGATCCAGCTATCGGTGACGACGATGTCGGCGCCCGCCGCCGCCTCGCCCGCGTCGCGGACCACCGCGATGTCGCCGCCGCGCCGGCGGGCGGCGGCGATCACCGCATCGGTGGGGTCATAGCCCTCCGGGCAGGCGGCGCGTACCGGAAAGCCCATCAGGCTGCCCGCCTCGATGATCGAGTGGAGCATGTTGTTGCCGTCGCCGAGCCACGCCCAGCGCGTTCCGGCGAGACGGCCGCGCCGCTCGATCACGGTCAGCATGTCGGCCATCACCTGGCAGGGATGGCTCGCGTCGGTGAGGCCGTTGACGACGGGGATGCCCGCGTGCCGCGCCATCTCGACGAGCTTGGCATGCTCGTCGGTGCGCACCATCACCGCGTCGACATAGCGCGAGAGCACGCGCGCGGTGTCGGCCACCGGCTCGCCGCGGCCGAGCTGGGTGGTGCCGGCGTCGAGCACGATCGTCGACCCGCCCAATTGCCGCATCGCCATGTCGAACGAGACCCGCGTGCGCGTCGAATTCTTCTCGAACAGCATCGCGAGCACGTGCCCGGCGAGCGGCGCGTCCGCGTCGGCCCTGCCCTTGGGCCAGCCCGCGCGCGCCTGCTTGCGGCGCGCGCCCTCGTTCAGCATCGCCTGGATGCCGACCGCGCCGGCATCGGCGAGATCGAGGAAGTGGCGGGTCACCTCGACCGTTCCCTGCATCCGTTTGGAGGGAGACGCATCAGTCGTCGCCGGGCGGGGCGTACAGCCGCGCCGCCTCCGACAGCCCGCCGACAAACGTCTCGATATGCCCTTCGTCGATCACCAGCGGCGGCAGCACCCGCACGACATTGTCCCCGGCCGCGACCGTCAGAATATGATGCTCGTCGCGCAGATGGGCGACGAAATCGCGCGCCTCGCCGCTCCTGAGCTTGAGCCCGAGCATCAGCCCCCTGCCCCGCGCCTCGCCGAAGAGCTGGTCGTGGTTCGGGATCATCTGCTCGAGCCGCTGGCGCAGCCGCTCCCCCATCGCCACCACATGCTCCTTGAACCCGGGCTCGAGGATCACGTCGAGCACCGCCTCGCCCGCCGCGCACGCGAGCGGGTTGCCGCCATAGGTCGAGCCGTGGGTGCCGATCACCATGCCCTTGGCGGCTTTTTCCGTCGCGAGGCAGGCGCCGAGCGGGAAGCCGCCGCCGATGCCCTTGGCGACCGCCATGATGTCCGGCGTGATGCCGTACTGCTCGTGCGCGAAGAAGGTGCCCGAGCGCATATAGCCGCACTGCACCTCGTCGAGCACGAGCAGCAGGCCGCGCTCGTCGCAGATGCGGCGCAGGCCCTGGAGGAACTCGGGGCTGGCCGGGCGGATGCCGCCCTCGCCCTGGATCGGCTCGACGAGGAAGCCGGCGGTATGCTCGTCGACCAGCGCTTGCGCCGCGGCGAGATCGTCGAACGGCGCATAGGCGAAGCCCGGCAGCAGCGGCTCGAACCCGCCGCGCAGCTTCTCCTGGTTGGTCGCGCTGATCGTGCCGATCGTCCGCCCGTGGAAGGCGTTGTTGAAGCTGATGAGGGTGTGGCGCTCCGGATGGCCATCGGCGAAATGATAGCGCCGCGCGGTCTTGATCGCGCACTCGACCGCCTCGGCGCCCGAATTGGTCAGGAAGACGGTGTCGGCGAAGGTCGCGTCGACCAGCCGCTGCGCGAGATGCTCGCCCTGCGGACTGCCGTAGAGGTTCGAGACGTGCATCAGCGTGGCGGCTTGGTCGGCGATCGCCCGCACCAGCTTGGGGTGACCGTGGCCGAGCAGGTTGACCGCGATGCCGCTGGCGAAATCGAGATAGCGCTGCCCGTCCTCGCCGATCAGCCAGCAGCCCTCGCCGCGCACCGGCCGCACCCCGCACCGAGGATAGACGGGCATGAGCGGCGTGACGGCCATGGCGGGGCTCCTGTCGAAGATGTCGCGAAACGCAAAAAGGCGGCTCTGCCGGCCGCCTCCCAAGGCCGGGCGCTTAATCCCGGCGGCTCTTCACGTCAATCAGGCCTTCAGCCGCCAGCCGCGCTCGAGCGCGAAATAGCAGACGAGGCCGAGCAGGATGTTCAGCCCGAGCAGGAACAGCGCGCCGAACAGGATCGGCGAATCGGAGACCCCGAGGAAGCCGTAGCGGAAGCCCGAGATGATGTAGAATACCGGGTTGGCATGGCTGATCGCGCGGAAGGCGGGCGCCAGCCGGTCGACCGAGTAGAAGGTTCCCGACAGCAGCGACAGCGGCTGGATGACGAAATTCGTCACCGACGCGGCATGATCGAACTTCTCCGCCCAGATCGAGGTGAGCACGCCGAGGAAGGCGATCAGCGTCGATCCCAGCAGGCCGAACCACAGCACCGCCAGCGGCAGGCGGGGGACGGCGTGCACGCCCGGCCACAGCAGCATCGCCGCCCAGATCGCGAAGCCGACCAGGAAGGCGCGCGTCACCGCCGCCGCGACGAGGCCGGTCAGCACCTCGCCGGTCGAGAGCGGCGGCATCAGATAATCGACGATCGTGCCCTGGATCTTGCCGACCAGCAGCGAGAAGCTCGAATTGGCGAAGCTGTTCTGGATCATCCCCATCACGATCAGCCCGGGCGCCACGAAGTCGGCGAACGGCACCCGCGCGCCGCCGAGCTGCACCGTCGCGCCGCCGCGCCCCAGCGCCACCGTGAAGATCGCCAGGAACATCAGCGTCGTGGTCGCCGGCGCCCAGATCGTCTGGAGCTGCACCTTGAAGAAGCGGCGGACCTCCTTCACATAGAGCGTGCGCAAGCCCCACCAGTTGACGACCGGGATCACCGGCACGCCGAACCGGGGCAGGATCGTGGTCAGTCGCGGCTCGCTCATGGTTTCGCCTAGAGCGGCGCGCCGCGCCCCGCAAGCTGGCGGAGCGCCTGTTCGAGGAGTTGTCATGGCCTGGACCGACGAGCGGATCGACACGCTCAAGACGCTGTGGGGTCAGGGCATGACCGCGAGCCAGATCGCAGAAGAGCTGGGAGAAGTCAGCCGTAATGCCGTGATCGGAAAGGCACATCGCCTCGGACTGGAGTCGCGCCCGTCGCCGGTCCGCCCGAACGAGCCGGTGGCGAGCGCGGCGCCAGCCCCGGAAATCGAGAGCGTGCCGGAGCCGCTGTCCGAGCCCGAGACCGAGGACGAGCCCGCCGCCGCCGCGCCCGCGACGCTGGAGATGGCGCCCGGCCCGATCATGCGCTCGATCGGCCCGGGCGGCTTCCAGCGCCAGGCGCCCGGCGAGCAGGGCGCGCCGATCCCGCCGGCGCCGCCGCGCCGCCTCGTCCCCGCCAAGCCCTCGGCCGACATCGCCGACAAGACCTCGCTGCTCGAGCTCAACGACAAGATCTGCAAATGGCCGATCGGCCATCCCGGCGAGCCGGATTTCCACTTCTGCGGCAAGCCGGTCAACGCCGGCTTCCCCTATTGCGTGCAGCATTGCTCGGTGGCCTATCAGGCGCAGCTCCCGCGCCGCGACCGCCGCCCGCCGCCGCTGCCGTTCGGCGGCCCGCGCCGCTGAGCCCTGATGACGTGGGCCCGAATCGATCGGTTCGTGGCTCG
>CAXTPE010000191.1:0-5222 GCA_964245925.1 uncultured Sphingomonadaceae bacterium
GCCGCAGCGAATGGCAGGCCGAGCAGACCTCCTTGTAGACTTGGAAGCCGCGCTGGAGCTGCTCGCGATCGAAGCGCCCGAACGGCCCGTCCGAGGCATAGTGGATCGCCTTGGGCGCCTTGTGGAATTCCTCGACGATATTGGGCTGCGCGGGATCGCGCGGGGCCAGCACCGCGATCAGCAGCGCGATCACGAAGCCGAGGCCGACGACGGGAGCGATCAGGCGGGCAAGCATCTTGGGGGCGCTCCTCAGGCGGCCGCGAGGCCGAGCGGCGCGGCTTCCGCCTGCTCGCCGTGCAGCACCGATTCGGTGATGGAATGGGGCAGCGGCAGCGGCCGCTCGATCCGCGAGACGATCGGCAGGACGATCAGGAAGTGCGCGAAATAATAGCCGGCGCAGAGCTGGCTGAGCAGCACCACCGTCGGCGTCACCTCGGCCTGGCCGAGATAGCCGAGCACGAACACGTCGATGACGAGCGCGACGAACATCCACCTGTAGATCGGCCGGTAGTTGGCCGAGCGCACCGGCGAGGTATCGATCCAGGGCAGGAAGAACAGCAGCAGGATCGAGCCGAACATCGCCATCACGCCCCAGAGCTTCGCCGGGATCCAGAGGAAGTTGACGGTGAACGACTTCAGGATCGCGTAGAACGGCAGGAAATACCATTCGGGCACGATGTGCGCCGGCGTCGAGAGCGGATTGGCCGGAATATAATTGTCCGGATGGCCGAGCAGATTGGGGAAGAAGAACACCAGCAGCGCGAACACGGTGAGGAATATGCCGAAGCCGAAGCCGTCCTTGGCGGTATAATAGGGATGGAACGGCACCGTGTCCTGCGGGCCCTGGACATCGACGCCGGTGGGATTGTTCGAGCCCGGGATGTGCAGCGCCCAGATGTGCAGCACGATCACGCCGGCGATCACGAACGGCAGCAGATAGTGCAGCGAGAAGAAGCGGTTGAGCGTGGCGTTATCCGGCGCGAAGCCGCCCAGCAGCCACTGGCGGATCGGCTCGCCGACCAGCGGGATCGCCGAGAAGAAGCCGGTGATGACCTGCGCGCCCCAGAAGCTCATCTGCCCCCAGGGCAGCACATAGCCCATGAAGGCGGTCGCCATCATCAGCAGGAAGATGACGACGCCCAGCAGCCACACCATCTCGCGCGGCGCCTTGTACGAGCCATAATAGAGGCCGCGGAAGATGTGGGTGTAGACCACGATGAAGAACATGCTCGCGCCGTTGGCGTGGGCGTAGCGGATCAGCCATCCCGAGTTGACGTCGCGCATGACATGCTCGACGCTGTCGAACGCGACGGTGCCGTTGGCGGCATAGTGCATCGCCAGGATGATGCCGGTGACGATCTGGATGCCGAGCGCGGCGCCGGCGAGCACGCCGAAGTTCCAGAAATAATTGAGGTTGCGCGGCACCGGATAGCCCGCGCCGACCGCGCCGTAGACCAGCCGAGGCAGCGGCAGCTTCTCGTCGATCCACTGCGTGAACGGATGCTTCGGCGCATAATGCTCGGCCCAGGGAAAGCTCATGGTCGGTTTATCCTCAGCCGATCTGGACGCTGGTGGCGGATTTGAAGACATATTCGGGGACGACGAGGTTCTTCGGCGCCGGTCCCTGGCGGATGCGCGCGGCGGTATCGTAGCAGGAGCCGTGGCAGGGGCAGAAATAGCCGCCGAACGGCCCCTTGTTCTCGCCCTCGCCCGCGCCCAGCGGCACGCAGCCGAGATGGGTGCAGACGCCGAGCGTGATGAGCCAGTTCTCCTTGCCGGGCTTGGTGCGCTCGGCGAGCGACTGCGGATCGCGCAGCGAGGAGACCGGCACGGCGTTCGCCTCGCCGATCTCGGCGGGGGTGAGATTGCGGATGAACACCGGCTGCTTGCGCCACACCGTCTTGATCGCCTGCCCCACCGCGATCTTGGCGATGTCGACCTCGATCTGGGCGAGCGCGAGCACGTCGGCGGACGGGTTCATCTGGTTGACCAGCGGGATCACCGCGGCGATCGCGCCGACGCCCGCGAAGCTCACCGCGGCGATGTTGATGAAATCGCGCCGGCGGACGCCCTGGCCATCCTCGGTGCCGTCCGGCCCGCCGATCACGGCGGGGCGCTGGTTCGGATCCTCGGCATGTTCAACCGTCACCATCGAAAGCCCTCGCACCCTTGCCGGAGCGCGGACCTCGGATACGGTTTCCCGCCAGCATCTTGCGCGCCGGCGGCGTCCCCATGAAATCCCCGCGGCCGCCCTTCCCCCGGCGGCTGGCGGGCCTGATAGCCGGCTGGCGCGCGCTTTGCCAACTGGCAAATTGCGGCCGCGCGCGCACCCCTCGACTTGCGGAGCGGCGGCCGGCATGGGGGCGCCATGATCGTCCTCGATCCCGAGCAGCAGGCGGCGCGCGACTGGTTCGAGGCGCTGCGCACCCGCATCTGCGCCGCCTTCGAGGCGATCGAGCGCGAGGCGGGCGGCGATGCCGCCTTCTCGTTCATCCCCTGGGACCGCGAGGAGCCGGGCGGCGGCGACGGAGGGGGGGGCGTGCGCGGCGTGATGAAGGGGCGCGTGTTCGAGAAAGTCGGCGTCAACGTCTCGACCGTCGGCGGCGCCTTCGCGCCCGAGTTCGCGCGCACCATGCATGGCGCCGGCGAAGATCCGCGCTTCCTCGCGACCGGGATCAGCCTCGTCGCGCACATGGCCAACCCGCACGTCCCCGCCGTCCACATGAACACCCGCTTCCTCGCGACGACCAGGCGCTGGTTCGGCGGCGGCGCCGATCTCAACCCGCCGCTCCCGCAGGAGCAGGACACCGCCGACTTCCACGCCGCGCTCCGCGCCGCCTGCGAGGCGCACGCCCCGATCGGCGACTATCCGCGCTTCAGGGCCTGGGCGGACGACTATTTCTTCCTTCCCCACCGTGGCGTCCACCGCGGCGTCGGCGGCATCTTCTACGATCATCTCGAGGGCGCGTTCGAGGCGACCTTCGCCTTCACCCGCGCGGTCGGCGAGGCGTTCCTCGCGATCTATCCGGACATCGTCCGGCGGCGGATGGCCGCGCCGTTCACCGCGGCCGATCGCGCGATCCAGCTCGCCTGGCGCGGGCGCTATGCGGAGTTCAACCTCGTCCATGATCGCGGCACGCTGTTCGGGCTGCGGACCGGCGGCAACATCGACGCGATCCTGATGAGCCTGCCGCCGCTCGCCGCCTGGGACTAGCGCCGGTGCCGCTCGAACCGCTGCCGCCGGCCATGCTCGCGGCGATCGTCACCTCGCTGGAGATGACCGCGCCGCCGCCGCGCCGGCCGCTGCCCGCCTCGCCGCTGCGGCTCGTGCGCTGGCCCGCGCCGCCGGCGGCGCGCTATCGCGCGCTGTTCCGCCGCGTCGGCGAGCCGTGGCTGTGGTGCTCGCGGCTGGTGCTGGACGATGCCGCGCTGGCGGCGATCACCGGCGATCCGGCGGTCGAGGTCCATGCCGTCACCGATCCGCGCGGGATCGAGGTCGGCATGCTGGAGCTGGACTTCCGCGCGACGGGCCAGTGCGAGCTCGCCTTCCTCGGGCTCGTGCCGGAGCTCGCCGGCAAGGGCCATGGCGGCTGGCTGATGGCCCATGCGCTGATGCTCGCCTGGCGGGAGGGGGTGGCGCGGGTCTGGGTGCACACCTGCACGCTCGATCATCCGGCCGCGCTCGGCTTCTACCGCAAGGCCGGCTTCGTGGCCTATGCGCGCGCGATCGAGACCTTCGCCGATCCGCGCCCCGCCGTGCTCGCCGCCGATGCCGCGCCTCAGGTGCCTTCGCTCGCCGGCGACACCTCGCGGTAGAGGCCCGCGAGGAACACCCAGAACACCATGCTGACGAGCGCGTTGACGAGCGCCGCCGCCAGCAGCGGCAGGATCGTCCCCAGCGCCTTCAGCCCGGCGAGCCGCGTCAGCAGCAGCCCGACCACGCCGACCGCGCCCTGCACCGCCGCCGAGAACAGCAGCACCGCCAGCAGCAGCAGCGCCAGCACCGCGGCGATCCGCCAGAAGACGCCGCGGGTGAGCCGCCAGCTCTGCTTCAGCGCGTCGACCGGGCCGATCGCGCGATCCATCACCACCGGCGTCAGCAGCGCCAGCCGCACGCCCGCCAGCAGCGCCGTCACGCCGATCACGATCATCGCGAGCGTCAGCACCGCCGGCTGCCTCGCGCCACCGGCCATGCCGGCGAGGCTGGCGACGATCGCGACCAGCACGACGAGCAGCGCGAGCGCGAACAGGCTCAGCAGCCAGGCGGCGAACAGCACGCCGCAGCGCCGCGCGCCGGCCCGGATCGCCTCGGCGACGCTGATCCCCGGCACCAGCGCCAGCGCCGTGACCGCGCCCGCCCCCACCATCGTCGCCAGCACCACCGGGATCGCCAGCAGCATGCGCGGATCGAACGCCGGCATCGCCTCCGGGCTCGCCGGCAGCGGCGCGACGAGCTCCAGCACCACCGCCGGCAGCCCGACCAGCGCGAGCGCGACCGGCAGCGCGAGCCGCCATTCCGCCTTCAGGAACACCTGCGTCCGCGCCGTCACGCGGTTGATCGAAAGCTGGCTCACTGGCTGGCGATGCTCCTGGGGCGTCCGCGCGCTATCGCTTGGGCGGGGCCGGCTTGCAAGCAGCGCGCCCGCGCGCCAGACGAGCCGGCATGGCCGAGGCTGTCGACGGTATCGCGTGGCGCGTCTCCCCGGGGTTGACGCCCTACGCGGACGCGGTCGCGGCGATGGAGGCGCGCGCCGAGGCGATCCGCGCGGGCACCGCCGGCGAGCTCATCTGGCTGGTCGAGCATCCCCCGCTCTACACCGCCGGCACCAGCGCCGACCCGGCCGAGCTGATCGCGCCAGCCCGCTTCCCCGTCCATTCCACCGGGCGCGGCGGGCGCTACACCTATCACGGGCCGGGCCAGCGGGTCGTCTATGCGATGCTCGACCTGGCCGCGCGCGGCCGCGACGTGCGGGGCTATGTCCACGCGCTCGAGGCCTGGGCGATCGGCGCGCTCGGCGCGCTCGGCGTCGCCGCGCGCATCGCCGAGGGACGGATCGGCATCTGGGTGGACACGCCCGCCGGCGAGGCCAAGATCGGCGCGATCGGGGTGCGCATCCGCCGCTGGGTGACGCTGCATGGCCTCGCCGTGAACGTCGCGCCCGATCTGTCGCACTTCGGCGGGATCGTGCCGTGCGGGATCGCCGACCATGGCGTCACCAGCC
>CAXTPE010000192.1:0-5221 GCA_964245925.1 uncultured Sphingomonadaceae bacterium
CCCAGGAACAGCGCCGCGCGCGGCCGCGTCCGCCCGGTCCGCGCCAGCCGCAGCCAGAGCGCGAAGGCGAGCAGCGCCAGCGCGGCGGCGAGCGTGAAATTGGCGAAGCCGAAGGTGAACGGATAGCCGAACGCCAGCGGCAGCGCGAACGCGGCCGCCGGCGGCGCCTCGCCATGCGCCTCGCGCGCGATCGCCAGCATCCCGGCCGCGGTAAGCACCGGGATCGTCGTCATCACCAGCTTGACCGCCGGTTCCAGCCCGAGCGCCGGCGCCAGCGCCAGCATCAGCAGATCGACGCCGAGATTGCCGACCGGCCGCCAGCGGAACGCATAATAGCGCGCCAGCCAGGGCGATTCGCCGATGCCGAGCTCGACCCGGTAGCGACCGATGTGCGCCGGCAGATCGGCGAGCGGCGGGATCGCGGGCCAGAGCAGCGGCACCGCCATCAGCAGGCAGAGCGCCGCGAGATAGGGCGTCCGCGCCCACCACGGCGTCCTCATAGCGGCGGATCGAACACCGACCAGCCGGTGCGCTGGACGAGCCGCTCGAGCGCCAGCGCACCGAGCTGCGAGGTGCCGTGCGGCGCGAGCCCCGGCGACCATACCGCGATCGCGGCGCGCCCCGGCGCGATCGCGAGGATGCCGCCGCCGACGCCGGACTTGCCCGGCAGGCCGACGCGGAAGGCGAAATCGCCCGATCCGTCATAATGGCCGCAGGTCATCATGATCGCGTTGATCCGTCGCGCGCGCTGTGGCGACACGATCGAGCGGCCGGTGGCGGGATCGGTGCCGGCGGCCATCAGGAAGCGGCCGGCGGTGGCGAGCTGGCGGCAGCTCATCGCGATCGCGCACTGGTGGAAATAGACGCCGAGCGTGCGCTCCGCCGGATGCGCGAGATTGCCGAACGCGCGCATGTAGTTGGCGAGCGCGAAGTTGCGGAAGCCCGTGCCCTGCTCGGCGGCGGCGACCGGGCCGTCGATGGCGATGCCGTCGTCGTGCGCGAGCGCGCGGACGAAGCGCAGGATCGCGCCGATCGTCTCGCGCGGCTCGTTGCCGCCCAGCAGCACGTCCGAGACGACGATCGCGCCCGCGTTGATGAACGGATTGCGGGGGATGCCGCGCTCGGTCTCGAGCTGGACGATCGAGTTGAACGCGCTGCCCGAGGGCTCGCGGCTCACCCGCTCCCACAGCGCGTCGCCGACCGCGCCGAGCGCGAGCGCCAGCGTGAACACCTTGGAGATGCTCTGGATCGAGAAGGGCATGTCGGCATCGCCGGCGGCGTGGCAGGCGCCGTCCGCCTCGATCACGGCGATGCCGAAGCGCGCCGGATCGACCGCGGCCAGCGGCGGGATATAGTCCGCGACGCGGCCGCGCGCGGTGGCGAGCGCCATCTCGCCCGCGATCTCGCGCACGATGGCCGCGACATCCGCCATCCCTCCAGCTCCCCCCGCCGGCGCCGTTCAGCCCGGGCAGGGCGTGAAGAGCCCCTTCAGGTCGTGGCAAAGCTTCGTCCTGACGATGCGCGGCGGATTCGTCGAGGTTTTCCGCGCGGCGCGGGTCTCGCCATCGCCGGCCGTCGCCGGCGCCGTCGATATGGCGGCATGAGCCCGGCCAGCGGCGCGCGAGCCGGGCGGGCAGGGGGTGAAGAGGCCCTTGAGATCGTGGCACAGCGTCGCGGCTTCGAGCGGCGCCGATGCCAGCGCGAGCGCCGCGGCGAGCGCGATGCCCACGGAACGCTCAGCGCGTCCGCTTGGCCGCGCGGCGCGCATCACGATCCTGATCGCCAAGGATGCGCCATCCCGGCCCCAGCTCGTCGCGGATCAGCGGCCGCTGGCAGCGCGTGCGGCTCGGCCCGTCGTCGCACCCGCTTGCGCGTGTGGCGATGGCCGACGACCCGGCAGACGAGGTTCATGGCATGCATCCGCCTCGCATGGTCGCGCGGATCGATGCCATGGGCAAGCGCGAAAGATGTTTACAAAAATCTGTGATCGCACATTATCGATTCGCCGCCGAAGCGGTTCTACCGCCGCGGTCGCGAGGAGGGAAAACCTCGCGCCCGCGCGACAACTGGGGGACGGTCATGAACATAGCGGATTCGACACGCCGGCTTCTCCTCTGCGCGACGGGGGCGCTCTTGTCCGGCGGGGCGCCGGGGCAGGCCGCGGCGCCGGACGCGCCGGTCGCCAACGATGGCGACATCGTCGTGACCGCCACCCGGCAGTCGCAGGTGCTCAGCAAGGTGCCGGTCAGCATCTCCGCCTACACGCAGAAGAGCCTGGACGTGCAGGGCATCCGCGACATCGACGACGTCACCCGCTTCACGCCCGGCATAACGCTGGAGCGCAACGGCTTCGGCACCCAGGCCGACATCTCGATCCGCGGCATCGATTCGAACATCGGCGCGGGCACGGTCGGCGTCTATGTCGACGATACGCCGATCCAGACGCGCTCGATCGGCTATTCCTCGACCAATCTCTATCCGCAGCTCTTCGATCTCGAGCGTGTCGAGGTGCTGCGCGGGCCGCAGGGGACGTTGTTCGGCGCGGGCTCGGAGGGCGGCACGATCCGCTTCATCACGCCCGCGCCGAGCCTCACCGACTGGCATGGCTACGGCCGCGTCGAAGCCGGCGCGATCCACGGCGGCGCCGCGGACTACGAGGCCGGCATCGCGATCGGCGGGCCGATCGTCGCGGACCGGCTCGGCTTCCGCGCCAGCATCGATTATCGGCGCGACGGCGGCTGGATCGATCGCGTGACGACGGACCAGGCCGCGAGCAACGCCGGCGTCGAAGGCGTGACCGGGACGGTCGACAGGAACGCCAATCGCCAGGGCGGCCTCGTCGCCCGCGCGGCGCTGACCTTCGCGCCGACCGGGAATCTGAAGATCACGCCGTCCATCCTCTATCAGGACACCCGGCTGCGCGACGTCTACACCTATTGGGGCGCCGAGTCCGACCCGGAGCACAACGTCTATCGCAACGGCCAAGCGCTCCGCCAGCCGGACCATGACCGCTACATTCTGCCGGCGCTCCGGATCGAGTATAATGGTCCGGGCTTCGACGTCATTTCGAACACGTCCTTCTTCGACCGCACGCACACCGCGATCGACGATTTCACCAACCTCAATGCCGGCATCTTCAACGGCACGAACAACTTCAGCAATACCGTGCCCGCGCTCGGAAACTACACGGCCTATGATAGCGTACGCAACACATTCAAGAATTTCACGCAGGAAGTGCGCATCCAGTCGCAGGATCCGCAGGCGCGCTTTACCTGGGTGCTTGGCGGCTTCTACAACAATCTTCGCGAGCGCGCGCTCGAGCATCTGGTCGACCCGAAGTTCGGCGATCTGATCCTCTATGATTACGGCGGCTCGATTGAGGACGTCACCGGGCAGAGCCTCGTCGATGGTCGATATTCTTTTGTTGGCGATTCCTTCTCTCGCGATCGGCAGATCGCGATCTATGGCGAGGCATCCTATCGCATCACCGGCGGGCTGCGGGCGCGGGTCGGCCTGCGGGCTTCGCACAGCAGCTTCTCCTCCACCAACTATGCCACCGGCCCGTTCAACTTCGCGACCACGTTCGACCGGGGGCACGAGAAGGAGAAGCCGGTCACGCCCAAATTCTCGCTGGAATGGCAGGCGGATCCGAACACGCTATTCTACGGCACCGCCGCCAAGGGATATCGCGTCGGTGGCGCCAATCCGATCATTCCGTTCTCCGCCTGCGGCGACGATCTTGTCGCGCGCGGCTATCCGGACGGATCGCCCAAGGCCTACAAGTCCGACAGCCTGTGGAGCTATGAGGCGGGCGCCAAGAGCAAGTTGTTCGGCGGCAACACCCAGATCGCCGCGAGCGCCTTCCACATCCACTGGAAGAACATCCAGCGGAACATCTATCTGAGCGGCTGCGGCCTCCAGTTCACCGACAACCAGGGTGCCGCCAACAGCGATGGCTTCGACGCGCAGATCAACCAGCGGATCGGCGCGCTCAGCCTCAACCTGGCGGTCGGCTATACCCGCGCGCGCTTCTCGCAGAACATCTTTGCGGCCGCCGGCGATCCGCTGCCGAAGATCCGCAAGGGCGACGCGCTGCAGAGCCAGCCGTGGACGGTCGCCGTCGGCGGCGAATATGATTTCACGCTGGCCGCGCGCAAGGGCTATCTGCGCGCCGACTACACCTTCAGGGGCGGCCATGCGACGACGCCGTTCGAGGATCAGCAGAGCAGCAGCTATGATCCCGGCGTGCTGGCATCACAGACGATCAGCAGCGTCAACCTGCGCGCCGGCACGACCTTCGCCGGGGTCGATCTCTCGCTGTTCGCCAACAACCTGTTCGACGATCATCCCCGGCTCACCCATTATGCCGAGGGCGCCGATCCCATCTTCCGCGAGACGACGCTGACGCCGCGCACCGTCGGCGTCACCGGCACCTATCGCTACTGACGGAAGAGACGAGGATGATGAGGAAATCGGCTTCCGCAACATCGCCCGCGGCTTTCCGACCGCCGTCGTCAAGCGCGGCGCGACCGCCTGCGGGTTCATGGCGCCCGACCACGTCTCGCGGCTGCTCGCAGGAGACGGAGATGGACAAAAGCCGGCCTGGGGAAACGAGCATGCAAGTCTCGCGGCGCCAGCTTCTCGTCGGAATGCTTGCCGCGGTGCCGGGCGTCGCCGCGCGCGCGTCGCTGCCGGACTGGACGCCGCCGGCGCCGGACCGGGAACTGCATGTGCCCGTCCGCGGTGGCCGTATCTATGTGCGCGTGAACGGGAACCTCGCCGGTCCCCGTGCGCCGGCAATCTTCATTCATGGCGGCCCGGGCGCAAACCACGGCTATCTCACGCCGACCCTGCCGCTGGCCGACGAACGGGCCGTCATTCTGTACGATCAGCTCGACGCCGGCCTGTCCGATCGTCCGGGCGATCCCGGCAACTGGACCGTGGAGCGGTTCGTGTCCGAACTCGACGCGATCCGCGCCGCGCTCGCTCTTGGGCGTCTGCACATCGTCGGCTCCTCCTGGGGCGGGACCATCGCGCTCGAATATGCGGCGCGCCAGCCCGCAGGGCTGAGAAGCCTCACGCTCAGCGGCCCGCTGATCTCCACCAGGACCTGGGAAGCGAGCACCGAAAAGCAACTCGCGACCCTGCCGCCCGCGGTCCAGGCGACCATCAAGGCTCGGGAGCGGACCCGCACCACGAACGACCCGTCCTACGCCAGGGC
>CAXTPE010000193.1:0-5216 GCA_964245925.1 uncultured Sphingomonadaceae bacterium
GATCTCCGCGCCGATCACGTCGGTCGAGAGATAGGGGCGGAACGCCGGCCGGGCGAGGCGCGCCATCAGCCGGCGCCCCAGCGCCTCGTCGGCGCAGGCGAGCGTCACCGCCGTCGGCAGACCGCGCGCCACCTCGCCGGCGAAGGTCGGCCCCGAGAGCACCGCGACGGGCGCGGGCGAGGCGTCGGCCGCCACCTCGGACATCAGCCGGCGCGTGCCCGCTTCGATCCCCTTGGCGCAGAGCACGCGGACGGCATCGCCCGGCACGCGCCCGAGCAGCCCGGCGAGATGCTGCGCGGGCGCCACCACCAGCAGCGCGTCGCATGCGCCCAGCGCGGCGAGATCGCCGGTCGCGACGATCGCGGGATCGAGCGCGATGCCGGGCAGATATGCCGGATTGGCGTGCTCGCGGTTGATCGCCTCGACCACGTCCGGCTCGCGCGCCCAGAGCAGCACCGGCCCGCCGGCGATCGCGACCTGCGCCAGCGCCGTCCCCCAGGCGCCGCCGCCGATCACGCCGACGCGGCGCAAGCTCACGCCTTCACCCCCGCGCCGCGCACCGCCTCGGCGGTCGGATCGAGCGGCCAGCGCGGGCGCGCCGGCACGTCGAGCGGATCGGTGAGCCCGGCGCCGAGCCGCTCGACGCCCGCCCAGGCGATCATCGCGCCATTGTCGGTGCAGAGCCACGGCGGCGGCGCCGCGAAGCGCAGGCCGTGTGCGTCCGCCAGCGCGGCGAGGCCGGCGCGCACCGCGCCATTGGCCGCTACGCCGCCCGCCACCACCAGCGCGGTCGCGTCCGGCGCGCGCGCGATCGCGAGGCGGGTGCGGTCGACCAGGCAATCGACCACCGCCTGCTGGAACGAGGCGGCGATGTCCTCGGCCGAGTGCGTGCCGGCGTCGCGCGCGCGCAGCACCGCGCTCTTGAGACCGGCGAAGGAGAAATGCGGCTCGCCCGATCCGACCAGCGGGCGCGGCAGCGGCACCGAGCGCGGATCGCCGTCGCGCGCCGCCGCCTCGATCGCCGGCCCGCCGGGGAAGCCCAAGGCCAGCAGCTTGGCACTCTTATCGAAAGCCTCGCCGACGGCGTCGTCGATGGTGGTGGCGAGCCGCCGGTAGCGGCCGACGCCGTCGACCATCAGCAGCTGGCAATGCCCCCCCGACACCAGCAGCAGCAGATAGGGAAAGGCGAGGTCCGGGTCGGCGAGGCGGGGCGAGAGCGCGTGGCCCTCGAGATGGTTGACCGCGATCAGCGGCTTGGCGCTCGCCAGCGCCAGCGCCTTGGCGGTCACCAGCCCGACCATCACCCCGCCGATCAGCCCCGGCCCGGCGGTCGCGGCGATGCCGTCCACATCGGCCAGCGCGAGGCCCGCGTCGGCCAGCGCCGCCTCGATCAGCGGCACCAGCGCCTCGACATGCGCGCGCGCCGCGATCTCCGGGACGACGCCTCCGAACGGGCGGTGGCGCTCCTCCTGCCCTTGCAGCCGGTGGGCGAGCACGCGGCGATCGGCGGTCACGATCGCGGCGGCGGTCTCGTCGCACGAGGACTCCAGGCCGAGCAGGATCGTCATGGCTTCCCCTTGGGCTTTGGACCCGGCTAGAGCAACGCCCATGCAGCCCCCCCTCCGTCTCGGCACGCGCGGATCGCCGCTCGCGCTCATCCAGGCGCGGCTCGTCGCCGATGCGTTGCGGGCCGCGCACGGCTGGGACGCCGACGCGATCCTGATCGTCCCGATCCGCACCACCGGCGACCGCGTGCAGGACCGCCCGCTCGCCGACATCGGCGGCAAGGCGCTCTGGACCAAGGAACTCGATCGCGCGCTGCTGGCGGGCGAGATCGAGCTCGCGGTCCATTCGATGAAGGACGTCGAGACGTTCCGCCCGGCCGGGATCGCCATCGCCGCGATGCTCCCGCGCGCCGACGCGCGCGATCGGATCGTCGGCGCCGCCAGCATCGCCGCGCTGCCGGAAGGCGCCCGCGTCGGCACCTCCTCGCCGCGCCGCGCCGCGCAGCTCCGCCACCTGCGCCCCGATCTCGTGGCCGTTCCGTTCCGCGGCAACGTCGACACCCGGCTCGGCCGGCTGGCGGCGGGCGAGGCGGAAGCGACGCTGCTCGCCGCCGCCGGGCTCGACCGGCTCGGGCATGGCGGCGTGGGCGTGCCGGTCGCGGAGATGCTGCCGGCGCCGGCGCAGGGCGCGGTCGGCATCGAGACGCGGCGCGCGGATGCCGCGACGCTCGCGCTGCTGGCGGCGATCGACGATCCCGCGACGCACCGTTGCGTGCTGGCCGAGCGCGCCGTGCTGGCCGGGCTCGGCGCGGACTGCCACTCGCCGGTCGCGGCGCTCGCCCGGCAGGACGGCGACCGGCTGCACGTCCGCGCCGAGATCCTCAGCGAGGACGGCGCGCTCAGATGCGCCGACCGGATCGAGATCCGCGCCGGCCGGCCGGCCGAGGCGTCCGTGCTGGCCGAGCGGCTGCTCGCCGCGGCGGCGCCGGCGCTGGCGGCGCTCTTCTCGGGCCGATGAGCCTCCTGCTCGTGCTGCGGCCCGAGCCGGGCGCGGGCGCGACCGCGGCGCGCGCCGCCACGCTGGAGCACGCGTGCGTGGTGGCGCCGCTGTTCGCGGTGCATCCGCTCGACTGGGCGCCGCCCGATCCGCGCGACTTCGACGCGGTGCTGATGACGAGCGCGAACGCGGCGCGGCTGGGCGGACCGGCGCTCGCGCGCTTCACCGCGCTGCCGCTCCACGCGGTCGGCGCGGCGACGGCGGCGGCGGCGCGGGCTGCGGGCTTCACGCAGGTGGTGACGGGCGAGGCCGACGCCGGCGCGCTGCTCGCGCATGCCGCGCGCGACGGCATCGGCCGGCTGCTCCATCTCGCCGGCCGCGAGCATGTCGCGGCCGAGCGCGCCGGCATGCATGTCGAGCGGCGCATCGTCTATGCGAGCGAGCCGGTCGAGGCGCTGCCCCCGGCGGCGGGCGAGGCGCTGGCCGGCGGCGCGGTGGCGCTGCTGCACTCGCCCCGCGCCGCCGCGCTGTTCGCGCGGCTGGCGCCGGACCGTGTCCGCATCGTCTGCCTCAGCCCGGCGGTCGCCGACGCGGCCGGCGGCGGGTGGGCGTCGGTCGCGATCGCCGCCGCGCCGACCGACGATGCGCTGCTGGCGGCGGCGGCCGGTGTGTGCGATCACGCGATGCGCTAGGAAGGGCGGATGGCGAGCGACGAATATGGCATCGAGGAGACCACGCCCGGCTGGCGCCGGCGCGCGGTGCGCGTGCTGCTGCTCCTGTTGATCGGCTTCCTGCTCGGCATCGCCGCCGCGGGCTGGGCGCTCGGCCGCTTCGATGCGCTCGATATGCTGGCGCGGCACGCGTTCGGCCGGCCCGCGATCGTGCAGCCGGTGGCGGTCGCGCCGGTCCGGCTGATCGTGCCGCCGCCGGCGACGGGCGCGGCCGACGTCGCCGCCGCCACCGCGCTGGCGGGCCGGCTCGACGCGCTCTCGCAGCGGCTCGACACGATCGACGCGCGCGCGCGGGCCGCGACCGGGGATGCCGACCGCGCGGAGGGGCTGCTCGTCGCCTTCGCGGCGCGGCGCGCGCTCGATCGCGGCGTCGACCTGGGCTATATCGAGGGGCTGCTGCGCGAGCGCTTCGCGGCGAGCCAGCCGCAGGCGGTGGCGGCGATCATCGCGGCGGCGCGCGCGCCGGTGACGCTCGCCTCGCTCGGCGCGGACCTCCAGCGCGTCGCGCCCGATCTCACCGGCCACGCGCCGGGCGAGCCCTGGTGGCAGGCGGCGCGGCGAGAGCTTGCCGGCATGATCGTGGTGCGCCGCGCCGACGCGCCGCCGACCGCGCCGCAGGAGCGGGTCGAGCGCGCCCAGCGCGCGCTGGAGAGCGGGCAGGCCGATGTCGCGCTCGCCGAGGTCGCGCGCGTGCCCGGCAACGACGCGGCGCTGCCCTGGATGGCATCGGCGCGCCGCTACGTCAGCTCGCGCGCGGCGCTCGACCGGATCGAGACCGCGGCGCTGCTCGAGCCGCATGTCGACGACGCGCCGGCGATCGACAGGCAGGCGACCGGGCCTCAGCCGGCCAATATCCGCCGGTAGAGCGCGAGATAGTCGTCGGCCATGCGCTCGACCGAGAAGCGGCGGACGACGGCGGCGCGGGCCGCGGCGCGGTCGATCTCGCCGAGCCGTGCGATATAGCCGGGCGCCTCGTCCGCATGATCGATCAGGAAGCCGGTGACGCCATGCTCGATCAGCTCGGGCATCGATCCGCGCCGGGTGGCGATCACCGGCGTGCCGCACGCCATCGCCTCGATCACGGACAGCCCGAACGGCTCGTCGAAGTTGATGAGGTGGAGCAGCGCCGCCGCCTGCCCGAGCGCGCGCGTCCGCGCCTCGCCGCCGACCGGGCCGAGGTAGCGTACCCGATCATCGTCGATCGCTGGCTCGACGTCTCTCGCGTGATAGCCTTGATCCTGGACGATGCCGGCGATCACCAGCCGGCGTCCGGCGGCGCGCGCCGCACGGATCGCCTCGGCGGCGCCCTTGTCGGGGTGGATGCGGCCGAAGAAGAGCAGGTCGTCGCTCCCCGTCGCGTCGAACGGGAAGTCGTCGACGGGGATGCCGTGGTGGATGGCCGCGGCGTAGCGCAGGCCGGGCGCTCGATCGGCCGCGCTGATCGCGACATAGTGGACGCGGTCCTGATAGGCGCGATACGCGGGCATGATCCGCGCGGACGAGAAGCCGTGGATGGTGGTGACGAGCGGCGTCGCCGTCATCCGCGACCAGCCGAGCGGCATGAAATCGGCTTGGTTGTGGATGATGTCGAACTCGCCGGCGCGCTCGAAGACATGGGCGATGTGCAGCATCTCCCAGACCTTGGCGTCGATCGACGGATCCTCCGAATAGGCGGCGGGAACGACGCCGGCGAGCGTGCCGGCGGTGGCGCTGTCGCGCGTGGCGAACAGCGTCACGTCGATGCCGCGCGCGACCAGCGCCTCGGTCAGCAGGCTCGTCACCAGTTCCCACGGGCCATAGTGGCGCGGCGGGGTGCGCCATGAGATTGGGGCGAGCATGGCGATGCGCATCAGGCGGGGCTCCGGGTGGCGAGGAGGATGAGGCCTTCGTGGGGGGCGAGCTGGATGGCGGGCGCGTGCTCCCGCATAAGCGGGAGCCCGGAGGCGTGCACGGTCGATAGCAGGTGCGACGTGATGATGTGGG
>CAXTPE010000194.1:0-3109 GCA_964245925.1 uncultured Sphingomonadaceae bacterium
GGTCGCCTCGTGCGGGCGGGGCTGGCTGCGGACGCGCAGATGGGCGAGCGCGTAGACCGGGTTGCGCGCCTCGGCGAGCTCGGCGAGCACGGCGCGCGCGTCGCGGTCCTGGAGCAGCGGGCGTCCGCCGCGCCGGCCGACGCGCTCGGCCAGCACATCGATGTCGGCATCGAGCCATACCGCGGTGGCGCGCTCGAGGATCAGCGCGCGGGTTTCCGGGTGCATGAAGGCGCCGCCGCCGGTCGCCAGCACCTTCGGCACGCCGTCGATCAGCCGCGCGATGACGCGCCGCTCGCCGTCGCGGAACGCCGGCTCGCCGTGACGCGCGAAGATCTCGGCGATGCTCAGGCCCGCCGCCCGCTCGATCTCGTGATCGGCGTCGACGAACGGGAGGTGCAGCCGCGCCGCGAGCCGCCGGCCGATGGTCGACTTGCCGACCCCCATCAGCCCTACCAGCACGATCGGACGCCGGGCCGCCGCCGAGGCGACATGCGGCGAGGCGGCGCCGTGCGGGGACGCGGCGCCGTGTGGGGAAGAGGCGCCGTGCGGGGAAGAGGCTGGGGGGGCTTGCGGCATGGCGGCGGGGCTATACACACGGGCGCCGCTTCGGGCAAAAGCCTCGCCGTCCCATAGTTCCTGCCGGAAGGTTGCCATGTCGCGTGCCTCGATCATCGCCATCGTCGTCCTGGTCGCCGTCATCGCGGCGGTGATCGCGCTGTCGCGCATCGACACCGAGGTTCCTCAGGCTCGCGTCGAGACGCCGGTGAAGCTGCAGGGCGCCGCCGACGATGCCGCTCCCGCCCGGTAGCCCCCGCCCCGTGAAGCGCTGGCTGCTCGCCGCCGCCGGCTTGGCGGCGATCGCGGCGGCGCTGCCGGTGCTCGCGCGGCAGGCGCCGGAATCGCTGCTGCCGCCGGGCTTCGGGCAACCGGCCGCACCGCCGCCCCAGCCCCAGCCCCAGCCCCAGCCCCAGCCCGCGCCGTCCGATCAGCCGCCGCCGACCGGGTCGCTCGAACTCCCGTCCTATGGCCTCGCGACCCCGCCCGAGGAAGGCGTCGCGGTCGAGAATGCGAGCGATGCCGATATCGCCGTCGCCGCCGCGCAGGCGGCGGCCGCCGCCGAGGCGCTGCGCAAGCAGGATCTGCCGGATTGGGCGCGCGGCGCGCTCGATCTGGCTGGCGTGCTCGGGCCCGCCGAGGGCGGCATGGACGCGGATGCGTTCGGGGGGGCACGCGGCGCCAACGGCCGCTATCTCGCCGGGCTGATGCGGCGCGACGATGCGCCGATCGCCTCGCGCTGGGCATCGATCCTGCTGCGCCGCGCGCTGCTCTCGCGGGTGCCGACGCCGCGCGCGATCGGCGGCGCCGACTGGATCGCCGAACGCGCGTGGCTGCTGGTGCGGATGGGCGAGGCGGATGCGGCCGCGATGCTGATCCGCCAGGTGCCGTCCGACAGCTACACGCCCAGGCTCTACGCGGTGGCGATGCAGGCGGCGCTGGCGAGCGCGGACCCCGGCGCGCTCTGCCCGATCGCCGACCAGGCCGCGACGGTCAGCGCCGAGAAGGGCTGGACGCTCGCTCGCGCGATCTGCGCCGCGCTCTCGGGCGACGCCGGCACGTCGAGCGCGCTGATCGATCAGGCGCGCGGCCGCGGCTCGGGCCGCGCCATCGACCTGCTGCTCGCCCAGCGGCTCGCCGGCGCGGCCAACAACAGCCGCCGCTCGACCGTGATCGAATGGGGTGGGGTCAACCAGCTCACGAGCTGGCGCTTCGGCATGGCGAGCGCGGTCGGCCTCGTCGTGCCGGACCGGCTGTACGCCACTGTCGGGCCGCGCGTGCGGGCGTGGGAGGCGCGCGCGCCGATGCTGCCGCTCGGCCCCCGCGTCGCCGCCGCCCGCACCGCCGCGATCCTGGGCGTCTTCTCGAGCGCGACGCTGGTCGACGTCTATGGCGCGCTGTTCGATGCCGGCGATGCGAACGCCGGCGACACCCCGTCCGCCCACCTGCGCGACGCCTATGCCGCGCGCGACGACGATGCGCGGTTGACCGCGCTGCGCGCGCTCTGGGCCGATCCCGCCGATGCGTCCGACCGCTATGCCGCCACCATCCTCACCGCGCGCGCCGCGGCGCTGGTGGCGCCGGACGCCGGCCGGCGCGACGATGCCGCGCGGCTGATCGACGCGATGCTCTCGGCCGGGCTCGACAGCCAGGCGGCGCGCTGGGCGCCGGTGGTGGCGGGCCTGGGCGGGCGCAAGGGCGACGAGGCGTGGGCGCTGCTCGCGCTCGGCGCGCCGGCGCCGGTGATGGCGATCGCGGCGGATCGCGTCGCCGGCTTCGGCGCGCGCGACGGCAGCGACCAGCGCAAGCGCGCGCAGCTGCTGTTCGCCGGGCTCGCCGGACTGGGGCGGCTCGCCGAGAGTGATCGTGCCGCGCTGGCGGGGCGGCTGGGCGTGCCGATCGGCGCCGCCAATGGCTGGACCCGCGCGATCGACGCCGCCGCGACGCACGGCCAGCCGGGGACGGTCGCGGTGCTCGCCGCGATCGGGCTCCAGAGCGCGGACTGGAACGGCATCCCCGCCTTCCAGCTCTATCACATCGTCGCCGCGCTCTCCGCCACCGGCCATGCGGCGGAGGCGCGGATGATCGCCGCCGAGGCGATCAGCCGGACATGATCGCCGCCGGCGAGGACGGGCCGCTGATCGAGCGCTTCCTCGAGATGCTGGCGGCCGAGGCCGGCGCCGCGCCGAACACGCTCGCCGCTTATGGCGCGGACCTGCGCGCGGCCTCGGCGGCGCTCGGCGGCGCGCTGGCGGCGGCGGGTCCGCGCGAAATCGCGCTGCTGGCCGACGGCTGGTCGGGCGCGGCACGGGCGACGGTCGCGCGGCGGGCCGCGAGCCTCCGCCGCTTCTTCGCCTTTCTCCGCGACGACGACGTGCGCGGCGACGATCCCTCGGCGGCGCTGCCGCGCGGGCGGAGCATCCGGCCGCTGCCCAAGGTGCTCGGCCACGACGAGGTCGACCGGCTGTTCGCCGAGCTGGACCGGCGGCGCGAGCGCGGACGCCCCGCCGACCTGCGGCTCGGCGCTCTCGCCCGTGCGCGACGCGCTGGCCGA
>CAXTPE010000194.1:3119-5211 GCA_964245925.1 uncultured Sphingomonadaceae bacterium
CCTGCCCAAGACGCTGAGCCATGCCGACGTCGATCGGCTGTTCGGCGAGCTGGCGCGGCGGATGGGGATTGATCCCGCGCCGCCGACGCTCAGGCTCGCGGCGATGGTGGAGCTGCTATACGGATCGGGGCTGCGCGCGAGCGAGCTGGTGTCGCTGCCCCGCCGCGCGATCCGGCAGGGGCAGCCGTTCCTCATCCTCAAGGGCAAGGGCGGGCGAGAGCGGATGGTGCCGCTCTCGGGCCGCGCGCTGGCGGCGGTGGCGGCGTGGGAGACGCTGGTGGCGGCGGACGCGGCGTTCCTGTTCCCCTCCGGCCGATTGCTCTCCGGCCGATTGCTCTCCGGCAAGACGCACCTGAGCCGGGTGCGGCTCCACCAGCTCGTCCGCGCGCTGGCCGGCGACGTCGGCATCGCGCCCGAGCGGATCAGCCCGCATGTGCTGCGCCACGCGTTCGCGACCCATCTGCTGGAGGGCGGCGCCGATCTGCGCGCGCTCCAGACGATGCTCGGCCACGCCGACATCGCCACCACCCAAATCTACACCCATGTCGACTCGCGCCGGCTGGTCGAGCTGGTCAACACCCGCCATCCGCTGGCCGATACCCCGCGCGTTGACGCGCCTGCCAGAGCCGATTAGCGCCGGGGCGTGACCAGTTATCTCGATTTCGAGAAGCCCATTTCCGAGCTCCAGGCACGCGTCGCCGAGCTGCGGGAGACGGCGAGCGCCGGCGCGATCGACATCGATCCGCAGGTCAGGCAGCTCGAGGCGAAGGCCGACCGGCTGCTGCGCGAGACCTATGCCAGGCTCACCCCCTGGCAGAAGACGCAGGTCGCGCGCCACCCCGAGCGGCCGCATTTCAGGGATTATGTCGCGGGGCTGGCGGAGGGCTTCATGCCGCTCGCCGGCGATCGCGCGTTCGGGGACGATCCGGCCGTGATCGGCGGCTTCGCGCGGATCGGCGGGCGGCGCGTGATGCTGATCGGCCATGAGAAGGGCGACGACACCGCCTCGCGGCTTCGCCATAATTTCGGCATGGCCAAGCCCGAGGGCTATCGCAAGGCGGTGCGGCTGATGCGGCTCGCCGACCGCTTCGGGCTGCCGGTGGTGACGCTGGTCGACACCTCGGGCGCCTTCCCCGGCGTGCAGGCCGAGGAGCGCGGCCAGGCCGAGGCGATCGCGCGCTCGACCGAGGCCTGCCTGGCGCTCGGCGTGCCGCTCGTCACCGCGATCGTCGGCGAGGGCGGATCGGGCGGGGCGGTCGCGCTGGCGGCCGCCAACCGCGTGCTGATGTTCGAGCATGCGGTCTATTCGGTGATCTCGCCGGAGGGCTGCGCGACTATCCTGTGGCGCACCGCCGAGCGCGCGCCGGAAGCCGCCGAGGCGCTGCGCATCACCGCCGCCGACCTGAAGCGGCTCGGCATCATCGACCGGATCGTGCCGGAGCCGCTCGGCGGCGCGCACCGCGATCCCGCCAAGGCGATCGCAGCACTCCGCGCCGCGCTCGGCGGCGAGCTCGACGCGCTCGCGGGGGAGAGCCGCGACGTGTTGCGCGCGGCGCGGCGCGAGAAATATCTCGCGATCGCCTGACCGATTATTTCAGGTTGTTCGAGACGTTGTTGAAGGTGTTCTTCAGGCCGTTGCCGAGGCCCCTGATCGCGGTGATCGCGGCGACGGCGATGAGCGCGGCGATCAGGCCGTACTCGATCGCGGTGGCGCCGCGATTCTCGCGCAGGAGCCTGAGAAGTTCGTGCATCGTCGTCCCCGGTTGCGCCGACGGTCCCGCCGGTCGGGGCGGGGCCGCGGCTGTCTCCGGATGACAGCTAGGTCATGCTTCTTAAGACGACATGAAGAACGATCGCCGCTCCCGCGAACGCAAACGGGCGGCGGAGCTTTCGCCCCGCCGCCCGCCCGCGACATAGTCGTCTGAAGGAATTACTTCAGGTTGTTCGAGACGTTGTTGAAGGTGTTCTTCAGGCCGTTGCCGAGACCCTGCATCGCGGTGATCGCGGCGACCGCGATCAGAGCGGCGATGAGGCCGTACTCGATGGCGGTGGCGCCCTTCTTGTCCTTGAACATCTTGCGGATCGTCTGCAT
>CAXTPE010000195.1:0-5162 GCA_964245925.1 uncultured Sphingomonadaceae bacterium
TCAGCCCTCGGCGGGGGCCTCGTCGCCGGCGGGCGCGGGGGCCGCCTTCGGCTTGCGGCCGCGCTTCGGCTTCTCGGGCGCGGTCTCCGCCGCCGGCGCCAGTGCCTCGGTCAGCGTGTCGAGCGCGCCGCCGACGACGCTCGCCGCCGCGCTCTTGACCTTGCGGCCGAGCCCGATCTTCTGCGCGAGCTCGCGCCGCGTCGCGCTGTAGCTTTCCGCGACCATCGGATAATCGGGCTTCAGGCCGTAGCGCTCGCGATATTCGGCGGGCGTCAGGCCATGGGTCGAGAGATGGCGGCGCAGCGTCTTGTAGGACTTGCCGTCGATCATCGAGACGATGTGGTCCTTGCTCGCGAGGCTCTTGCGCGCGGTGACGGCGGGCGTGTGCTCGGGCGAGGCGGCCGGGGCAGGTTCGGCCTCGGCGGGCTTGCCCAGGCCGGCGATCGCGGCATGGGTCGCGGCGATGAACGCCGGCACCTCTTCGGGGCGGATAGTGTGGTTGGCGACATAGCTGCTGACGACTTCGACGGTCAATTCGGCGAAATCGAGGGTATCTTCGGGCATGTGACGGGTCTCCATTGTCGCCGGGCGGCGTAGCGCGGCCAGGACTATAGCTCAACCCTCAAGACGCATCCCGCAACGCATCGGCGAGCAGCCTGAACTCCTTGTCGCGCGGGCTGCCCCGGCGCCAGGCGAGCGCGATGCGGCGCGAGGGGTGATCGGCGTCGAGCGGCCGGGCGACGACGTGGGTGCCGTTCAATATGCCGGCCGCGATCGCCATCTCGGGCAGCATCGTCACGCCGAGCCCGTTGTCGACCATCTGCACCAGCGTGTGCAGCGAGGTGCCGAGCATCGCCGCCTCGGCGCGCAGCTCCGGCCGGTTGCAGGCGGCGAGCGCATGGTCCTTGAGGCAATGCCCGTCCTCGAGCAGCAGCAGCCGGGTCTCGTCGATCGCGGACGCGGTCACGCTCGCCGGCGGATCGACCGGCTGGCCTTCCGGGAAGGCGACGTACAGCCGGTCCTCGAACAGCTCGGCATGGTCGATGTCGCCGCAGGCGTAAGGCAGCGCCAGCAGCACGCAGTCGAGCTTGCCGCGATGGAGCGAATCGCAGGCATGGGGCGTCGTCTCCTCGCGCAGGTAGAGCTTGAGGTCGGGCCAGTCGGCGCGCAGCTTCGGCAGCAGGCGCGGCAGCAGGAACGGCGCGATGGTGGGGATCACGCCCATCCGGAGTTCGCCCGCGAGCGGCTTGCCGGCGGCGCGCGCGAGATCGGCGACGTCCTCCGCCTCGCGCAGCACGCGCCGCGCCTTGTCGGCGATCCGCACGCCCAGCGGCGTGAACCGCACCACCCGCCGGGTGCGCTCGACGAGCGTGACGGCGAGCAGCGATTCAAGCTCGCGCAGCCCCGCCGAGAGCGTCGACTGGGTGACGAAGCAGGCCTCGGCGGCGCGGCCGAAATGGTCGTGCTCCTTCAGCGCGACGAGATATTGGAGCTGCTTGAGGGTCGGCAGGTAGATGCTCATCGGCCAGGCCCGTAATCGCCCGGCTCGATCACCGCACGCGGAATAATCAGCTTGATCGCTGACCGCGAGACCTCATATCGCGACTGGCCATCATCACCCGCATCAGGAGACCCCGCAATGCTCACCGTCGGCGACAGCTTCCCGTCCCTCGTCCTTCCCGTCCAGCAGGGTACCGCGGCGCTGCCCGCCGGCGAGACGATCAACACCGGCGACACCGGCGGCAAGTGGAAGGTGGTGTTCTTCTGGCCGAAGGACTTCACCTTCATCTGCCCGACCGAGATCATCGGCTATGGCGATCTCAAGAGCGACTTCGAGGATCGCGACGCGGTGCTGATCGGCGCCTCGACCGATACCGACTTCGTCCACTTCGCCTGGCGCAAGTCCGACGAGCGGCTCGCCGCCTGCGAGTTCCCGTGGATCGCCGACAATTCCAAGAAGCTGGCGAGCGCGCTCGGCATCGTCGCCGAGGATGCCGGCGTCGCCTATCGCGCGACCTTCATCGTCGATCCGCACAACGTCATCCAGCACGTCACGGTCAACGGCCTCAACCAGGGCCGCAACCCGCAGGAGGCGCTGCGCGTCCTCGACGCGCTCCAGACCGACGAGCTCTGCCCCTGCAACTGGTCGCAGGGCGAGGACGTGCTCCGCCCGGCGGCGTGATCCGGGCTCCCGCGGGAGCCTCCAGCAGCCGTTCGCGCTGAGCGAAGTCGAAGCGCGGCCACCGCGCATGGCCTTCGACTTCGCTCAGGCCGAACGGGTTCGTTGCCTGACATCAGAACTGGAGCCCGTATAATGTCGCTCAAGAGCTTCGCCGAGGCGCTGCCCGATTACGCCAAGGATCTGCGGCTGAACGTCGGCTCGCTGCTCTCGGACGCGAGCCTTGCCGACCAGCGCAAATACGGCCTGCTGCTCGCCTGCGCGCACGGCACGGGCTACAAGCCGATCGTCGACGCCGCCGAGGCCGAGTGCGCGCCGAAGCTCGCCCCCGAGGCCGCCAACGCCGCCCGCGCGGCCGCCGCCGTCATGGCGATGAACAACGTCTACTACCGCTTCGTCCATCTCGCCTCGAACAAGGAATATGGCCAGTTGCCGGCCAAGCTGCGGATGAACGTGATCGGCTCGCCCGGCATCGACAAGGCGGATTTCGAGCTGTTCAGCCTCGCCGTCTCCGCGCAGAACGGCTGCGGCATGTGCATCGACAGCCACGAGAAGGTGCTCAAGCAGCACGGCGTCTCGTCCGAGGTGGTGCAGACCGCCGCGCGGATCGCCGCGGTGATGAAGGCGGTCGCGACGGTGCACGCGACGCTGTAGCACGGCGCGTCGCCCCGGCGCGGGCGGGGGGCCCGCGAGGCGGCAACTGGCAATCCGCGGTCTCGCGTCCTAGATGGCCGCAGCGTCGGCGGGGGGCCGGCCAGGAGTGATGCCGATGGCCGGCCGCCTCGTCGCCTATCTCGATGCCGTCAAGGCACGCGATCCCGCCGCGCGGTCGCGCCGCGAGGTGATGCTCTATCCGGGCGTCTGGGCGCTGGGCTTCCACCGCGTCGCCCACCGATTGTACCGCGCCGAGCTGTTCTTCCTCGCGCGCCTCGTCAACCACATCGCCCGCTTCCTGACCGCGATCGACATCCATCCCGGCGCGCGCATCGGCCGCAACTTCTTCATCGATCACGGCTTCACCGTCATCGGCGAGACCGCGCGGATCGGCGACGACGTCACCATCTACCAGAATGTCACGCTGGGCGGGACGAACCCCGCCAACGGCATCCCCGGCAAGCGCCATCCCACCATTTCCGATGGCGTCATCATCGGCTCGGGCGCGCAGGTGCTGGGGCCGATCACGGTCGGCGCGCGGGCGCGGATCGGCGCCAACGCGGTCGTCACCCGCGACGTGCCGGCAGGCGCGACGATGGTCGGCATCCCGGCCAGGCCGACGCTGGTCGACGCGGCCGAATATCAGCAGCCGTTCCTGCCCTACGGCACGCCGTGCAGCGAATGCTTCGATCCGGCCACGCAGAAGCTCGAGATCATGCGCTGCGAGCTCGACGAGCTGCGCGCCAAGCTTGCGAGGCTGATCGCGGAGCGCGACGCGCGGGCCGCGCCCCCGGCCGAGGACCGCGACCGCGCCTGATGGCGGTCGTCACGCCCTTTCCGCTCCCGGCGCGGGCCGCGCGGGTGGTGTTCGACCGCGCCGAGCTGACGCGCATCCTCGATCTCCATGGCCGGATGGTCGCGGCGGGGCTGTGGAAGGATTATGCGATCGATCTCGGCGGCGAGGCGGCGGTGTTCTCCGCCTTCCGCCGCGCCGCCGAGCGCCCCGAGTTCACCATCGAGAAGCGTCCGGCGCTGCGCCAGCGCCAGGGCATGTGGGCGCTGATCGGCGAGGCCGGGCAGGTGCTGCGGCGCGGCCACGAGCTGGGGCCGGTGCTCGCGCCGGTCGAGCGCAGGCTGGTCAAGCTGGTCGAATAGCCACACCGTCGTCCGAGCAGCGGGCTCACCATCCGCGCCATGTCCTGCGCGAACCTGGCGAAGGGCGAGCGGCGGTCCCACGCCGCCTTGTCGAGCAGGTCGCCGCGCGCGATGCAGCCGTCCTGGATCGCGACCAGCCGGGCGACGTCCCGCGCGTCGTGGAGCAGCAGGCCGAGCTCGGCGTTGAGCGTGAAGGAGCGCGCGTCGGCGTTGCTGGAGCCGACCACGCCGACCCGGCCATCGATCGCGGCAGCGCGTCCGCGACCTCCGCGAACATCGGCCGGAGATCGGCGAACCGCCGCTCGCGCCATGCCGGGAAGCCGGCGCTGCCGATCAGCCGGTAGAGGATCAGCGCCGGCACCGCCACGAAGAGGAACAGCAGCAGCCAGTCGCGCGCCGCCTCCGGCGGCCGGCGCAGCGGCAGCAGGATGAGCATCACCAGCCGGACCGCCCATTCGAGCGGGAAATAGGCGAGCGCCAGATGAGAGGCGGGGCTCATGCCCCGCGCTGTAGCGCCGGCGCCGGTCCGGAGCTAGGGAATGCAGGTTGCGCCATGTTCCCTCGGTGGCGCGGCGGGTGACGATCAGGAGCGTAAAGGCATGCGGCGACGGAATCGTTATTGGCGCGGCCGGCTGATGCGACTTGCCTTGCCGCCGGCGTTACTCGCGGCGTCCACGCCATCGGGCGCGCCGATCACGATCGAAGTCGCCGGCGTGCGCACCGCGGAAGGCCGCGTGCATGTCGACATCTGCCCGCGGGCGCGCTTCCTCGATGATTGCCCGTGGTCCGGCGAGGCGCCCGCGATCGCCGGCACGACCGAAGTGATCGTCAAGGATGTGCCGCCCGGCCGCTATGCCGCCCAGGCGTTCCATGATCGCAATGGCAACGGCAAGGTCGATCGCGGTCTCTTCGGAATACCGAAAGAAGGCGTCGGCTTTTCGAACGACGCCAAGATCATCACCGCTCCGCCAAAGTTCGCCGATGCCGCCTTCGATCATGGCGCCGGCGCCCAGCGGATCGCCTTCAAGCTGCACTATTTCTTGCGCTGATCCGCTTGCCTCGCCTGAAATAAATTCATCATGGCATCTTGAATCATCATGGATGATGCGAGTACTGCTATGCGTCTATACAACGGATTGCGGAACAGGATATATGGCTGAAGATACGGACGTGA
>CAXTPE010000196.1:0-5151 GCA_964245925.1 uncultured Sphingomonadaceae bacterium
CCGGCACGCGGACGACGAGATCCTCGCCGCCGGCGCCGGTGCGGTTCGAGCCCGCGCCGCCCTTGCCGCGCGGCGCGCGGAAATGCTGGGTGTAGCGGAAATCGATGAGCGTGTTCAGCCCCGGCACCGCCTCGAACACGATGTCGCCGCCCTTGCCGCCATGGCCGCCGTCGGGCCCGCCATATTCGATGAACTTCTCGCGCCGGAACGAGACCGCGCCGCCGCCGCCGGCGCCCGAGCTGAGATAGACCTTGGCCTGATCGAGGAAATGCATGGCGCCGCCTTAGGCGATGCGGGGCATCAGGTCGATTCGAGCCCGCTTCCCGCGAGCAGCGGCCCGAGCTTCCGGCCGGCGAGGATGTGGACGTGGAGGTGCGGCACCTCCTGATGGCTGTCGAGCCCGGCGTTCGCCAGCAGCCGGTAGCCCGGCGCGACCAGCCCCGCCGCGCGCGCCACCACGCCGACCGCGCGCACGAAGCCGGCGATCTCGGCGTCGCCGCCGCGTTCGGAGAAATCGTCCCACGAGACGTAGCGCCCCTTCGGGATCACGAGGATGTGGGTCGGCGCCTGTGGGGAGATGTCGGCGAAGGCCAGCGCGTGCGCGTCCTCGTGGACGCGGGTGCAGGGCAGCTCGCCGCGCAGGATGCGCGCGAAGATGTTGCCGTCGTCATAGGGGAGGGTGGCGTCGACCGGCATCGTCCGCTCAGCCGCGCCGGATCAGCGGGCGGGGCTGGCCCGCCTCGCGCTCGGCATCGCGCTCCGCTGTATCGGGCATCGCGCGTCCCGCCCTTTCCGCAAGGCCGGACAGCCCCTCGCGCCGCTCCAGCTCGGCCAGCACGTCGGCGAGCGGCACGCCGCCCGCGCCGAGCAGCACCAGCAGGTGGAACAGCAGGTCCGCCGCCTCGCCCTTGAGCGCCTGGGCATCGCGGCCGAGGGCGGCGATCACCGTCTCGATCGCCTCCTCGCCGAGCTTCTGCGCGATTCGTGGCAGCCCGCGCGCGAACAGCGCGGCGACATAGGAATCCTCCGGATCGGCCAGCCGCCGGTCCGCGATCGTCTGTTCCAGCCGTGCGAGCGTATCCGTCATCGCCGCCTATTGCGGCGGCGGCTTGCGGTGGTCAACCGGCGGGCGGCTCAGTCCTTCTTGTGGCGGAAGCGGCGGCCGAGCGCCACGCCGACGACGCCGAGACCGAACAGCGCCGCGTCGGCGGGCTCGGGCACCTTGGTCGCGCCGCCGCCGGAGCCGGACGAGCCGCCGCCATGATGTCCCGCGCCATGAGGGCCGAAGAAGCCGCCCGCCATCGCCGGCGAGGCCGCGATCACGCCGGCGAGCAGCGCCACCGGAAGCACGCGCACCATCATTCCCATCGGTTCAGATCCCCCATGCGCTCGATCGAGCCGTTCGCTGTCCACCAAGCAATCCCCCTGCCAGTTGCGGCCATTCACGCTGCATCGCGGTAAACGCTGGTTAACGGTCGTGGCCGCGCCGCGCCGGCTGTAAGGATTTCCGACTCAGCCGCGCGGCGATCGCACCGCGATGCCGGCCGCGGCCAGCGCGGCATGGGCGTCCGCGATGCGGTGCCGCCCGAAGTGGAAGATCGACGCCGCCAGCACCGCGCTCGCATGTCCCTCGACCACGCCCGCGACGAGATGGTCGAGCGTGCCGACCCCGCCGCTCGCGATCACCGGCACCGCCACGCTGTCGGCGATCGCGCGGACGAGCGCCAGGTCGTAGCCGTCGCGGGTGCCGTCGCGGTCCATCGAGGTGACGAGCAGCTCGCCGGCGCCGCGCGACGCGAGCTCGCGGGCATGCGCGACGGCGTCGATCCCGGTGGCCTTGCGGCCGCCGTGGGTGAACACCTCCCAGCGCCCTGGCGCCACCGCGCGCGCATCGACCGCGCCGACCACGCACTGGCTGCCGAACCGCTCGGCGAGATCGGCGACCAGCGCCGGACGCGCCACGGCGGCCGAGTTCACCGCGACCTTGTCGGCGCCGGCGAGCAGCAGCGCGCGCGCGTCCTCGGCCGATCGCACGCCGCCGCCGACGGTCAAGGGCATGAAGCACACCGCCGCCGTCCTCGCGACCACGTCGAGGATGGTGCCGCGATCCTCGTGGGTGGCCGTGATGTCGAGGAAGCAGAGCTCGTCCGCGCCGGCCGCGTCGTACACGCGCGCCTGCGCGACCGGATCGCCGGCGTCCGCGAGGTCGAGGAAGTTGACGCCCTTGACCACCCGTCCGCCCGCCACGTCGAGGCAGGGGATGACGCGGGCGCGGACGGTCATCCGGCCGTTCCGGCGCGCGCCGCCCGGATCGCCTCGGCCAGATCGAGCCGCCCGTCGTAGAGCGCGCGGCCGGTGATGACGCCCTCGATCCGCCCGCCGGGATCGGCGCGGGCGGCCACGAGCGCGTGGATGTCGGCGATGCCGGCGACGCCGCCGCTCGCGATCACGGGAATGGCGGTCGCCTCGGCGAGCGCCCGGGTCGCGGCGACGTCGCAGCCCCTGAGCAGCCCGTCGCGGCCGACATCGGTGAACAGCAGCGCCGCCACGCCCGCGTCGGCGAAGCGGATCGCGAGATCGATCACGCGCACCTCGGAGACGTCGGCCCAGCCGCGCGTCGCGACGAAGCCGCCGCGCGCATCGACCGCCACCACGATCCGGCCGGGATGCGCGGCCGCGGCCGCGCGCACCAGCGCGGGATCGTCGAGCGCCGCCGTCCCGATCACGACCCGCGCGACGCCGAGCGCCAGCCAGCGCTCGATCGCGTCCCGGTCGCGGATGCCGCCGCCGAGCTGCACCCGCCCCGGAAACGCCGCGACGATGTCCTCGACCGCGCCGGCGTTGACCGCATGCCCCGCGAACGCCCCGTCGAGATCGACGACGTGGAGATGGTCCGCGCCGGCCGCGGCGAAGGCGCGCGCCTGCGCGGCGGGATCGTCGCCGTAGACGGTCGCCCGCGCCATGTCCCCCTCGGCGAGCCGCACCACCTGGCCGCGCCTGAGATCGATCGCGGGGAAGACGATGAGGCTCGTCGGCGCGCCCTTTCCCCGGGGAGAGGGAGGCCCGCTCGCCATCATGGCCGCCATGCGAGGAAGCGCGTCAGGAACGCCAGCCCATAGGCCTGGCTCTTCTCGGGATGGAACTGCACGCCGATCATGGTGTCGCGCGCGATCGCCGCGGTGACGGCGCCGCCGTGCCCGGTCGCCGCGACCATGTCGGCCGGATCGGCGGGGGCGAAGGCGTAGCTGTGCAGGAAATAGGCCTCGCCGCGCGCGATCAGCGGATGATCGCGGCTGGGGCTCACGTCGTTCCAGCCCATGTGCGGCACCTTGAGCGCCGGGTCGGCGGGCGCGAGGCGGCGCACCGTGCCGCCGATCCAGCCGAGCCCGGCGTGGCGGCCATGCTCCTCGCCGCTGTCGGCCATCAGCTGCATGCCGACGCAGATGCCGAGGAACGGCGTCCCTCCGTCGCATACCCGCTCGCCGAGCGCCGCCACCATGCCGGGGATGGCGGAGAGCGCCGCCATGCAGGCGGCGAACGCGCCGACGCCGGGCAGCACGATCCGGTCGGCGGCGCGCACCGCGTCGGGATCGGCGGTGACGCTCACGCCGTCCGCCCCCGCCGCCGCCAGCGCGTTCCACACCGAGCGCAGGTTGCCGGCTCCATAATCGACCAGCGCGATCCGCTCAGCCACCGGCGCCCTCGGCCACGCCGCCCAGCGTCCCCTTGGTGGAGGGGATCGCGCCCGCCTTGCGCGGATCGATCGCCACCGCCTCGCGCAGCGCGCGCGCCAGCGCCTTGAAGGCGCTTTCGGCGATATGATGGTTGTTGCGCCCGTGGAGCGTCTCGACATGGAGCGTGATGCCGGCGGCCTGCGCGAAGCTGTGGAACCAGTGCTCGATCAGCTCGGTGTCGAGTTCGCCGAGCTTCGGCGTGGTGAACGCCACCCGCCAGACGAGGAACGGCCGCCCGGAGATGTCGACGCACACTCGGGTCAGCGTCTCGTCCATCGGCGCGTGGGCGGTGCCGAAGCGGGCGATGCCCTTGCGCTCGCCCAGCGCCTTCGACAGCGCCTCGCCGAGCGCCAGCGCCGAATCCTCGACGCTGTGGTGCTGATCGATGTGCAGGTCGCCGTCCACCGTCAGCGCGACGTCGATCAGCGAATGGCGCGAGAGCTGCTCGATCATGTGATCGAGGAAGCCGATGCCGGTCGATACCCGGTAGCTGCCGGCGCCGTCGAGGTTCAGCTCGATCGCGATGCGCGTCTCGCTGGTGTCGCGGCTGTGGCGGGCGGTGCGCATGGCGCCGCCCTATAGCGGGCCTGCCGTCCCGCGCAACGCGCCACCCGCCGCCCGTTCGATACGCGCTTGACCCGTTCCGGGCATGCGTTCAACACATCCACGCCTATGACCGACGCGCCCGCCGACAGCCTGATCCCCTATGACGAGATCGTCCAGGAGGCGCTGCGCGCCGTCGTCGGCCGCGTGCTCGGCGAGGTCGAGCGCGGCGGCCAGCTTCCGGGCAATCATCATTTCTACATCACCTTCAAGACGCATGCGCCGGGCGTCGACATCCCCTCGCACCTCGTCGAGCGCTTTCCCGACGAGATGACGATCGTCATCCAGAACCGCTACTGGGACTTGGCGGTCGAGCGGGACCGCTTCCGCGTCGGCCTGTCGTTCAACCAGGCGCCGGCCAAGCTCGCGATCCCGTTCGCGGCGGTGACCGGCTTCGTCGATCCGTCGGTCAACTTCGCGCTTCAGTTCCAGGCGCAGTCGGAGGAGGGCATGGCTCCCGGCGCCGCCGCCGAGGCCGGCAACGACGCCCCCGATACGGCGGCCGACGACGGATCGAACGTCGTCTCGGTGGATTTCACCCGCAAGCGGTGACGGCCCCGCCAGGCATGACCGACACCCGCACCGAGACCGACAGCTTCGGACCCGTCGAGGTGCCCGCCGCCGCCTATTGGGGCGCGCAGACCCAGCGCTCGATCGCGAACTTCCCCTTCGGCGCGGCCGAGCGCATGCCGATCGGCATCGTCCACGCGCTCGCGCTGGTGAAGCGGGCGGCGGCGCGGGTGAACCGCGCCCACGGCCTCGACGCCGCCATCGCCGACGCGATCGAGGCGGCGGCGGCGGCGGTCGCGGCGGG
>CAXTPE010000197.1:0-5105 GCA_964245925.1 uncultured Sphingomonadaceae bacterium
TTCCGATGGCGATCGTGTTCCTGATCTCCTCGATGGCGGAGACCGCGCGCGCGCCCTTCGATCTGACGGAGGCGGAGAGCGAGCTCGTCGCCGGCTACCAGACCGAATATAGCTCGATGAGCTTCGCGCTGTTCTGGCTCGGCGAGTACGGCAACGTGCTGCTGATGTGCGCGCTCAACGCGACGCTCTTCTGGGGCGGCTGGCTCCCCCCGGTCGACTGGGCGCCGCTCTACCATGTGCCGGGGATCGTCTGGCTGTTCGGCAAGATCCTGCTGATGTTCTTCGTCTTCTCCTGGGTGAAGGCGACGGTGCCGCGCTACCGCTACGACCAGCTCATGCGGCTCGGCTGGAAGATCTTCCTGCCGCTGTCGCTGCTGTGGGTGTTCCTCGTCTCCGGGTGGCTGATGCTGACCCGCTTCCACGGAGCCTGACCGGCCATGGGCATCGCCTACCTCATCAAGTCGTTCACGCTTTGGGAGTTTCTGAAGGCGCATGCGCTGACGTTGCGTTACTTCTTCAAGAAGAAGGCGACGATCAATTACCCATATGAGAAAAACCCGCTAAGCCCCCGGTTTCGCGGCGAACATGTGCTGCGGCGCTATCCCAACGGCGAGGAGCGCTGCATCGCGTGCAAGCTCTGCGAGGCGGTCTGCCCGGCGCAGGCGATCACGATCGAGGCCGAGCCGCGCGACGACGGCTCCAGGCGCACCACCCGCTACGACATCGACATGACCAAGTGCATCTTCTGCGGCTTCTGCCAGGAGGCGTGCCCGGTCGACGCGGTCGTCGAGGGGCCGAACCTCGAATATTCGACCGAGACGCGCGAGGAGCTGATCTACGACAAGGCCAAGCTGCTCGCCAACGGCGATCGCTGGGAGCGCGCCATCGCCGCGAACCTTGCCGCCGATGCGCCCTATCGTTAATGGCGCCCCTGTCCGATTCAGCCCCCCGGCTCCGTTCGTCCCGAGCGCGACCGAGGGATGTGGCCGAGCGGAGCCGAGGCTTCCGCGCGTGCGGCCGCGCCTCGACTTCGCCCGGCACGAACGGTGTGGTGGCGTGGACTGGGGGGCTCGTTCGCTGACGTGATCCAGACGATCGCATTCTATCTGTTCGCCGCGATGGTGCTGCTCTCGGGCGCGCTGACGGTGACCGCGCGCAACCCGGTGCATTCGGTGCTGTGGCTGATCCTCGCCTTCTTCAACGCCGCCGGGCTGATGGTGCTGGTCGGTGCCGAGTTCATCGCGATGCTGCTGGTGATCGTCTATGTCGGCGCGGTCGCGGTCTTGTTCCTGTTCGTCGTGATGATGCTCGACATCGACTTCACCGAGCTGCGCGCCGGCTTCGCGCGCTACTGGCCGTTCGGGCTGGTGCTGGTGGCGGTGCTCGGCTCCGAGATCGTGGTGGCGACCGGCGCCTGGGTCGCCGGCGGGCTGGCGCTCGGCAGGCGGGCCGCGCCGATCCCGGCGGCGGTCCCGAACATCGAGGCGCTCGGCGTGCTCATCTACACGCGCTACCTCTATGTGTTCGAGGGCGCGGGGCTCGTGCTGCTGGTGGCGATGATCGGCGCGATCGTGTTGACCCACCGCGCGCGGAGCGGGGTGCGCGCGCAGAACGTCGCGAGGCAGAACCAGCGCCGCCCGCAGGACGCGATCCGGATGACGACGCCCGCCTATGGCGAGGGGGTCGAGCTGTGATCGGGGTCCAGCATTATCTCACCGTCTCGGCGATCCTGTTCGGGATGGGGGTGTTCGGCATCTTCCTCAATCGCAAGAACATCATCATCATCCTGATGGCGATCGAGCTGATCCTGCTCTCGGTGAACCTCAACCTCGTCGCCTTCTCGGCCTATCTCGGCGATCTGGTGGGCCAGGTGTTCGCGATGTTCGTGCTGACGGTGGCGGCGGGAGAGGCGGCGATCGGCCTGGCGATCCTCGTCATCTACTTCCGCGGGCGCGGCACGATCGCGGTGGACGACGTCAACCGGATGAAGGGGTGACGCCGGCGTGATCCAGCTCATCGTCTTCCTGCCGCTGCTCGCCGCGATCATCGGGGGGCTCGGCAATCGCTCGCTCGGCGACACCGCCGTCAAGCTGCTCACCACCGGCTGCCTGTTCGTCTCCTGCGCGCTGTCCTGGCCGATCTTCCTGGGCTTTCTCGCCGGGAGCCGCGCCACCGAGGTCGTGCCGGTGCTCGACTGGATCCATTCGGGCGATCTCGCGGTCGACTGGTCGCTGCGCGTCGACGCGCTCACCTCGGTGATGCTGGTGGTGGTGACGAGCGTCTCCAGCCTCGTCCACCTCTACTCCTGGGGCTATATGGCGGAGGACGACAGCCAGCCGCGCTTCTTCGCCTATCTCTCGCTGTTCACCTTCGCGATGCTGATGCTGGTGACGGCGGACAGCCTCGTCCAGATGTTCTTCGGCTGGGAGGGCGTCGGGCTCGCCTCCTATCTGCTGATCGGCTTCTGGTATCACAAGCCGTCCGCCAATGCCGCGGCGATCAAGGCGTTCGTGGTCAACCGGGTCGGCGACTTCGGCTTCTCGCTCGGCATCTTCGGGACGTTCCTGGTGTTCGGCACCGTCTCGATCCCCGCGATCCTCGCCGCCGCCCCGCTGATGGCGGGCTCGACCATCGGCTTCCTTGGGCTGCGGGTCGACACGATGACCTTGCTCTGCCTGCTGCTGTTCGTGGGCGCGATGGGCAAGTCGGCGCAGCTCGGGCTGCATACCTGGCTGCCCGATGCGATGGAGGGGCCGACGCCGGTATCGGCGCTGATCCACGCCGCGACGATGGTGACGGCCGGCGTGTTCATGGTGTGCCGCCTCTCGCCGATGTTCGCGACGAGCCCGACCGCGATGACGGTGGTGACCTTCGTGGGCGCCGCGACCTGCTTCTTCGCCGCCACCGTCGGCACGACGCAGACCGACATCAAGCGCGTGATCGCCTACTCGACCTGCTCGCAGCTCGGCTACATGTTCTTCGGCGCGGGCGTGGGCGCGTTCGGCGCCTCGATGTTCCACCTGTTCACCCACGCCTTCTTCAAGGCGCTGCTGTTCCTCTGCGCGGGCTCGGTGATCCACGCCATGCACCACGAGCAGGACATGCGCTTCTACGGCGGGCTGTGGCGGAAGATCCCGCTCACCTTCTGGGCAATGATGGCGGGCACGCTGGCGATCACCGGGGTCGGCATCGACGGGCTGTTCGGCTTCGCGGGCTTCTACTCCAAGGACGCGATCATCGAGGCGGCCTATGCCAGCGGCAGCAGCGCGGGCGGGATCGCCTTCTTCGCGGGCGTGGTGGCGGCGCTGCTGACAAGCTTCTACTCGTGGCGACTGATCTTCCTGACCTTCTTCGGCGAGCCCCGCTGGGCGGGCTCCGAGCACATCCGGCATGCCGCGCATGACGCGCACCATGCCGATCCCGATGTCGAGGGTGCGGGCGGCGAGGTCGACACGCACGCGCCGGGCGGCGAGGTGAAGCACGGCACCGCCGGTTATCATCCCCACGAGAGCCCGTGGACGATGACGGTGCCGCTCGTGCTGCTCTCGGTCGGCGCGCTGCTGGCGGGCTTCGTGTTCGTCGAGCCGTTCACCGTCGGCGCCGATTTCTGGAAGGGCAGCCTGGCCGTGAACCCCGCGCTGCACGAGGCGGCCGAGCATGCGCCGCCGCTGGTGAAGCTGATGCCGACGATCGTGATGCTGCTCGGCTTCGCGCTGGCCTATGCCGCCTATGTCCGCGACACCTCGATCCCGGCGCGCTTCACCGCGACCTTCCGCGGGCTCTATGCCTTCCTGCTCCACAAATGGTATTTCGACGAGCTGTACGACGTCCTGTTCGTTCGTCCCGCCTTCGCGCTCGGGCGCCTGCTCTGGCACCGCGGCGACGAGGGGACGATCGATCGGTTCGGGCCGAATGGCGCGGCCGCGCTGGTGGCGGTCGGCAGCCGGGGCGCGCACCGGCTCCAGTCGGGATACCTCTACACCTATGCGCTGGTGATGCTGATCGGGCTCGCGGGTGCCGCGAGCTGGGCGATCGCGCGGTGAGCGGCGTCCCTATCCTCTCGATCATGCTGGCGGTGCCGGTCGCGGCGGCGTTCTGGTGCCTGCTCGCGCCGGGCTCGGAGGAGAGCCGCGCCAGCGGGGCGCGCCGGGTCGCGCTCGGCGCCACGCTCCTTGATCTGGTGCTCGGCATCCTGCTCTGGGCGGCTTTCCGGATCGGCGGGCCGCAGTGGCAGTTCGTCGAATATGCCCCCGTGTTCGGGCGCTTCGCCTGGGCGCTCGGGATCGACGGGATCGCGCTGGTGCTGACGATGCTGACCGTCTTCCTCATGCCGATCTGCATCGGCGCGAGCTGGCGATCGATCACGACGCGCGTGCCGGAATATATGGCCGCCTTCCTGCTGATGGAAACGCTGATGATCGGCGTCTTCGGAGCCCAGGATCTCTTCCTCTTCTATATCTTCTTCGAGGCCGGGCTGATCCCGATGTACCTCATCATCGGCATCTGGGGCGGCGCCAACCGCATCTACGCGAGCTACAAGTTCTTCCTCTACACGCTGCTCGGATCGGTGCTGATGCTGATCGCGATGCTGTGGATGGCGCACACCGCCGGCACCACCAGCATCCCCGCGCTGATGGCCTACGACTTCGCGCCCGCCGCGCAGACCTGGCTGTTCCTCGCCTTCTTCGCGTCGTTCGCGGTCAAGATGCCGATGTGGCCGGTGCATACCTGGCTGCCCGACGCGCACGTCCAGGCGCCGACCGCCGGATCGGTGATCCTCGCCGGCGTGCTGCTCAAGATGGGCGGCTACGGGTTCATCCGCTTCCTGCTGCCGATGTTCCCCGAGGCCTCGCGCCAGCTCTTCTGGCTGGTGATGGGGCTCTCGATGGTGGCGGTGGTCTACACCAGCCTCGTCGCGCTCGTGCAGAAGGACATGAAGAAGCTGATCGCCTATTCCTCGGTCGCGCACATGGCGATCGTGACCGCCGGGCTGTTCGCCTGGACGCGGCAGGGGATCGAGGGCGCGATGATGGTGATGCTCTCCCACGGCCTCGTCTCGGGCGCGCTGTTCCTGTGCGTCGGCGTGATCTACGATCGCCTCCACA
>CAXTPE010000198.1:0-5086 GCA_964245925.1 uncultured Sphingomonadaceae bacterium
GGCCGATCGGGATGTCGATCGCGCCCCAGCCGGCATCGCGGAAGTCCGCCCAGACTTCCGCATGTCCCGGCGCGAGCACGACGCGGCCATCCCGGAGCGTGCAGCCGGCGCGGTCGGCGGCGCGATCGAACGGGGTCAGGCGCTCGGTCGAGAAGCGGCTGGCCTGATCGAGGACGGCCGCCATCATGTCCGGCTGCAAGGCGCCATCGGCGCCGCCGAGGTCGCGCAATCGATCGAGGCCGGGCGTCAGCTCGATCTGGCCCAGGACGGCGTCGACCGTCGCGAGATAGCCGGCGTTCACATGCCACCGATCACGCGGAGGGAGCCTCACGGCTGCATCGTGACACGTGCATCGACTTCCTTCTCTGGCGAGGGCGCCTCGCCATGTTGCAGCTTTCCCGCGCCCCGCGCTTGCCTGTGTGCGACGGACATGGTGTCGCCACGCGACAGGGCGGCGCCCGCCGTCAGGCGGCGAGCTGTCGCCGCACGTCGCGCGGGGACTGATCGTAGACGCTACGGAACGCACGGCTGAAATGCGCCGCGTCGTTGAAGCCCCAGCGGAAGGCGATCTGGGTGATCGACAGGCCGTCCTTGACCGGATCGAGCAGATCCTCGCGGCATCGGGCGAGCCGGCGATGGCGGATCCATTCGCATACCGACCATTCGGTATCGACGAACGAGCGGTGCAGCCGCCGGATGGAGATGCCGCACCCGATGGCGATCTGGGCCGGGCCGAGATCCGGGTCGGCGAGATGGGCATCGATGAACGCCCGGATGCGATGATCCGGCAGCAGATGCTGCGTATCCCCCCTGGGCAGGCGATCGCGCTCCAGCATGTGCTTGACGACGCCGATCAGCATCTGCCGGGCATGGATGGCGTCGTTCTCCTCGAAGCGGTCGATCGAGCGCGCCATGCTTATCAGGGTCGATCGGGCGAGCCCGCCGATGCCGTCGCGGGCCGTCCATCGCTGCGGGCGCGAGAACATGCTCGCCGGGCAGCTCGTCATCAGCTCCGCCGCCGGGATATAGGCGGCAAGCTGCCTGGTCCGGCCGATGAAGCGGCAGGCGAACGGCCGCTGGGTATCGATGATCGCCAGGTCGTTCGCGGCGATCTCGGTCTCGGTATCGCCCTGCGAGACGATCGCGCGGCCGCTGAGCTGCAGGACCAGCATCATGTGCCGGCAGCGCTCGCCGGTCAGCACCCGCTCGTCATGAGCGATCTCGCTGGCGTTGTGGAGGAGATGGCCGATGCCGATGCCGCCGATGTCGCGCAGCTTGATGGAGGCCTCGAACCCTTCGTTCGAAAAGCGCAGCGACGCCGCTCGTCCGCACAGCGCGGTGATCTGATCGCACCAGGCATCCCGCCCTTCGTCCTGACGCATCGCGACCGTAGAGAAATCGATCATTGCGTGGCCCCCCGGATCTCCTTGCCTCACGCTGTTCGGTTATCTTGTCGCACCTCTGTCCGCGGCTGGCGTGATGGTCGAAAATGCGCGTCGCCGTCTCGCTGCAACAATTGCGGCTGTCGCAAGCAGGCAAGATGACGCACTCGTATATGGCCTAACCGTGAAGCGAAGCAAGAGTGTAACACAGCTTCTTTCCTGTCGGGAAACAGATTTGAACTGACATCGGCACCACGAAGCGCATGATCGATGCCTGGCGGCCGCGGGATGCCGGCTTGCCGGGTTTGAAGGATAACAAGGGCATGCACGGATCGAGGGGCGACCTCGCGGCTATGACCGGCGCCGAAAGCCTGCTGCGAACGGTGTCCGATTGCGGCGTGCGGCTGTGCTTCGCCAATCCCGGCACATCCGAGATGCATTTCCTGGCGGCGCTGGACAAGGTGCCGGAAATCAGGCCCGTGCTGGGGTTGTTCGAAGGCGCGGTGACCGGCATGGCCGATGGCTATGCCCGCATCGCGGGCGTGCCGGCGCTGACGCTGCTGCATCTCGGCCCGGGTTTCACGAACGGCATCGCCAATCTGCACAACGCCCGCCGCGCGAAGAGCCCGGTGGTCAACGTGGTGGGGGATCACGCCACCTATCATAACCGCTGGGACAGCGCGCTGAAGACGGATGTCGCCGCGCTGGCGCGCCCGGCGTCCGATTGGCTGGCGATCTCGTCGAGCGCCCATACCGTCGCCGCGGACGGCGCGCGCGCCGTCGCCGCCGCGCTGGAAAGGCCGGGCCGGATCGCGACGCTGATCCTGCCCGCCGACGCCGCCTGGGGCATCACCGACGGGCCATGCCCGCCGCTGCCGCCAGCACTGCCCGTCGTCGTCGACACAGCGGCGGTCGAGCGGGTCGCGGCGATCCTGCGGGTCCGGGGCGGCAGCAGCGTCATCCTCGTGCGGGGCGCGGCCGGCGAGCTTGCCGGGCTGGACGCGCTGGATCGGATCTGCGCGCGCGCGGGCGCGCGGCCGATGATGGACCTGGCGACCGGCAAGGTCATGCGCGGCGCCGGCCGCCTGGCCGTCCCCCGGGTGCCGTACCGCGCCGAGGATGCGGTGCGGGCGCTGACCGGCGTGACGGACCTGATCCTCGTCGGCGCGCACCCGCCCATCGCGCCGTTCGCCTACCCGGACTATCCGAGCTGGTGCGTGCCCGACGGCACCGCGATCACCTATCTGTCGCACGAGCATGAGGACGAGGTGCGCGCGCTCGAGGCATTGGCCGACGCGCTCGGCGCCGGGCCGGCGAGAACGCCGCGCGCCGCGCCCGCGGATCCTGCCGGCGCGGCCGGGGCGCTCGATGCGGCGGCGATCGGCCGCTCCGTCGCGCGTCACCTGCCCGAAGGCGCGATCGTCTCCGAGGAGGCGATCAGCAACGCCTTTCCGATCGTCGCCGCGCTGACCGCCGCGCCGCCCTACACCCATCTCGCGCTGACCGGCGGCGCGATCGGCCAGGGCATTCCGCTGGCGACCGGCGCGGCCGTCGCGGCGCCCGGCCGCAAGGTGATCAACATCCAGGCGGACGGCAGCGCGATGTACACCTTGCAGGCGCTGTGGACGCAGGCGCGCGAGCGTCTGGATGTCGTCACCATCGTCCTCGCCAACCGATCCTATGGCGTGCTGCGCGCCGAGGTCCAGCGCGTCGGCGCGCGCATCGACGACGCGCTCGCCGCCGGGCTGCTGGACATCGACAATCCGGCGCTCGACTGGGTCGCGCTGGCGCGCGGCATGGGCATCGAGGGGTGCCGCGCGACATCGGCCGAGCAGTTCGACGACATGCTGGCCAGCGCGCTCGCCGCCAGCGGCCCGCGCCTGATCGAGGCGTCGCTCGCCGGCTGACCGCGCGCACCTTGACGCTCCCGCCGTCCCGGATGGTATGGCGGCGGCCCAGGGAGCGGCGCGTGACGAAGCAGGTTCGGGAACAGGGCGACGCGCGCGCGGACGAGTATCGCACCGGATCGAGCGCGCCGGCGCTGGAGAGCAGGACGCTGGAACGCGCGCTGGGCGTGCAGATCCGGCTGTTGCGGCGGCGGCTCGATCTCTCGGTCGCCGATCTGGCCGGCGCGTCCGGAATTTCGCTCGGCATGATGTCGAAGATCGAGAACGGCCAGATCTCGCCCTCGCTGAAGACGATGCAGTCGCTGGCGGGCGCGCTCTCGGTGCCGATCTCCTCGCTGTTCGCATCAGTGGAGGAGCGGCAGGACTGCTCGTTCGTGCCATCGGGGCAGGGCGTCAGCATCGAGCGGCGCGGCACCAAGGCCGGCCACATCTATCAGCTGCTCGGTCATCTGCTGCGCGGCGATGTCGTGGTCGAGCCGTTTCTCATCACGCTGCGCGACAATGCGCAGCCGCACACCAGCTTCAGCCATGAGGGCGTCGAGCTGCTCTACATGCTGGAGGGCGAGGTCGATTATCGCCACGGCGCCGAGCTCTACACGCTGCGGCCGGGCGATACGATGATGTTCGATTCGAGCGCGCAGCACGGCCCGGAGCGCCTGCTCCATCATCCGATCCGCTACCTGTCGATCATCATCTATCCGCGCGGCGCGAGCTAGGGCGGCATGACATAAGATCGATCGGGGTTCTTTCTGCGTCGTCCCCGCCCTTGCGGGATGACGGGGCGAGGTCGAGCCAAGGTCATCACGCGCCAGGCACGGGGTCCGTCGGCGCGGGACGATTGCGCGCCGGCAAGGCCAGGCTTGCCGCGCCGTGCCAAGGAGCCTTGTCGATGCGCGACAAGCCCGGACCGGGGGCGACATAGACCTTGCGCAACGGATCGGGCGACCAATAATCGAGTCGGGCAGGCGGGCCGCGCCCGGCATCAGGGGTCGTGATGAAGCAGTTCGAAGACTATCTGCGCCTCAGCCGCCGCCGCCTGCCGCATTTTCTGTTCGAATATATCAACGGCGGCACCTTCGACGAGGTCACGCTGCGCGCCAACAGCTCGCGCCTCGCCGGAATCACCCTGCGCCAGCGGGTGATGCGCGACATGTCCGAGATCACGACGCGGACCAGCCTGCTGGGCGAGAGCTGCGCGATGCCGGTCGTGCTCAGCCCCGTCGGGCTGGCCGGCATGACGGCGCGGCGCGGCGAAATCCAGGCGGCGCGCGCGGCGCGGCGGATCGGTATCCCCTATTGCATGTCGACCTATTCGCTGTGCTCGATCGCGGAGGTGGGCGACAGCATCAAGACGCCGTTCTGGTTCCAGCTCAACATGTTCAAGGATCGCGGCTTCGTGACGGAGGCGCTGGCCGAGGCGAGGCGCTACTGCTCGACGCTGATCTTCAACGCCGACCTGTCGGTGCTCGGCACGCGCTACCGCGACTATCGCACCGGGCTGTTCGCGCCGGCCGGGCTGCGCGGGCAGGCGATGCGCTTCTTCCAGGCGGCGGCGCGGCCGGCGTGGAGCTGGGACGTCGGCCTGCGCGGCCGCCCGCATGGCCTGGGCAACATCCAGCGCTATCTCGACGCGCACAAAATCCCCGAGGACACGCATCACTGGACGTCGGCCAACATCGATCCCTCGACAACCTGGCGCGAGCTCGCCTGGATCCGCGAGCAATGGACCGGGCCGCTGGTCATCAAGGGCATCCTCGATCCCGACGACGCCGAGGAGGCGGTCGGGATCGGCGCCGA
>CAXTPE010000199.1:0-5070 GCA_964245925.1 uncultured Sphingomonadaceae bacterium
CGCGGCACCGGCATCATGAACCGGCTGTTCGAAAAATACGGCCCCTACAAGGGCGCGATCGAGGGCCGGAAGAACGGCGTGCTGATCTCCAACGGCGCCGGCGAGGCCAACGCCTATGCGCTGGGTCCGCTGGAGGAGCGGGGCGTGATGATGGTCGCGCCGGGCGAGGCGCTCTACGAGGGCATGATCGTCGGCGAGAACGCCAAGGACGACGATCTCGAGGTCAATCCGATGAAGGCCAAGCAGCTCACCAACTTCCGCGCGTCCGGCGGCAAGGACGACGCCATCCGGCTCACCCCGCCGCGCCGGCTCACGCTTGAGCAGTCGATCGCCTATATCGACGAGGACGAGCTGGTGGAGGTGACGCCCAAGTCGATCCGGCTCAGGAAGCGCTACCTCGATCCCAACGAGCGCAAGCGGGCGAGGCGGGCGGCCGCCTGAGCGCGGTCAGGAACCCAGCACCGGCTGGAACAGCCGGCCGCGTTCGGTGACGAGCACGATGGCGAGCCCGACCAGCCCGCAGGCCGCGAAGCCCGCGACGACCGGGAGCGTCGTGCCGTCGAACCGCTGCGATATCGCGAAGCCGATCAGCGCGCCGGTGACCGTCGTCAGGAAGCCCTGCACCGAGGAGCCGGTGCCGGCATAGGCGCCCAGCGGCTCCATCGCCATCGCGCCGAAATTGCTCATCGCGAGGCCGAAGCAGAACATCGCGGCGATCTGGAGCGTGGCGAACACCGCCAGCGTGTCGCGCGCCGCGAGGGTGAGCGCGAGGTGGACGCAGGTGCAGGCGATGAACCCGCAGAGCGCGCTGTGCGAGACGCGGCGCGTGCCCAGCCGCTCGACGATCCGCGCGTTGATGAGCGCCGCCACCGCCATCCCGGCGCCCATCCCCGCGAACACCAGCGGGAAGGCGCTGCCGGCGTGGAACACCTCCGCCATGATCTGCTGCACCGAGTTGAGGAAGGCGTAGAGCGCGGCGCCGATCACCATCTGCACCAGCGTGTAGCCGATCGCCTGCCGGATGGTGAGCGCGGCATGGAACGCCTCGCCGAGCGCGCGCAGGCTGATCGGCCGGCGATATTCGGGATGCAGCGTTTCGGGCAGCCGCAGCGCCACCCAGACGAAACCGATCACGCCCGCGATCGTCAGCATCCCGAAGATCCAGCGCCAGCTCGCCACGATCAGGATCGCCTGGCCGATGCTGGGCGCCAGCACCGGCACCGCGAGGAACACCATGAAGGCGAGCGACATCACCCGCGCCATCGTCCGCCCGGCATAGCAGTCCCGCACCACCGAGACGATCACCACCCGCGTCGCCGCCGCCGCCACCCCCTGCAGCACGCGCCCGGCGAGCATGAGCGGAAAGCTCGCGGCGATGCAGGTGACGAGGCTGAACAGGATGTAGAGCGCGATCGCGCCGAGCAGCACCGGCCGCCGCCCGTAGCGATCCGACAGCGGCCCGTGGACGAGCTGCGCGACGCCGAAGCCGAGCACATAGGCGGTGATGATCCACTGCCGGTCGTTCTCGCGCGCGACGTGCAGCGCCGCGCCGATCTGCGGCAGCGCCGGCAGCATGGAATCGATCGCGAGCGCGTTCAGCGCCATCATCAGCGCGACGAGGCCGACGAACTCGCGGAAGCCGAGCGGGGGGCGCTCGGCCGGGGCATCTGGCGAAGGTCCGTGCATGCCGGACCCTCTCGCCGGTTGCGGTGCGGCATGCAAGTACCGTGGCAGGGCGGGCAGCAAGGACGGCGGCAAGAGCGCTGCCAAGAACGCTGGTTGCGCGTTCCGCCAGGCTCGCGCAGGCTCGCGCGCATGACCACCGATCTCGACGCCTTCATCGCCGGCCTGCCCAAGGCCGAGCTCCACCTCCACATCGAGGGCACGCTCGAGCCCGAGCTGATGTTCGAACTGGCACGGCGCAACGGCGTCGCGCTGCCATTCGCCAGCGTCGAGGAGGTGCGGCGGGCCTATGAGTTCAGCAACCTGCAGGACTTCCTGAACATCTACTACAAGGGCGCCGACGTGCTGCGCACGGCCGCCGACTTCCGTGATCTCGCGCTCGCCTATTTCACCCGCGCCGCCGCCGACGGGGTGCGCCACGCCGAGATCTTCTTCGATCCGCAGACCCATACCGATCGCGGCATCGCCTTCGCGACCGTCGCGGACGGGCTGCTCGCCGGGATCGCCGAGGCGGAAGCGGCCCACGGCATCACCGCGCGGCTGATCCTCTGCTTCCTGCGCCATCTCGACGAGGACGCCGCCTTCGCCACGCTGCGCGCGGCCGGGCCGTGGCTCGATCGCATCGCCGCGGTCGGCCTCGACAGCTCCGAGCGGGGGCATCCGCCGGAGAAGTTCGCGCGCGTGTTCGCCGCCGCGCGCGCGCGCGGGCTGCGGCTGGTCGCGCATGCCGGCGAGGAGGGGCCGCCCGCCTATGTCACGCAGGCGATCGACCTGCTCGGCGTCGACCGGCTCGATCACGGCAACCGCGCGCTGGAGGATCCGCTGCTCACCGCGCGGCTGGCGCGGACGGCGATGACGCTGACCGTCTGCCCGCTCTCCAACCTCAAGCTGCGGGTCGTCGACGACATCGCCGCGCACCCGATCCCGCGCATGCTCCGGCTCGGCCTGCGGGTCACGGTGAATTCGGACGACCCCGCCTATTTCGGCGGCTATATCAACGACAATTACCGCGCGCTTGCGACCATGGACGAACTCGACCGGCAGGATTTCACGACGCTGGCGCGCAACAGCTTCCTCGGCTCCTTCCTCTCCGACGAGGCGGTGGCGGGCCATCTCGCCGCGATCGAGGCCTATGTCGGCCAGAAGCTTCAGCAGGCGCGCCGAACCCGTTGATTTGCGGGACGAAGCGTTGCCCCGCGCGATTGTCCGCCAGCGCCGCCTTGGCTACGCGTCGGCACGCTGGGCGGCGGGCGCCGCGAGGAGAGCGAGTGCATAATCCTGCATCGGCGCACGCGGTTCCGGGGCGGCGCGCGAGGATGATCCCGCGCGTCGCGGCGGGCCTGGTCGCGGCGCTGCTGCTGCTGCTGGCCAGTGGTGGCGCGCGCGCCGCGGCGCCGATGCCGCGCTATGCCGCGATCCTCGTCGATGCCGATACCCGCGAGGTGCTCTACGCCAATGCCGCCGACGAGATCCGGCACCCCGCCTCGATCACCAAGCTGATGACGCTGTACCTCACCTTCGACGCGCTCGCATCGGGCCAGCTCCATCTCGGCGACCGGCTGTTCTTCTCCGATCACGCCCGCGCGCAGAAGCCCTCGAAGCTCAACGTGCCGCCCGGGCAGAGCATCACCATCGAGGACGCCATCCGCGTGATCGCGGTCAAATCGGCCAACGACGTGGCGGTGGCGCTCGCCGAGCGGCTCGGCGGCACCGAACAGAACTTCGCGCAGCTGATGACCCGCAAGGCGCGCGTGCTCGGGATGCGCGGCACGGTCTACACCAACGCCTCGGGGCTCGCCGATCCCGGCAACATCACGACCGCGCGCGATCTCGCGATCCTCAGCCTCGCGGTGCTGCGCAACCACGCGCGCTACTATCCCTATTTCGGCACGCGCAGCCTGACCTATGGCAACGCGACCTTCATCAGCCACAACCATCTGCTCGGGAAGACGGCCGGGCTCGACGGCATCAAGACCGGCTATACGGTGGATGCCGGCTTCACGCTGGCCGCCTCGGCGCGGCGCGGCAACCGGCGGCTGGTCGCGATCGTGCTCGGCGAGCCGAACATCCCGGCGCGCAGCCGCGACGTCAACGCGCTGCTCGACGCGGGCTTCGCGGTGCTCGGCCGTCGCCAGCTCGGCCAGCAGACCACCGTCGCGGCCAACCTGCCCGCGCTCGATCATCCCGCGCTGCGCATCGACGTCGCCGGGGACCAGGGCTCGGGGGATGGAGACGTGAGGCGCGTCCGCCCGGCGCGGCGCGCGGCCGGCCGCCAGGCGCATCGCCAGGCGCATCCCGTCCGTGCCGCGCACCGCCCCGTCCGAGCGACGCATCGCGGCGGGAAGACGCCGCCGCGAACGGCTCATGCCGCGCGGAAAGATCGTGGCACCCGCCACCAGCATCGGCGTTAGGCTCGCCAGCGCGACCGGCGGTGCATCGGTTGCGGCGAAACGACTGGAAATCAGGGAACATTGGGCGTCGCCGGGAGCGGAATCGATCAATCTCTGTTATGAAGGTTCGCAGGCGGGGTTCGGCGGGAGAACGGCGACGATGGGTTCGGCGATGGGGGGAGTTTCGCGTCGCGGCTTCATGCGCGGCGCGGCGATCGGCGGGGCCTGCCTCGCGGCGATGCCCGCGCGGGCGTTCATGCCCTCGGCGTCTTCCCTGATCGGCGGCGGCCCGCGCCCCGCGCTCGTCCAGCGCGCGCTCGCCGCCATGCAGCAGCACAGCGCGAGCCTCGCGGCGCGCGATCTCATCGGCGTGGTCGATTTCTCGCAGGCCTCGGCGACGCCGCGGCTCCACCTCGTCAACGTGCTGAGCGGGCGCTCGACCAGCCTGCTGGTGGCGCACGGCCGCGGCTCGGATCCGGATCATACCGGCTTCCTCCAGCGCTTCTCGAACGAGGACGGCTCGGCCGCCTCGTCCGCCGGCGCCTATGTCACCGAGGACATCTACATCGGCAAGCACGGCCGCTCGCGCCGCATCGCCGGGCTCGACGCCACCAACTCGAACGCGCTGCGCCGCTCGATCGTGGTGCACAGCGCCGACTATGTGAGCGCGGCGATGATCGTCGAGCATGGCAAGCTCGGGCGCAGCGAGGGGTGCTTCGCGGTCTCGGCGGCCGATCTGGAGCAGGTGCTCGCGCGGCTCGGCTCCGGCCGGATGATCTACGCCGACAAGGCCTGATCCCGGCGCCCGGCTTGCGGCGCGGTAGCGCTTCGCCCTACACGCCGGAAATGAACGCGAGCGCGGCGATCGACGGCGGGGATGCGGCGCGAGCCGGCGGGGGCGGCACCCGGCTGGTCATCGCCGCGTCGTCGCTCGGCACCGTCTTCGAATGGTATGATTTCTTCGTCTACGGCACGCTCGCCGCGCTGATCGGCCGGC
>CAXTPE010000200.1:0-5054 GCA_964245925.1 uncultured Sphingomonadaceae bacterium
GAACCAGCCGCAGCGCCGCTTGCGCCCCGTCACGGTGCCGAACTCGCGGCCGCGCACGCCGAGCCGCTCGCCGACGGCGTCGGTCAGCTCGGTCGGGAAGGGGCCGGCGCCGACCCGCGTGGTATACGCCTTGACGATCCCCAGCACGAAACCGACCGCGCCGGGCCCCAGCCCGGAGCCGCCGGCGGCGGTCCCGGCGATCGTATTGGACGAGGTGACGAACGGATAGGTGCCATGATCGACGTCGAGCAGCACGCCCTGCGCGCCCTCGAACAGGATGCGGCGCCCGGCGGCCCGCGCCTCGTTGAGCGCGATCCACACCGGCCGGGCATAGGGCAGCACCACCGGGGCGATGCCGGCGAGATCGGCCATCAGCCGGACGCGGTCGATCGGCGGCTCGCCGAAGCCCGCGCGGAGCGCGTCGTGATGCGCGCACAGCCGGTCGAGCTGCGGGCCGAGATCGTCGAGATGGGCGAGATCGCACACCCGGATCGCCCGCCTGCCGACCTTGTCCTCATAGGCCGGGCCGATGCCGCGCCGCGTCGTGCCGATCTTGCCGGCGCCCGACGCATCCTCGCGCAACCCGTCGAGGTCGCGGTGGAAGGGCAGGATCAGCGGGCAGGTCTCCGCGATCTGTAGTGTTTCCGGGCTGATGCCGACGCCCTGGCCGGTCAGCTTGGCGATCTCCTCCTCAAGGTGCCAGGGATCGAGCACCACGCCGTTGCCGATCACCGACAGCGTTCCGCGCACGATCCCCGAGGGGAGCAGCGAGAGCTTGTAGGTCTCGTCGCCCACCACCAGCGTGTGCCCGGCATTGTGCCCGCCCTGGAAGCGCACGACGACATCGGCGCGGCTCGCCAGCCAGTCGACGATCTTGCCCTTGCCCTCGTCGCCCCACTGCGCGCCGATCACGGTCACGTTCGCCATTGTCAGTTGTCTTTCGAAATGGGGATAGCCGCCCTGCCGTCCCAGCAATGGCTGCAGAACAGCGTTTGGGCGTCATCACCCTCGTCAAGCGCCGCCACCGTCGCGCGCCCCTCGCCCCGCAGCCGGGCGCCGATCGCCGGATCGGTGCCGAGCGGCAGGAACACCCGGTCCCGCTCGAACGGCACCACCACGCCGGCATCGACCAGCGGATCGAGATAGAGCGAGAAGCCCACCGCCGGCTCCTCGCGCCCGTCCGCGTGGCAGATCGAGTAGCTGCCCCCGCGCCCGACCTCGCCGCGCACCCCCGAGGCGAACAGCGAGAAGCCGATCCAGCTCTGATATTCGAAGCCGTGCCGCTCGGTGGGATCGAGCGTGAAGGTCGCGCGGTCGCCGAGCGCGGCGGCGATCGCGCGGACCGCGGCGATGCGGCCGTCGAGCAGCGCGCGGCCGGGCAGGCGGGCGAGCGCCGCCACCGCCTCGTCGACCGCGCCCGCCGCCGAGAGCAGCGGCAGATAGGCCTCGGCCCCGAGTGCTGCGAGCGCGCCCGCATCCTTGCCGTCCAGCTCGGCGGCGACCGCGTCGGCCATCTCGGGCGACAGCGGCAGCGGCCCGGCGGCGAGCAGCGGCACCAGGTCCGGCAGGGTGAGGTCGACGGCAAGGCCGGTCGCGCCCGCCGCGGTCAGCGCGTCGAGCGCGACGCCGATGCTCTCGATCACCGCGCGGACATGATCGGCGCCGATGATCTCGGCGCCCGCCTGGCACATCTCGCGCTCGGGCCGGAGCTGGGTGCCGCGCACCTTGAGCACCTGGCCCGCATAGCAGAGCCTGAGCGGGCGCGGGCGGTGGCCGAGCCGGGTGGCGGCGATGCGGCCGACCTGCGCGGTGATGTCGGGCCTGAGCGCCAGCGTCCGCTGCGACACCGGATCGACGAACCGCAGCAGATCGAGCGCGCGCGCCGCCTTCAGCCGCCCCGCCAGATTGGCCTCGAACTCGGCGAGCGGCGGCTCGACGCGCGCATAGCCGTTGAGCTCGGTCGTCCACAGCACCGCGCCGCGCATCCGGCCCAGCGCCTCGGCCTCGGGCGGCAGCCGATCGCGCAGTCCTTCGGGCAGCAGGCCGGGGGAGAGGGGCACGGTCATCGCGTCGCGCTCCTAGCGTGGTTTCGGCTGAAAGCCAGGAGATGAGCAGACACCCTAGAACCGCAGCGCCTTGACGTTCCTCACCCCCGGCAGTCGGCAGACCCGCCACAGCAGCGGCTCCTCGACGGCGGTGTCGACCGAGAGCAGCAGCACCGCCTCGCCGCCGGCATCCCGCCGGCCGAGGTGGAAGGTGCCGATGTTGACATGCGCCTCGCCCAGCGTCGTGCCGAGCCGCCCGATGAAGCCCGGCGCGTCCTCGTTGACCACATAGAGCATCGCGCCGTGGAGATCGGCCTCGACCTTGATGCCGTAGATCTCGACGAGGCGAGGCGAGGCATTGCCGAACAGCGTGCCGGCGACCGAGCGCTCGCCCGCATCGGTCTTCACCGCGACGCGCACCAGCGTGTGGTAATCGCCCTCGCGGTCGTGGCGCACCTCGCGCACGTCGAGCCCGCGCTCCCTCGCCAGCGTCGGCGCGTTGACCATGTTCACCGTGTCCGAATAGACCCGCATCAGCCCGGCGAGCACTGCCCCGGTGATCGGCTTCTGGTTGAGCTCGGCCGCCGCGCCTTCGACCTCGATCGCGACCGAGCGGATCGCGTCGCCCTCGAGCTGCCCGATCAGCGAGCCGAGCTTCTCGGCGAGCGCCATGTAGGGGCGCAGCTTGGGCGCCTCCTCGGCCGACAGGCTCGGCATGTTGAGCGCGTTGGCGACGCCGCCCGACATCAGGAAATCGGCCATCTGCTCGGCGACCTGGATCGCGACGTTGACCTGCGCCTCGGTGGTGGATGCGCCGAGATGCGGCGTCGAGATGAAGTTCGGCGTGCCGAACAGCGGGCTCGCCTCGGCCGGTTCCTTGACGAACACGTCGAGCGCGGCGCCCGCGACATGACCCGAATCGAGCGCCGCCTTGAGCGCCTCCTCGTCGATCAGCCCGCCGCGCGCGCAGTTGATGATCCGCACGCCCTTCTTCGCCTTCGCGATGTTCTCCGCCGAAAGGATATTGCGGGTCTGGTCGGTCATCGGCGTGTGAAGCGTGATGAAGTCGGCGCGCTTGAGCAGCTCGTCGAGCGTCACCTTCTCGACGCCCATGTCCTGCGCGCGCTCGGGGCTCAGGAACGGATCATAGGCGATCACCTTCATGCGCAGCCCCAGCGCGCGATCGGCGACGATCGAGCCGATGTTGCCCGCGCCGATCAGCCCCAGCGTCTTGCTGGTCAGCTCGACGCCCATGAAGCGGTTCTTCTCCCACTTGCCGGCCTGGGTGGAGGCGTCGGCCTCGGGAAGCTGGCGGGCGAGCGCGAACATCAGCGCGATGGCATGCTCGGCGGTCGTGATCGAATTGCCGAACGGCGTGTTCATCACCACGATCCCGGCGGCGGACGCGGCGGGGATGTCGACATTGTCGACGCCGATGCCGGCGCGGCCGACCACCTTGAGGCAGGTCGCGGCCGCGATCACCTCCCTGGTCACCTTGGTGGCGGAGCGGATCGCGAGGCCGTCATACTGGCCGATGATCGCGATCAGCTCGTCCTTCGTCCTGCCGGTGATCTCGTCGACCTCGATGCCGCGCTCGCGGAAGATCGCGGCGGCACGGGGATCCATCTTGTCGGAAATGAGGACTTTGGGCATGTCTCTACTTTCGTCATCCCGGCGGAGGCCGGGATCTCGTGCCGCGGCGGCACGGGATGCGGAGGAAGATCCCAGCCGTTGCCGGGATGACGGGATATTTGGCGGCTCAGCCCGCCTTCGCGGTCTTGAACGCCCAGTCGAGCCAGGGGCCGAGCGCCTCGATGTCGGCGGTGTCGACGGTGGCGCCGCACCAGATGCGCAGCCCCGGCGGCGCGTCGCGATAACCGGCGACGTCATAGGCGGCGTCCTCGGCTTCCAGCAGCGTCGCCAGCTTCTTGACGAGCGCGGCGGTGCCCGCCTCGTCCAGCCCCGCCACCGCATCGTCCGAGAACTTCAGGCAGACGCTGGTGTTCGATCGCGATGCCGGATCGGCGGCGAGATGCTCCAGCCAGGGCAGTTCGCGCACGATCGCGTCGAGCGCGGCGGCATTGGCGTCGGCGCGCCGGATCAGCGCGGAGAGGCCGCCCTGCAACCGCGCCCACTCCAGCGAGTGGATATAATCCTCGACGCAGAGCATCGACGGCGTGTTGATCGTCTCGCCGGTGAAGATACCCTCGATCAGCTTTCCCTTGGCCGTCAGCCGGAAGATCTTCGGCAGCGGGCGATCCGGGACATAGCTCTCCAGCCGCTCGACCGCGCGGGGGCCGAGGATCAGCACGCCGTGCGCGCCCTCGCCGCCGAGCACCTTCTGCCAGGAGAAGGTGACGACATCGAGCTTGGCGAACGGCACGTCCTGCGCGAACACGGCGCTCGTCGCGTCCGCGATCATCAGCCCGGCGCGATCGTCCCTGATCCAGTCGCCATCGGGCACGCGCACGCCGGAGGTGGTGCCGTTCCAGGTGAAGACGACGTCGCCGTCCTGATCGACCGCGGCGAGATCGGGGAGCATGCCATAGGGGGCCTTGACCACGACCGGATCGAGCTTGAGCTGCTTGACCGCGTCGGTCACCCAGCCTTCGCCGAAGCTCTCCCAGGCGATCGTGGTGACGGCGCGCGCGCCCAGCATCGTCCACATCGCCATCTCGACCGCGCCGGTGTCGGATCCCGGCACGATGCCGATGCGATAGCTATCCGGCACGCCCAGGATCTGGCGGGTGAGGTCGATCGCATATTGAAGACGGCTTCTGCCGAGCTTCGAGCGGTGCGAGCGGCCGAGCGATGCGTGGGGCAGCAGCCCGGCATCCCAGCCGGGCGGCTTGGCACAAGGGCCGGAACTGAAGAAGGGACGCGCCGGCCTGGCGGCGGGCTTGTCGGGATGCACGGCGACAACCGCGGGCGCGACAACGGGTTCGGTCATGTCAGACTCTCCTCGCAGAGAGCACGCGCCGCGTTGGGACGGCGTGGCCCGCCGGCGGC
>CAXTPE010000201.1:0-4993 GCA_964245925.1 uncultured Sphingomonadaceae bacterium
CAAGGATGGCGGGGTGGCCCTGATCTTCAACACCACCGAGGGCTGGCAGTCGCTCAAGGACAGCCGCGAGATCCGGGTCTCGGCGATACAGGGCAAGATCCCCCACTTCACCACCGCCGCCGCATCGGTCGCGGCGGTGCGGGCGATCGCGGCGTTGCGGGCCGCGAGCCTTGAAGTGCGCCCGCTCCAATCCTATTATCCTCGCCCGCCGTCTTGAGCCCGGCATTGCGCGACGTGCCGGCCGGAAGGGCGGATTAACCAAGAAAGGGTAGCTCCGGATGGCGACTGCCGAGAAGGCGCCGATGCTGGCCGAGGGCCACAGCAAGCTCAGCAGCGAGCTGAAACGGCTGCGGATGATCGAGCGCCCCGAGGTGATCGATGCGATCGAGGAGGCGCGCGCGCACGGCGATCTCTCCGAGAACGCCGAATATCATGCCGCCAAGGAGCGTCAGGGCCATATCGAGGCGCATATCGCCGACATCGAGGACCGGCTCAGCCGCGCCATGGTGATCGACCCGACCACGCTGTCGGGCGACAAGGTGGTGTTCGGCGCGACGGTCACGCTGCTCGACGACGACGACAAGCCGGTCCGCTACCAGATCGTCGGCGAGACCGAGGCGGACGCCAAGAATGGCCGCATCTCGTATAATTCGCCGCTCGGCCGCGCGCTCATCGGCCGCAAGGTCGACGACGACGTCGAGGTGACGGTGCCCTCCGGCGACCGTTATTATTCGGTGGCGAAGATCGAGTTCATCTGAGGATCGGGGCCGTGCGACTGCCGCCCGCCCGCGCGACGACGGTGCTCGTCGCGATCACCAGCATGGCCTGGCTGATCGTCGCGACGAGCGGGCTCGCCGATCGCGCGGTCGTGCTCGGCGGCTTCATCCCCGCGCGGTTCGGTGCGGCGCCCGTGCTCGCCGGCGCGGTCCCCGCGTTCCTGACGCCGCTCAGCGCGACGCTGCTGCACGCGGGCGCGCTCCACCTCCTGCTCAACATGCTGATGCTCGGCTATTGCGGGCGCTATGTCGAGGCGGCGGTCGGCTCGCGGGCGCTGGTGCTGCTCTACGGCATCGGGGCCTATGGCGCCGCCTTGGGGCAATATCTTGCCGGGCCGGCCAGTTTCTCGCCGATGATCGGGGCGAGCGGCGCCGCCTCGGCGCTGCTTGGCGCCTATGCGCTGCTCTACGGTCAGCAGCGCGCCGGCGCCAGGACCGGCCCGAAGGCCCATGCCCTCCAGGTGCTGTGGCTGGCGGCGGGCTGGATCTGCCTCCAGCTCCTGGTCGAACTGGCCGGCGGCTTCGGCGGGGCGGCGATCGCCACCGCCGCGCATGTCGGCGGCTTCCTCTGCGGGCTGCTGCTCGCCCGCCCGCTGCTGCTCTGGCGCTACCGCAAGGCCTGACGGCCGCTTGCTCAGTCGTCCGCGCCGTCGGGATCGAGCAGGCGGTGGAGGTGCACCACCACATAGCGCATCTCGGCATCGTCGACCGAGCGCTGGGCGGCGCCGCGCCACGCATTCTCGGCCGAGGCATAATCCGCGTAGATGCCGACGATGTCGATAGTGTCGAGATCGACGAAGTCGAAGGTGCGCGGATCGCTGACGCGGCCGCCGAACACGAGATGCAGCTTGCTCATGCGGCGATCCTAGCAGCAGCGGCGCGGCAGGCAATCGCCGCGCCGCGGCGGTTCCGCTCAGGCGGCGGCGCGCGACTTCATGAACTTGACGAGCCCGTCGAAGCCGTTGCGCTGGACGTAGGAGTCGAAGTCGGCGGTCTGGGTCAGCGAGAGGTTGATGCCGGCGACGGTGAGATTGCTCACCTTGTAGGCGCCGCCGCTCTGCTCGACCTGCCAGATCGCCGTGACGGGGCCGCGGCCCGGCCGGGTCACCTGGCTCAGCACCGCGGCGCTGGTGCCGCGCGGCACGGCGCGCACCACCCTGATCGTGCAATCGGCATAATCATAGAGGCTGTCGGCATAGGTGCCGATAAGATAGGTCGGCAGCGCGGCCTTGTAGGCGGCATATTGCGCCGGCGTGATCTGGCCGCGCCAGCGGCGGATCAGCCGATCGCCGATCGTGTCGACCGCGAAATTCTGCTGGAGCATCGCGCGGAACTTGGCGCGCGCGGTGACGCGGTCGCCGGTGCGCAGGACGCCGAACGCCGTATCGGACAGGCTCTGGATGAACCGCGCCGGATCGCTGGTGACCACCTGCGCGGATGCCGGTGCGAATGCCGCCGGCGCGGCGACGGCGGCGATGCCGGCCAAGGCGGCAAGGACAGGCTTGCGGAAACGCATCGAGCTACTCCGGTCGTTATGGACGAAACGGCGCGGGCGGCTTGCCGGGAAGCCCGCCGCCCGCGATCCGCAGCCCCTAGCGCGGCGAAGATGAACCGGGGCTGTTCAGTTCTTGCTCTCGCGCACCGACGCGGCGGCCGCCTCGCCGGCCGAGCGTGCCGCCTCGCCTGCGTTGGCGACGAACTTCTGCACGGTGTCGCGGGCGACATCGCGGTTGATGCCGAGCTCGTCGAGCTTGGCGACGCCGGCCGCCCTGGCCGCCGCGAAGGCGCCGCGCGCGGCCTCGTTGAGCTTGCCGCCGACCGGCGCCAGCAGCTCGGCCTCGCGCTGCGAGCGCGGCAGCAGCGCGCCGACGGCGGCGCCCAGCGCGATCCCGCCGACGATCGCGGCGAGCGGATTGTCCTCGATGCTCTGCACGGTCTTCTCCTTGGCCTGCGACAGGGTGTCGCGCGCACTCTCCAGCGCCGCCGCCGATTGCTCGCGAGCGGCTTCATAGGCATGGCCGGCGCCCTCGCGCGCCGCGCCGAACGCGGGCGAGAGGCGCTCGGCGAGATCGCCATAGGTGGCGGAAACCTTTTCGCGCGCGACCGCGTAGCCGTCCGTGACCGCGTCGCGCGTCACGCCGTAGCCACCGCTCACCGAGCCGCGCGCGGTGGCGGCGGCGTCATGCACCGCCGCCACCACCGCATCGACGCGGCCCGTCGGCTCGGGCTCATGCTCGGATGTGTCGTGGCTGGTCATCGCATGTTCCTTTGGGATCGGTCCGGCGTCCGGGCCGGGTCGGGCGTCACAATCGCTTGTCCGGCGCGATGGTTTCGCGCTTGCGCGAGACCAGGCGACGGAGCAGCCGACCAAGCGGGCGATGCAGAGCCAGCGCGGCGATCCCGGCCGCGATGCCGGCCGCCGCGCCCGGCCGCGCCCTGGCGGTCTCGACCGCCTCGTCGGCCAGCGACACCGAGGTTTCGCGGACACCATCCCAGGCATTCCTGAGCAGCAGTTGCGGATGCAGGCGGCGCTGGATGTCGCCGGCCGTGCCCGCAAGCCGGCTGCGCGCCTCGGTGACGCGCGCCTCGGCGAGCCGCAGATCGTCCTCGGCGCTCATGGCTTCCTGCCTGCGACGGGTGGGCTCGTGAACTGCGCGACGGCGAGCTTGGCGAGGACCGCGATCACGATCAGCGTCACCAGCGTGACGATCGCCGCCCCCCCGAGCGGCCCCACCAAGGGCGCGAGGCCGAGCGCGAAACCAATCAGCAGCGTCGTCAGCGCCGCCTGAAGCAGGAACACCGCCGCCACCAGCAGGATGATGCCGTTGCGCGCGCCCAGCGCACGCGCGACGAGCTTGGTCTTGCCGAGCTCGATCTCGGCGCTGACCAGCTCGCGAACGTCGTCGGTGGCACGATGGATCAGCGTGCCGATCGCCATCTCGTCGGCGGCGGTGGGGAGCATGGCTCAGCCTGCCCGGCCGGATTTATCGCGGGGTTTGCCCTCGATGTCCCTGGCGGCTGCCTCCAGCGTCTCGCTGCCCGCCTTGATGAGCCGGGAAACGAGGAAGCCGGCCGCCGCCGCCGCGCCGATCGCGACCGCCGGGCTCTTGCGGACATAGCCGCGCGCATCGTCGAACAGCGCCTCGACATCCTTCTCGCGCAGCGACGCGGCCATGCCCGATACCGCATCGGCCGCCTGCCTGGCATAGCCGCCATATTGGGCGCCGAGCTTCTCCTCGACCTGCGCGGCCACGCCGTTGACATATTGCGCGACGCCGTCGAGCGATTCGGTGACGCGGTCCTTGCCCTGCGCGGCGAGGGCGTAGACCTGCTCATTGGCCTTGCCGCGCAGGTCGGCGGCACGCGCGCCGGCCTGCTCCTTGAAGCTGCCGGCCTTGTCCCTGAGCGTCTCGCCTGCCTCGTCGGCGCCGCCGGAAGCTTCCGGCCGGTCCGCTTCGGGCGCCTCGTCGGCCTCCTCCTCGCCTGCCTCGCCGGTCTCCTCGACGTCGAGCGCCGCGCCGTCCTCGATGATCGCGTCGGTGCCCTCGGGAAGCGTGTCGGTTGTGCTCGCCATGATCGTGTCTCCAAGCCGACCAGGTGTGTGCCCGATCCGTACATCGCCGACAACATCGGCCCCCGCCATCGGGTTCCAGCCTGATTGCGCGGCGGCGCGCCCGCCGATAGAGCGCAGCGTTGCGCAGGCATATAAGATGGGGAAGCCACCGCATGACCGCGATCATCGACGTCCACGCCCGCGAGATCATCGACAGCCGCGGCAACCCGACCATCGAGGTCGACGTCGCGCTCGAGGACGGCAGCTTCGGGCGCGCGGCCGTCCCCTCTGGCGCGTCGACCGGCGCGCACGAGGCGGTCGAGAAGCGCGACGGGGACAAGGGGCGCTTCCTCGGCAAGGGCGTGCTGAAGGCGGTCGCGGCGGTCAACGGCGAGATCGGCGCGGCGCTGCGTGACATGGACGCCGAGGACCAGGCCGAGATCGACGCCGCGCTGATCGCGCTCGACGGCACCGCCAACAAGGCGCGGCTCGGCGCCAACGCGATCCTCGGCGTCAGCCTCGCGGTCGCCAAGGCGGCGGCGGACGCGCGCGGGCTGCCGCTTTACCGCTATGTCGGCGGCGTCGGCGCGCGGCTGCTGCCGGTGCCGATGATGAACATCATCAACGGCGGCGTGCATGCCGACAATCCGATCGACTTCCAGGA
>CAXTPE010000202.1:0-4974 GCA_964245925.1 uncultured Sphingomonadaceae bacterium
GGGCAAGGGCAGCATCCTGACCGTCGCCGACGCCGGCCTCGCGATCGATGCCGCCGCCGCCGGCCTGGGGCGCGCCTGCGTGCCCTTGCTGCTCGCGCAGGCCGACATCGCGGCGGGCCGCGTGACGCTGCTGGAGGAGCGCGCCGATCAGGGCGCTTACTGGCTGCTCGCGCCGACCCCGCAATGGCGCCAGAAGAAGGTCAGGGCGCTGGTCGCGGCGCTGACGGTGTAGCGCGATGATCGCGAGCCGCCGGCGCGGCGTCGCCTTTCTGTTCCTCGGCGAGACGCTGCTGATCCCGCATCTCTGGCCGATCGTCGAGGCGCTCGCGGCGCAGGGGCCGGAGCCGCCGATCGATTGCTGGGTCGCGACTTCCGTCCACGAGGCGCTGCTGGCCGGGTGGATCGCGGCGACCGGGCTCGGTCCCAGGGTGCGGCTGCGGCGCGCGCCGGGGTATCTGCGGCTGCCCGGACCGGAGGACGGCCGGAACCCGCCGCTGCCCGCCAAGCTGCCGACGCTGATCCGCCTCGCCCCCCGTCTGCTGGCGGCTCGCGTGGTCGTCTGCGCCGAGCAGACGAGCCTCTGGCTGCCGCGCGCGGCGCCGTTCCTCGGCTGGCGCTTCGTCAAGGCGGCGCATGGCGCGGGCTCGATGATGGCGCGCGCCGATCCCCGGCGGCGGGCGGCCTATCGCCTGCTGGTTCCCGCCCCGGCCGAACAGGCGCGGCTCGTCGCGCTGGGGATCGCGGCCGAGCGGATCGCGGTGGTCGGCTATGTCAAGAGCGGGTTCCGCGCGTCGCCCGGCGCGCGCCGGCTGTTCGCCGAGCGCCGGCCGGTGGTCGTCTATGCGCCGCACTGGCAGCGCCATCGCTCCTCCTGGTGGCAATGGGGCGCGCAGATCGTGGCGATGCTGGCGGGGCAGACGCACTGCAACGTCATCCTCGCGCCGCACCAGCGGCTGGCCGGGCAGGCGCCCGAGGTGCGGCGCATCCTCGAGGATGTCGCCGGGCTCGGCCATGTCCATGTCGATCTCGACAGCTTCGCGCTGGTCGACGGCAGCTATCTCGAAGCCGCCGACATCTATCTGGGCGATACCTCGAGCCAGGTGGTCGAGTTCCTCGCCCGGCCGCGCCCCTGCGTGTTCCTCAATCCCGCGGCGGTCGCGTGGCGCGGCGACCCGGACCATGGCTTCTGGCGCTGCGGCGAGGTGGTGGACGAACCGGGCGCGGTCGGCGCGGCGCTCGGCCGCGCCGCAGCCGATCATGCGGGATATGTGATGGCGCAGCGCGAACTGGTCGCCGAGATGCTCGGTGAGACCGGCCCCGCCGCTGCCAGGAACGCCGCCGACGCGGTGCGGGCGTGCCTGTGACCACGCCGGCGGTCTGCGTCGTCGTCAAGGCGTGGCCGCGCGTCTCGACGACCTTCGTGGCGCAGGAGCTGGTCGGCCTGGAGGCGGCGGGCCTGCGGCTGTGGCTGGCCTCGATGCGCCCGCCCGAGCCGCGCCGCCACCCGCTCCACGACCGGCTGCGCGCGCCGGTCCACTACCTGCCCGATCCGCTGCGCGGCCCGCTGCGGTTGCTGCGTGCCTGGCGCACGGTCCGCCACCGTCCGGGCTATGCGCATGCCCTCGCCCTGTTCCGGGCGGACATGGCGCGCGGGCGCAGCCGCCAGCGTGTCGTCGCCTTCAGCCAGGCGATCGCGCTCGTCGCCGCGCTGCCGGCCGATGTCGGGCTGATCTACGCGCACTTCATCCACTCGGCCGGCACGCTCGCCCGCTATGCCGCCGCGATCAGCGGGCTGCCGCTCGTCGCCAGCGCGCATGCCAGGGACATCTGGACGACGCCGGAGTGGGACAAGCGCGACAAGCTCGCCGCGATGCGCTGGTGCGCGACCTGCACGGCGAGCGGCGCCGAGCACCTCCGGCGGCTCGCCGACGATCCGGCCAAGGTGAGGCTGATCCACCACGGCCTCGATTTCGCGCGCTTTCCCGCCGAACCGCCGGGGCGCGCGCGGCGCGACGGCGGTGATCCGCGCGATCCGGTGCGGTTGCTGTCGGTGGGGCGCGCGGTGGAGAAGAAGGGCTTCGATGGGATGCTCGACGCGCTGGCCCGGCTGCCCGCCGGCCTCGCCTGGCGCTGGCACCATGTCGGCGGCGGACCGCTGCTGGGCGAGCTCAAGCGCCGCGCCCGCTCGCTCGGGCTCGCCGACCGCGTCGCGTGGCACGGCATCGAGGGCCAGGCCGCGGTGATCGAGCGCTACCGGACATGCGACCTGTTCGTGCTGCCTTCCCGACAGGGCGCGGACGGCGATCGCGACGGGCTGCCCAATGTGCTGATGGAGGCGCAGGCCCAGGCGCTCGCCTGCCTCTCGACGCGCTTCTCCGGCATCCCCGAGCTGATCGACGACGGCGCCACCGGCGTGCTGGTGCCGCCCGGCGACGCGCGCGCGCTCGCCGCCGCGCTGGAGCGGCTGATCCGCGCGCCCGACGAGCGCGCGCGCCTCGGCGCCGCGGGATGCGCGCGGGTGCGCGGCGCGTTCGATGCCGGCGCGGGGATCGTCGAGATCGCCGGGCTGCTGCGCGGCGCGATGGGCTGACCGGCCTCAGGCGTCGATCGCGTCCGCCTCGACATCGGCCGCGCGGGTCTGGATGAAGGCGAAGCGGTGTTCGGGATTGCGGCCCATCAGGCGGTCGACGAGGTCGCGGATGCTCGCGCGCTCCTCATATTCGGTCGGAAGCGTGACGCGCAGCAGCGTGCGGGTGCGCGGATCCATCGTCGTCTCTCGGAGTTGCTGCGGGTTCATCTCGCCCAAGCCCTTGAAGCGCGCGACCTCCACCTTCCTGCCCCGGAACGGACCGTTCTCGATCCGCGCCCGGTCCGCCTCGTCCTGCGCGTAGAGCGATCTGGCGCCCGCGGTCAGCCGGTAGAGCGGCGGCTGGGCGAGGTGGATGTGGCCCTTGCGGACGATGTCCGCCATCTCCTGGAAGAAGAAGGTCATCAGCAGCGTGGCGATATGCGCGCCGTCGACATCGGCGTCGGTCATGATGACGATGCGCTCGTAGCGGAGCGCGGCGGCGTCGCAGCGCTCGCGGATGCCGCAGCCCAATGCCTGGATGAGATCGGCGATCTCCTGGTTGGCGCCGATCTTCGCCGCGTTCGCAGAGGCTACGTTGAGGATCTTGCCACGGATCGGGAGCACCGCCTGGGTCTTGCGGTCGCGCGCCTGCTTGGCCGATCCGCCGGCGCTGTCGCCCTCGACGATGAACAGCTCGGTGCCGGCCGGGCTGTTGGCCGAGCAGTCGGTAAGCTTGCCCGGCAGGCGGAGTTTCCGCGCGGATGTCGCCGTCTTGCGCTTGACGTCGCGCTCGGCCTTGCGGCGGAGGCGCTCGTCCATCCGGTCGAGCACGAAGCCGAGCAACGCCTTGCCCCGCTCCATATTGTGGCTGAGGAAATGATCGAGCTGGTCGCGCACCGCCGCCTCGACGAGGCGCGCGGCATCGGGCGAGGTCAGCCGGTCCTTGGTCTGGCTCTGGAACTGCGGATCGCGGATGAACACCGAGAGCATCAGCTCGGCGCCCGTCATCACGTCCTCCGGCGCGATGTCCTTCGATCGCTTGTTGCCGGTGAGCTCGCCGAAGCCGCGCACGCCCTTCACGAGCGCGGCCCGCAGCCCCTGTTCATGCGTGCCGCCATCGGGCGTCGGTATCGTGTTGCAATAACAGGAGAAGCTGCCGTCCGACCACAATGGCCAGGCGACCGCCCACTCGACCGAGCCCTGCGCGTTCGGGAACGCCTGCCGGCCGGCGAAGAAGTCCGCGGTGGCGCATTCGCGTGGCCCCACCTGCTCGCGGAGATGATCGGCGAGGCCGCCGGGGAACTGGAACACCGCCTCGGCGGGCGTCGCGTCTTCGATCAGCGCGGGATCGCAGCGCCAGCGGATCTCGACGCCCGCGAACAGATAGGCCTTGGAGCGCACCAGCCGGTAAAGCCGCCCGGGGCGGAAGCGCGCGGCCTCGCCGAAGATGTGGGCATCGGGGGTGAAGGCGACGCTGGTGCCGCGCCGATTGGGCGCCGCGCCGAGCTTCTGGAGCGGCGAGGTCGCGAGGCCGCGGGCAAAAGTCTGGCGGAAGAGCTCGCGGTTGCGCGCCACCTCGACGACCGTGTCGGACGACAGCGCGTTGACCACCGAGATGCCGACGCCGTGCAGCCCACCCGAGGTGGCATAGGCCTTGTCGGAGAACTTGCCGCCGGAATGCAGCGTCGTCAGAATGACTTCGAGCGCGCTCCTGCCGGGAAATCTTGGATGTGCGTCGACCGGGATGCCGCGCCCGTTGTCGGTGACGACGACGCGGTTGCCGGCGCCGACCGCCACCTCGATGCGGGTGGCGTGCCCCGCCACCGCCTCGTCCATGGCATTGTCGAGCACCTCGGCGACGAGGTGGTGGAGCGCGCGCTCGTCGGTGCCGCCGATATACATGCCGGGCCGGCGGCGGACCGGCTCCAGCCCTTCCAGCACCTCGATCGCGGATGCGTCATAGCCGCCGGAGGAGGTGGAGGGCGCGGAGGCGAAGAGATCGTCCGACATGCCTCCTCGTCTAGCGCGGTGCGGCGCGCGCGCAAGGCGGCGACGAACCCCCACGGACGGTCCGGATCGGAGCGGTCTGCGGCGCCGGCGGTAAGCGCCCGGAAAGCGCCGCGGCGCACTCTTCGCGAAGGAGGGCGGGATGGCGGCAACCGACTGGATCGACGGAAGCGGGCCGGCGCGCCCCGCCGCGCTGGGGATGGCGACGGTGGTGACGCTGGCGAGCGCGCATGCGGCGTTCGGGCGCGGCGCGGCGCCGGGGCTGCCGATGCTGCTGCTGCTGGCGGCGGGCGCGATCGCCGGGGTGGTGGTGCGGGGTCGCGCCCGGCGGCTGCCGTCGGTGCGCGGCGCGGCGGCCATGGTCGTGGTATCAAGCGAGGACGAGATGGAGGAGGGCG
>CAXTPE010000203.1:0-4968 GCA_964245925.1 uncultured Sphingomonadaceae bacterium
CGGCTTCAAGACGCTCGAGGGCGCGACCAACGCGATGATGGGCGCGGGCAACGGCGCGCGCGGCCTCCAGGGCGTCTTCACCACCTTCAACACCCGCACGCCGCGGCTCTTCGCCGACATCGACCGGGCGCGCTCCGAGCAGCTCGGCCTGCCCGTGCAGAACGTCTTCTCGACGCTCAACACCTATCTCGGCTCGACCTACATCAATGATTTCAACTTCCTCGGCCGGACCTATCGCGTCACCGCCCAGGCCGACGCGCCCTATCGCGACGAGATCGGCGACATCGGCCTGCTCAAGGCGCGCTCGTCGTCGGGCACGATGGTGCCGCTGAACGCGGTGCTTTCGCTCCGCAACGACAGCGGCCCCTATCGCGTCGTCCGCTACAACCTCTATCCCGCCGCCGAGCTGCAGGGCGACACCGCGCCCGGCTATTCCACCGGCCAGTCGCTCAAGACGATGGAGGGCCTGGCCGCCCGGCTGCTGCCGTCGGGCTTCACCTATGAATGGACCGAGCTCGCCTATCAGCAGCGCCAGGCCGGCAATACCGGCGTGATGGTGTTCGGGCTGGCGGTGCTCTTCGTGTTCCTGCTGCTCGCGGCCAATTACGAGAGCCTGGTGCTGCCGCTGGCGGTGATCCTGATCGTGCCGATGTGCCTGCTCGCCGCGATCCTCGGCGTGGGCATCATGGGGCGCGACAATAATATCCTCACCCAGATCGGCCTGGTCGTGCTGGTCGGGCTCGCCGCCAAGAACGCGATCCTGATCGTCGAGTTCGCCAAGCGCGACCAGGAGGAGGACGGGCTCGATCCGCAGGCCGCCGCCGAGCGCGCCGCGCACCAGCGGCTGCGGCCGATCCTGATGACGTCGGTCGCCTTCATCCTCGGCACGCTGCCGCTGGTGATCGACTCCGGGCCGGGCGCAGAGATGCGCCAGGCGCTGGGCATCGCGGTGTTCTTCGGGATGATCGGCGTGACGCTGTTCGGGCTGCTGTTCACGCCGAGCTTCTACGTGCTCTCGCGCAGGCTCGGCGCCTGGACGGCGGAACGCTACGCGCGGGTGCGCGGCGGCCCGATGCCGCCGGCCGGGGAGCGGCCGGCATGAGGCGGCGGCTCGCGCTCGCGCTCACGGCGCTGCTCGGCGGATGCGCGGTCGGGCCGAACTATGTCCCGGCCGCGCCGCCGCCGGCCGCCGCCGGCGCATTCGTCGAGGCGGCGCCCGCCCAGGCGCCGCTGCCGCCCGGCTGGTGGCGGCTCTATGCCGACCCGACGCTCGACGCGCTGGTCGACGAGGCGCTGCGCAACAACACCGACGTGCGCGCCGCCGCCGCGAACGTGCGCCGCGCGCGCTACGTGCTCGCCGAGGCGCGCGCCGGCCGGCTGCCGACGACGGATGCGTCGGCGAGCTACAGCCATTTGCGCGAGGGCAGCCAGAACATCGGCACCGCCGCGACGACGACCGGCACCGGCGGCACGACCGCCACTGGCGGCACCACCACCACCGGCACCACCACCACGGCGATCCCGGAGTCGTTCACCAGCGACTTCTTCTCGGCCGGGCTGAACATCGCCTACGAGATCGATCTGTTCGGGCGGGTGAGCCGATCGATCGAGGCGGCGCGGGGCGATGTCGCGGTCGCCGCCGCCGCGCTCGACGCCGCCCGCGTCGCCGTCGCCGCCGAGACCGCGCGGAGCTATGGCGAGGCATGCGGCTATGCCGCCCAGGCCGCCACCGCGCGCGAGACGGTGCGGCTCCAGGCGCGCACGCTCGATCTCACCGAGCGGCTGAACAGCGGCGGGCGCGGCACGCTGCGCGACGTCGACCAGGCGCGCGCGCTGCTCGAGCAGGCGAACGCCGATCTGCCGAGCTTCGAGGGCGAGCGCCGCGCCGCGCTCGACGGGCTGGCGGTGCTGACCGGACGCCCGCCCGCCGCGCTCGATCCGGCGATCGCGAGCTGCGCGCGCCCGCCGGTGCTCGCCGTGCCGCTGCCCGCCGGCGATGGCGCCGCGCTGCTCGCGCGCCGGCCGGACGTGCGCCAGGCCGAGCGCCAGCTCGCCGCCGATACCGCGCGGATCGGCGTCGCCACCGCCGATCTCTATCCCTCGATCACGCTGCTGGGATCGGTCTCGCTCGGCGCCGCGCATCCCGGCGATCTCGGCAGATCCTCGTCGCTCAGCTCTTCGCTCGGGCCGCTCATCTCGTGGAGCTTCCCGATCCAGAGCGCGGCGCGGGCACGCGTCCGCCAGTCGCGGGCGACCGCGGACCAGAGCCTCGCGCGCTTCGACGGCGCGGTGCTGACCGCGCTCGGGGAGACCGAGCAGGCGCTCGCGAGGCTCGATGCCGAGATGCGGCGCAACCGGGCGCTGGCGCGCGCCAATGCCGCCGCCGCGGATGCCGCGCGGCTCTCGCGGCTGCGCTTCGACTATGGCGCCGACAGCTTCCTCGAGCTGCTCGACGCCGAGCGCACCCGCGCGCAGGCGGCGGCCGCGCTGGCCGCATCCAACACCGCGCTGGTCGATCGCGAGGTCGATCTGTTCCGCGCGCTCGGCGGCGGCTGGGAACAGGCCCCCCCGGTCGCCGAGCGCGCGGCGCAACGCTAGGGCGGAGCGGGCGACATCGAATCACCTTGCCCGTTCGTGTCGAGCGAAGGCACTTCCGAGCGGAGCCGAGGGATCGAGGCACGGTGCCTGGCGCCGCCCCCTTCGCCTGCCTCGCAGGCGCTCGGGACGGGCCTCGACCGCGCCCGGGACGAACGGTGGTTTGATGTGACATCATCATGTTCCGGGCGCACGGGTCCGCTGGACGACGACGACGACGGGAGACGGGCATGACGTGGAACTGGCTGGCGGGCGCGGCACTCCTGCTGACGGCGGTCCCAGCGCGGGCGCAGGTCTCGCCGATGAGCGCCATCGAGCCCGAGATCGCGCGCGGCGGGGCGAGGCATGCCGCGCCCGATGCCGCGACCAGCCCGGCGCCGGGCACCACCACCGCCGCGATGGTGCGCGAGACCAACGCCGCCGCCGGGCCGCCGAACCCGATCGCGCCGGGCACGCCGAACGCCGCGGCGCCCCGCGCGCACCTCCAGCCGCATCCCTGATTGGGCCTGCTCGCCACCGACATCTGGCGGATCGGCGTCGCCCGCGCCGAGGCCGCGACGATCCTCGCCGCCGGCACGCTGGCGGGCATCGACATCGCGTGGCTGCCCGAGGAGCGGCGGTTCGCCTATCTCGCCGATCCGTTCGGGCTGTGGCGCGACGGCGCGCTGCATATCTTCGCCGAAGCCTATGACTATCGCACCCGCCATGGCGTGATCGAGGCGCTGCGGCTCGATGCGGCGCTGCGGATCATCGAGCGGCGCACCGTGCTGGCCGAGCCGTGGCATCTCTCCTATCCCCATGTCTTCGAGGCCGAGGGCGAGACCTGGCTGCTGCCCGAAGCCTACAGCTCGGGCGTGCTGACGCTGTATCGCGCGCGCGTCTTCCCGCATGACTGGGAGCCGGCGGCGCGCCTCGTCCTCGACGCGCCCGCGATCGACGCGACGCCGTTCCGTCACGAGGGCCGCTGGTGGCTCGCCTATGCGCCGGGCGTCGGCGGCAAGGCGGCGCGGCAGGGGCGGCTCCACCTCGCCTGGGCGGATCGGCTGACCGGGCCGTGGACGCCGCATCCCGGCAATCCGGTGCGGATCGACCGCGCCGGCGCGCGGCCGGGCGGGAGCGTCGTGGTCGTCGGCGGCGCGCCGGTGCTGCCGGTGCAGGATTGTGCCGCGACCTATGGCGGGGCGCTGCGTGGCCTGCGCCTGCTGGAGCTGACCCCGGAGCGGTTCGCGGCGGAGGCGGGGCCGGCGATCGTGGCGCCGGCGGCGGCCGGGCGCTGGCGCGACGGGCTGCATACGCTCTCGGCGGCGGGGCCGGCGACGCTGATCGACGTCAAGCGGATCGACCGCAGCCTCGGCGGCCGGGCGATCGATGCGGCGCGGCTCGGCCGGCGCCTGCTGGGTCAGCGCGCGACACGGTAGAGCGCGGCGTCGCCGTCGGACCAGACGAGCCGCAGCGCGGGATCGGCCGGGCGCGCGGCGGGCGGCACCTCGACCAGCCAGACATAATCGAACGCGCCGCGCGGCATGCCCGCGATCTTGTCGGCGAGCAGCGGCTCGTCGCGGTCGCAGCCGGGCAGGCGGACCAGTTGGGAGGGATCGAGCGCATAGCCCGGCGGCAGGCCCAGGCGCGGCGTCAGCATCGCCGCGCCGGGCAGCACGAACTCGTCGTTCACGAGCGCGTCGCGCCGCGCGATGGCGAGGCTGCCGAGATGTTCCGCGCGCGGGACGGCCCAGCCGCGCGGGCAGGCGGCCGCATCGAGGAACAGCACCCGCGCGCCGACCGGCACATGATCGAGCGCGGCGAGCATGCGGGCGTGGTCGCGATCGTAGAGCGCGAAGCTCGCTGTCGTCGCGGCGATCCGGAACAGGCAGAAGCCGAGCGCCACGGCGGCGACGGCATGGCTCCCCCAGCGCGGCCCGAGACGTGGCCGCCCGAGCGAGAGCAGCGCGAACGCAAGAAGATAGGGCGCCAGCCTCATATCGGCATAGAAGGAACCGATCAGCAGTTGCGGCAGCGCCAGATAGGCGGCGGCGAGCGCGGCGGCGGCGGCGAGCAGCACGCGGCTGGTGCGCGTCAGCCCGGCGATGCCGCCGGCGGCGATGGCGAGCAGCAGCAGCGCCGCATCGCCGTCGAGCCGCACCCAGCGATCGCGCAGCGCGCTCTGGAGCCAGCCGAACTTGAGAATCCATGCGAAGAAGCCGCTCGTCGCGGCGGCGGCGCCGCCGTCCTGTCGCCAGAGCAGCATGAGCAGCAGCGGCGGCAGCAGCGGCAGGCAGGCGATGCCGGCGCGGAACGGCAGCCGCCACCAGCCGGCGCCGCGCTCGCGCTGCCGGACGAGTTCGGCGGCGCCGCAGAGCAGCACGAGCATCGCCC
>CAXTPE010000204.1:0-4964 GCA_964245925.1 uncultured Sphingomonadaceae bacterium
AGATCATCGCATTGCCGCAGGCGAGCGCCGGCGCGGCCTTCCAGCAGGCGATCTGCAACGGATAGTTCCAGGCGCCGATGCCAGCGACGACGCCGAGCGGCTCGCGGCGCGTGTACCCGAACGCGCCGGCCCCGAGATCGAGATGCTGCCCCGCGATGGTGGCGGCGACGCCGGCATAATATTCGAGGCAGTCCGCGCCGGACAGCACGTCGACCGCCTCGGTCTCCTGGATCGGCTTGCCGGTGTTCCGCGTCTCCAGGCGGGCGAGCTCGCGGTTGCGCGCGCGCAGCAGGTCCGCCGCCCTGCGCAGCACGCGTCCGCGTTCGACCGGCATCAGCGCCGCCCACCCCGGCTGGGCGGCCCTGGCGCGCGCCACCCCGGCATCCAGCGCGTCGAGCGTCGTCACGGACAGCACGCCGAGCATCTCGCCGGTCGCCGGATTGATCGGCGACAGCGTGGCCGGACGCGCCGGGCGGGCGGCGGCGGGCGGCCCCAGGCTGGCGATATGATGATCGACGAAGGCGGTGAGCATCGCGCGCGCCGTCGCGCCGTCGGTCTCGGTCCAGCCCGAGAGCGCGCCGCGCAGCCACACGCCGTCGATCATCGCCGCCACCATGACGGCGACCCGCGACACCTCGCCGGCGGGCACGAGCCGGCGCAGCGGATGGCGCAGATTGGAGAGAAGTCGCCGCTGGTAGATGCGCTGGATCCGGCGCAGCCGGGGCGCGTGCAGCACCTGGCCCCAGAACGCCAGCCACACCTTGCTCGTGCGGTGGTCGACCTCCTGCGGCCCGAGATTGGCGTCGATCACCGCTTGGAGCCGCCCCCGCGCATCCGTCGCCTGCGCCAGATGGACAAGCATGTTGCCGCCGAGCCGCGTGACGAGCGAGCGGAACGCCGTTTCCAGCAGCCCATCCTTGTCGCCGAAATAATGCGCGACCAGCCCGGGCGAGACATTGGCCCGCGTGGCCACCTGCGCGAGCGTGGTGCCGACAAAGCCGACCTCGGCCAGGCTCTCGATGGTCATCTCGATCAACCGGCGGGAACGCTTTTCCTCACCCGCGGGGATCGACGCCATCAGCCGCACACCCGCACTCCTAAACCGACGTTCAACCCGAAACCCGCCAGCTATCGCGGGCTTTCCGAAGGCAATGAGAGGTTCTGAACACTTCTCTCTTGCACGCCTGTTGATCTTCCAGTCAACTCGGTTTGCGGGGATCCGGGGAACTTCACCGATGGCGCGACCACGGCTGGGCAGATTGGCTATCGGGCTCGCATCGCTGGTGCTCGCGATGGCGGGTCTCGCGCCGGCGATCGCCGCCGATCCGCCCTCCTGCCGCACGGTCCGCCTCGCGGACATCGGCTGGGCGGACGTCACCGCCACCACCGCGCTCGCCGGGCAGATCCTGGCCGGGCTCGGCTATGATCCCAGGATCACCGTCCTGTCGGTGCCGGTCACCTTCAACGCGATGCGCAACAGGGATGTCGATGTCTTCCTGGGCAACTGGATGCCCGCCGAGACGGCCGACCGGAAGCCCTTCACCGACGACCGTTCGGTGGAGGTCGTCCGCGCCAATCTCGACGACGCGCGCTACACGCTGGCGGTGCCCGCCTATCTGTTCGATCGGGGGCTGAAGGACTTTGCGTCGATCCAGCGCTTCGCCGGCCCGCTCGGCCACCGGATCTACGGCATCGAATCGGGCAATGACGGCAACCGGCTGGTGCTCGGCATGATCCGCCGCAACCAGTTCGGCCTCGGCGGTTTCGAGCTGATCGAAAGCAGCGAGCAGGGGATGCTCGCCGAAGTCGAGCGCGCCGTGCGCGCCGGGAGCCCGATCGTCTTCCTCGGCTGGCAGCCCCACCCGATGAACAACCGCTTCGCCATGCGCTATCTCGCGGGCGGGGACAGCGTGTTCGGCGCGAACTATGGCGCCGCCAAGGTGTTCACCAACGCGCGCGCCGGCTATCTCCGGCAATGCCCGAACGTCGGCCGCCTGCTGCGCAACCTCGGCTTCGCGGTGGCCGACGAGAATGCGCTGATGCAGGGCATCGCCGAGAGCGGCGATCCCGGCGGCGCGGCGCGCGGCTGGCTGCGCGCCCACCCGGCCAGGCTCGGCGACTGGCTGGCGGGGGTCGCGACGATCGACGGCCGGCCCGGCGGCGCGGCGGTGCTCGCCTCGCTCCACCCGGCCGCCGGCGGCGGCTTCCTGACCGAGCACAAGATCCCGGTCGGGGTCTGGATGAACGGGCTGGTCGACGCGATCAAGGCGCATAACCGGCTGTTCGATGCCGTCACGCTGGTGCTCGGATCGTCGGTGAACGGGCTCACCTGGCTGCTCTCGGCGATCCCGCCGCTGCTCTTCACGGCGCTGGTGGCGGCGCTTGCCTTCCATCTGCGCCGATCGATCCCGCTCGCCGTCTTCGTCGTCCTCGCGCTGCTGTTCATCATCAACCAGGGCTATTGGACGGCGACAATGGAGACGCTGTCGCTGGTGCTGTTCGCCGCCTTCGTCTCGACGCTGATCGGCGTGCCGGTGGGAATCTGGGCGGGGCATCGCCCGCGCGCGTTCCGCGCCCTCCAGCCGGTGCTGGATCTGATGCAGACGCTGCCGACCTTCGTCTATCTGATCCCGACGCTGGTGCTGTTCGGGCTGGGCGTGGTGCCGGGGCTGATCTCGACGATCATCTTCGCGGTGCCGGCGCCGATCCGGCTGACGCAGCTCGGCATCCTGTCGGTGCCGACGCCGCTGCTCGAGGCCGGCCAGTCGTTCGGCGCGACCCGCTGGCAGCTTCTCACCAAGGTCGAGCTGCCCTCCGCCGCGCCCTCGATCATCGCGGGCATCACCCAGTGCATCATGCTCAGCCTGTCGATGGTGGTGATCGCGGCACTCGTCGGCGCGGGCGGGCTCGGCGTGCCGGTGGTGCGCGCGCTCAACACCGTGCAGGTCGGCATGGGGTTCGAGGCGGGTTTCACCATCGTGCTGGTGGCGATCATCCTCGATCGCATGACCCGCAGCGGCGCCGCTGCGGGCAGGCCATGACGGGCAGGCCATGACGGTCGCGCTGGAATTCCGCGATGTCGACATCCTGTTCTGCGGCGGCACGGGCCGGCGGCGCCGGGCTGATCTCGCCGCCGCGCGGGCGCTGCTCGACGCCGGCGCCAGCCGTACCGAGATCGCCGGCCGGACCGGCGTCGTCCTCGGTGTCGCCGGCGCGAGCCTGTCGGTCGAGCAGGGCATGATCTCGGTGCTGATGGGTCTCTCCGGCTCGGGCAAGTCGACGCTGCTGCGCGCCGCCAACGGCCTCAACCGGGTCACGCGCGGCCATGTGCTGGTGCGCGACGGGCTCGGCTCGAAGGATGTCGCCGATTGCAGCGCAAGCGTGCTGCGCCACATCCGGCGCACCCGCGTGGCGATGGTGTTCCAGCAGTTCGCGCTGCTGCCCTGGCGCACGGTACGCGAGAACGTCGCCTTCGGGCTGGAGCTGCGCGGCGCCACCCGCGGCGAGATCGCGCGGATCGTCGACGAGCGGCTGGCGCTGGTCGGGCTCGATGGCTGGGCGGATCGCTACGCCGGCGAGCTTTCGGGCGGCATGCAGCAGCGTGTCGGCCTCGCCCGCGCCTTCGCCACGGATGCCGACATCCTGCTGATGGACGAGCCCTTTTCCGCGCTCGATCCGCTGATCCGCGCCAAGCTGCAGGACGAGCTGCTCAGCCTTCAGGAACAGGTGCAGAAGACGATCCTGTTCGTCAGCCACGATCTCGACGAGGCGCTCAAGATCGGCGACCGGGTCACGATCCTGGAGGGCGGGCGGATCGTCCAGAGCGGCACGCCCGAGGACATCGTGCTGCGTCCCGCCACGCCCCATGTCGCCGAATTCGTGCGCCACATGAACCCGCTCAACGTGATGACCGGCGCGACGGTGATGCGCGGCACCGAGACGCTGGCGGAGGAGGACGGCGCGCTGACGCTGGACGCGCTCGCGCGCTATCGCCTGCGGCCGGGACGAGGCATTGGCGAACTCACCGTCGCGGGCGAGCCGCACGCCGTCAGCCACATCGCCGATCCGGATGCCCATGCGGTCTTTCCCGATGGCGTGATCGCTTGCCCGGCGGGCATCTCGGTGAAGACCCTGATCCGCATCCTCGCGGTCTCCGGCCATCCGGTGCTGCTCACCGGGGGCGATCGGCTGGTCGGCGTATGCGACGGCAGGGACGTGCTGAAGGCGCTCGATTCAGGCGCCGCCGTGGCGACCGGCTGATGCCGGAGCGGACCGCGCCGGGCCTGCTCGGCCTGGAGTGTGATCCGTCTTCGTCATCCCCGCCTAGCTTGCCGCCAGATATTCCAGGTCGACCACGGACTCGAAGATCGCGGGATGTCCCTTCACGCCCGGGATGTCATACTCGCTGGGCCTGTAGTCCGCATGGGTGCCGCGCCACGCCTCGGCGCTTTCCCACTTGGCGATGTTGATGAACCGGAAGTTCTGGTTGCCGACGCCGGTGTTGCGATGGAGATGCGTCTCCAGGAAGCCCTTGGTGCGCGAGAAGCGGGTGGCGGTCTTGCGCCACTCGGCGAGGAATTCCTCCTCCTTGTCCTCGGGCACGATGAACACGTTCAGGAGCGTAACCGGCATGACTGCTTCCTCTTCCTCTCGCGATCGTTATGATCTTGTCTTCAATACTGGCCCCTGGGCTCCAGCCCGAAGGCGAGCTGGCCATACATCGAGCCCACCGCATCCCAGTTGAAGCTGATGTGGCGGCCGACCGCGTTGACGTCCCGCCACGCCCGCTGGACGGGATTGGCGAGGGTCAGGCCCTGGCCCCCGGTCGAGGCGTTGAGCGCTTCGGTCGCCTGCAGCGCGAGCCTGACGGCGAAGGCCTGGCCGCGACGGCTCTCGATGCGCTCCTCGACGGTCGCCAGCGAGCCCGTTCGCGCGGTCGCGGCGCGTCGGCGCAGATCGCGCAG
>CAXTPE010000205.1:0-4953 GCA_964245925.1 uncultured Sphingomonadaceae bacterium
AGTTCCTGAGCTCACGCGTCACGGCGGCGGCGAATGCGTCGGTCGGGTCGATACGCGCACGCAGCGCGAGGCGCATATCGGAGAGCGCGCGCGCGAGCATGCCGATCTCGTCACGGCGTGAGGGTAGGCGCGGGACCACCACCTCGCGCGCGCGGCCGAGGCGGACGCGCACCGCCGCGCGCGCCCGCCGGCGGATCGGGCGGACGACCGTCCGCGCTAGGAACAGCGAGAGCAGCACCGAGACAAGCGCCACCGTCGCGACCACCACGCCGAGCGCGAAGCGCTGCGCCCGCACGGTGCGGGTGATGTCGCGCGCGCTGGCGGTGACCAGCATCGTGCCGCTCCGGTCGGGCAGCGGCAGCGCGGTCGAGAGCACCGGGGTGCGATCGGGCGCGCGGCGCATCACCGTCATGCCGGGCGCGCCGGCGGCGACGGCGCGGACCTCGGGCCAGGCGGCGCCGCGATCCCGCGCCGGCTCGGCGAAATCGGGCAGCGGATCGGCGCCGACGATCGCGTCGAACGCGCGATCCATGAAGCGCGCGGCATGTTTCTGCCAGGGCTCGACGCGGGGATCGCGCAGCACATAGGTCGGCTGGCCGCGATCCCAGCCGTCGATCAGCCGGGCGCCGCCGCCCGGCGCATAGATGCGCAGGCGGGCGCCCGCGATCTCGCCCAGCCGGGTGGCGAGCGGCGCGCGGTGGGCGGCGTCGGCGGCGGCGAGCGCGCTCGCCATCAGCCGGGCGGCGGTGGCGGCCTGGGCGCTGCGCTCGTCGGCGAGCTGGCTGCGATAGCTGTCGAGATAGAAGAAGCTGCCGGCCAGCATCGCCAGCGCGAAGATGTTGACCGCGAGGATGCGCGCGGTGAGCGGCCAGCGCGCGCGCATGCGAGGCGCGCCGTCGTCGGCCGGCTCACTCCTCGGAGAAACGGTAGCCGACGCCATAGAGCGTCTCGATCGCCTTGAACTCGGGGTCGGCGACGCGGAACTTGCGCCGGAGCCGCTTGATGTGGCTGTCGATGGTGCGGTCGTCGACATAGACGTCGTCCTGATAGGCGGCGTCCATGAGCTGGTCGCGCGATTTGACGAAGCCCGGCCGCTGGGCGAGCGCGTCGAGGATCAGGAACTCGGTGACGGTCAGCGTCACGTCGCGCCCGTCCCAGTCGACGCGGTGGCGCGCCGGATCCATCGCCAGGCGGCCGCGCACGATCCGTTCGGCCGGCGCCGCCGCCGCCTCGCCGTCCGCGGAGGCGAGCGCGCGGTGCTCGGTGCGGCGCAGGATGGCGCGGATGCGCGCGATCAGCAGGCGCTGCGAGAAGGGCTTGCCGATATAGTCGTCGGCCCCCATCGCGAGGCCCAGCGCCTCGTCGAGCTCCTCGTCCCTGGAGGTGAGGAAGATCACCGGCATGTCGGTCTTCTCGCGCAGCCGGCGGAGCAGCTCCATCCCGTCCATGCGCGGCATCTTGACGTCGAGCACGGCGAGATCGGCGGGCGCCTCGGCGAGCGCCTTCAATGCCGCCTCGCCATCCGCATAGACGCGCACGGCGAAGCCCTCCGCCTGGAGCGCGATCGACACCGAGGTCAGGATGTTGCGATCGTCGTCGACGAGCGCGATCGAAGCCGGCATGGCCGTGGCGGCACTCCCGATGGCCGGCCGAACCGTACCGCAATGACCCAGTCGCGGCAACCGCGCCGCCCGCCGCCGGATCGCCGGCCGATTCTTTTGACGATCCCGCGCTTGTGCGATACGAGCCTGAGCTGCCCCCGGCAACGTCCGGCTGCGGCGGCTTGCGAGAGATGGAGAGGATGATCTTGGCTACGCGTCCACCGGCATTCGACCTGGCGGCCCAGGGTATCGCGACGCCGGCGACGGTGCACTGGAACCTCATCACCGCGCCGCTCGTCGAGCTCGCGCTGGCACGCGGCGAGGGCATCCTGGCCAAGGACGGCCCGCTGGTGGTGAAGACCGGCAAGCACACCGGCCGCTCGGCGAACGACAAGTTCATCGTCCAGGACGCCGGCACCGCCGACACGGTCTGGTGGGGCAAGACCAACAAGCCGATGGCGCCCGATCATTTCGCGGCGCTGAAAGCCGATTTCCTCTCCGCGCTCGGCGCCAAGGATACGCTGTTCGCGCAGGATCTGTTCGGCGGATCGCAGCCCTCGCACCGCGTCAACGTCCGCGTCATCACCGAGTTCGCCTGGCACAGCCTGTTCATCCGCACCCTGCTCGTCCGCCCCTCGGCCGACGAGCTGGCGGCGTTCGCGCCCGAGTTCACGATCATCGACCTGCCGAGCTTCCGCGCCGATCCCGCGCGCCACGGCTCGCGATCCGAGACGGTGATCGCGGTGAACTTCACCGAGAAGCTGATCCTGATCGGCGGCACGCGCTACGCCGGCGAGATGAAGAAGAGCGTGTTCGGCATCCTCAACTACAAGCTGCCGGTCGAGGGCGTGATGCCGATGCACTGCTCGGCCAACATCGGCCCCAAGGGCGATACCGCGGTGTTCTTCGGCCTCTCCGGCACCGGCAAGACGACGCTTTCGGCCGATGCCTCGCGCACGCTGATCGGCGACGACGAGCATGGCTGGTCCGACGAGGCGGTGTTCAACTTCGAGGGCGGCTGCTATGCCAAGATGATAAATCTTTCGGCTGAGGCGGAGCCGGAGATCTACGCGACGAGCAAGCGCTTCGGCACCGTGCTGGAGAATGTCGTGATCGATCCCGAGACCCGCGAGCTCGATTTCCACGATGCGAGCCTCGCCGAGAACAGCCGCGGCTCCTACCCGATCGACTTCATCCCCAATGCCTCCGCCGAGAACCTCGGGCCGGTGCCGAAGAACATCATCTTCCTCACCGCCGACGCCTATGGCGTGCTGCCGCCGATCGCGAAGCTGACGCCGGACCAGGCGATGTACCACTTCCTCTCGGGCTATACGGCGCGCGTCGCCGGCACCGAGATCGGCGTGACCGAGCCGTCGGCGACCTTCTCGACCTGCTTCGGCGCGCCGTTCATGCCGCGCCACCCCTCGATCTACGGCAATCTCCTCAAGGAGCGCATCGCCAAGGGCGGGGTCGACTGCTGGCTGGTCAACACCGGCTGGACCGGCGGCCAGTACGGCACCGGCTCGCGCATGCCGATCAGGGTGACGCGCGCGCTGCTCAACGCCGCGCTCGACGGCAGCCTGAAGGCGGGCGAGTTCCGCACCGATCCGAACTTCGGCTTCAAGGTGCCGGTCGCGGTGGCGGGCGTCGACGCGAAGATCCTCGATCCGCGCGAGACCTGGGCCGACAAGGCCGGCTATGATGCCACCGCGCGCAAGCTGGTCGGCCAGTTCATCGACAATTTCGCGCAGTTCGAGGAGCATGTCGACGCCGGCGTGCGCGAGGCGGCGCCGAGCGCGGCCTGACCGCGCGGCGACGATGGCGGGCACCGGATCGGTGCCGCCGCGCCCTTGCGCCGGTGGCGGGCGGATGCCAATGGCCGGCATGGCCCGCCGCTTCCTGATCGCGCTCGCGCTGCTCTCCGGAACCGGCGCCGCGGCCGCGCGCCGCGAGGCGCCGGTCTTCGGCGATCCCGGCGCCACCCATGTCGCGCCGGCGGCGCTGCGCGCGCATATCGCCGTGCTGGCGAGCGACGAATATGACGGCCGCTATCCCGGCACGCCCGGCGGCCGGATGACCGAGGCCTATGTGGTCTCCGCGCTGCACGCGGTCGGGCTGGAGCCGGCCGCGCCTGGCGGCGGCTGGGCGCAGCCGGTGCGGGTGCCCGGCGGCATGCTCGCCGGGATCACCGGCGCGAGGACCGAGGCGAACAACATCATCGGCAAGCTGGCGGGCGGCGATCCCGCCGCCGGCGCGGTGCTGCTGACCGCGCACTGGGACCATCTCGGTCATTGCCGGACGCTGGCGCTCGACCGCATCTGCAACGGCGCGGTGGACAACGCCAGCGGCGTCGCGATGCTGATCGAGATCGCGCGCGCGATCGCGGCGGGGCCGAGGCCGGCGCGCGACGTCTATTTCGTCGCCACCACCGGCGAGGAGGAGGGCGAGCGCGGCGCGAGCGCGCTGGTCGCCGCGCCGCCCGTGCCGCTGGCGAGCATCGTCGCGGCGTTCAACCTCGACGCCTTCGCGAGCGCGCCCGCCGGCGCGCCGGTCGCGATCGTCGGGCGCGGGCGCACGCGGCTCGACGAGCTGATCTTCGCCACCGCCAGGGCGATGCACCGCGGCGTCGATCGCGGCAGATGGGCCAACCGGTATCTCAAGCGGCAGGATGGCCGGCCGCTGCTCCGCCATGGCGTGCCGGCGGTGATGTTCAGCGGCGCCTATGGCGATCGCGCGGGGCTGCGCGCGTTCCTCGACGGCCGCTATCATCATCCCGACGACGATCTCGCGCACCTGGGCTCGCTCGACGGCGCCGCCGAGGATGCCGACCTCCATGTCGCGGTGGTGCGCGCCGTCGCCGATCCGGCGCGCTGGCCGCCGCCCGGCCGCCATTGACGGATCGTCATCGACCGCGCCTACGCTGGCGAAGCCGTCATGCCGTCCCTATAGAAGCCGCCCGATCCTCCCGGCGCTCAAGGAACCCGATCCACGATGGACATCCGCCTCGGCCTCACCTTCGACGATGTGCTGCTGGTGCCGGCGCAGTCCGAGGTGCTGCCCAGCATGGCGGACACGCGCACCCGGGTGAGCCGCGGGATCGCGCTCAACATCCCGGTGCTCTCCGCCGCCATGGACACCGTCACCGAGGCCGACATGGCGATCGTGATGGCGCAGCTCGGCGGGATCGGCGTGCTCCACCGCAACCTGACCATCGAGGAACAGGCCGCCGCGGTGCGCGCGGTCAAGCGCTACGAGAGCGGCATGGTGGTCAACCCGATCACGATCGCGCCTGCCGCCACGCTCGCCGACGCGCAGGGGCTGATGGCGCGGCACCGCATCTCGGGCATCCCGG
>CAXTPE010000206.1:0-4913 GCA_964245925.1 uncultured Sphingomonadaceae bacterium
TGACCGTGGTGCTGACGACGCACTATCTCGAGGAGGCCGAGCAGCTCTGCGACCGCATCGCGATCATCGACCACGGCCGCCTGATCGCCGACGCGCCGACCCGCGAGCTGGTCGGCAGGGCGCGGGAGAAGGCGGTCGAGGTGCTGGTCGACCGCGATCTGACCGTGGCGCCCGCCGCGCCCTGCTTCGAGAAGATCGAGCTGCGCCCGCCCCGCACGCTCGTCATCACCTATCACAAGGACAAGGTGAACGCCGGCGAGGTGCTCGCCGCGCTGGCGGCGGCGGGGCTTGGCGTCGTCGACGTCTCGACCAGGGAAGCCGATCTGGAGGACGTGTTCCTCAGCCTGACGGCGGGGGCGTAGCGCTGGCCACTCCCCCGCGCGACGTGCCGGGCGGACCCTGGAATATCCCGGGACGGCCGCCGCCGCGTCGTTCGATCGCGAGGTCGATCTGGACAATTCGGTCGGGCGCTCGCCCTTGCCTCGCGCGCCCGCACCCCCTAGCCCCTCGCTCCCGGCGGTGGGGCGGCCAGAGGGCGGGATAGCGGATGGCGGCGAACTCCAGTGACGTGGTCATCGTCGGTTCCGGCGCGGCGGGGCTGACGGCGGCGCTCAATCTCGCCGATCGCTTCTGTGTGACGGTGCTCGCCAAGGGCGGGCTCTCCGAAGGCGCGACCGGCTGGGCGCAGGGCGGCATCGCCGCGGTGCTCGAGCCCGGCGATACGTTCGAGAGCCATATCGAGGATACCATGATCGCCGGGGCGGGATTGAACGACCGCCGCACCGTCGAATATGTCATCGAGCATGCGCCCCGCGCGATCGAGCGGCTGGCGGCGCTCGGCGTGCCGTTCAATCCGGGCGAGGGGCCGCCAGGCGCGAACGGCGAGGCAGAGCGCTGGCATCTCACCCGCGAGGGCGGGCACAGCCATCGCCGCATCGTCCATGTCGACGACGCCACCGGCTGGGCGGTGCAGCAGGCGCTGGAGAAGGCGGCGCGCGCGCATCCCAACATCAGCCTCGTCCCCGACATGGTGGCGATCGATCTCGTCACCTCGCGCCACGCCGAGCGCTATTCGGGCGACGGCCATGTCTGGGGCGTCTACGCGCTCTCCAAGGCGACCGGCCGGGTCGAGACGTTCACCGCCAAGGCCACCCTGCTCGCCACCGGCGGCGCGGGCCGCACCTACCTCTATTCCACCGCCCCCAGGGGAGCGACCGGCGACGGCATCGCGATGGCATGGCGGGCGGGCGCGCGCGTCTCCAACATGGAGATGATGCAGTTCCACCCGACCTGCCTCTACAATCTCGAGGTCAAGAACTTCCTGATCTCGGAAGCGGTGCGCGGCGAGGGCGGGCGGTTGAAGCTCCCCGGCAGCGGCCACCGCTTCATGCCGGACTTCGATCCCCGCGCCGAGCTCGCGCCGCGCGACATCGTGGCGCGCGCGATCGATCACGAGATCAAGCGGCTCGGGCTCGACTATGTCCACCTCGACATCAGCCATCAGCCGCCCGAGTTCGTGCGGCAGCATTTCCCGATGATCCACGAGAAGCTGCTGAGCCTCGGCATCGACATGACCAGGGAGCCGATCCCGGTCGTCCCCGCGCAGCATTATACCTGCGGCGGCATCCTGGTGGACCTCGACGCGCGCACCGATCTGCCCGGGCTCTATGCGGCGGGCGAATGCACCCAGTCCGGGCTGCACGGCGCCAACCGGCTCGCCTCCAACTCGCTGCTGGAATGCTTCGTGTTCGGCGAGGCGGCGGCCGCCGACATCGCCGCGCATTGGGACGGGCTGCCCGGCCCACCGCCGATCCGCGCGTGGGACGAGAGCCGCGTCTCCGATTCGGACGAGGAGGTGATCGTCCAGCACAATTGGCGCGAGATCCGCCGCTTCATGTGGGATTATGTCGGCATCGTCCGCACCACCAAGCGGCTGGAGCGCGCGCAGCACCGGATCACGCTGCTCCAGGGCGAGGTCGAGGATTATTACGGCAATTTCCGGGTGACGCCGGACCTGATCGAGCTGCGCAACCTGATCGAGGTCGCCGGCCTGATCGTGCGCTGCGCGCTCTCCCGCCGCGAGAGCCGCGGGCTGCACTACACGCTCGACTATCCGGCGACGCTGCCCGAGGCGAAGGACACGGTGCTGATGCCGTGACGCCCGGAGCGGACCGTCGAGCGCTGTTCCATGCACCCGCCAGCCTTGCTACACCCGGTCCGCTCATGGCCCGCAACCATCTCTATCTCGTCGACGGCTCGGGCTACATCTTCCGCGCCTATCACCGGCTGCCGCCGCTTACCAATCGCCACGGCCAGCCGGCCGGCGCGGTCTACGGCTTCACGACGATGCTGTGGAAGCTCGTCGACGATCTCCACCGCGCCGATGGCCCGACCCATCTCGCGGTGATCTTCGACGCATCCTCGATCACGTTTCGCAACGCGATGTACGATCAGTACAAGGCGCATCGTCCGCCGCCGCCGGAGGATCTCGTTCCCCAGTTCCCGATGATCCGGGATGCGACCCGCGCCTTCTCCGTGCCGTGCATCGAGGAGGAGGGGCTGGAGGCGGACGACATCATCGCCTGCTACGCCAAGGCGGCGCTGGCGGCGGACTGGCAGGTGACGATCGTCTCGTCCGACAAGGATCTGATGCAGCTCGTCGAGGATGGACGGCTGGACCTGCTCGACACGATGAACAACCGCCGCATCGACGAGGCCTGCGTCGAGGAGAAGTTCGGCGTCCGGCCGAATCGGCTCGGCGATGTGCTCGCGCTGATGGGCGACAGCGTCGACAACGTCCCCGGCGTCCCCGGCATCGGCCCGAAGACGGCGGCGCAGCTCGTCCGCCAATATGGCGATCTGGAGGGCGTGCTCGCCAATGCGGAGAGCATCGCCAAGCCGAAGCTGCGCCAGTCGCTGATCGATCATGCCGCCGACGCGCGCCTCTCGCGCGAGCTGGTGCGCCTCGTTTGCGATCGCGCGCTGCCGGAGCCGCTCGACGGTCTCGCGATGCAGGGCGTGCCGCCCGAGCCGCTGCGCGCCTTCCTGGAGGAGCAGGGCTTCCGCTCGCTGCTGACCAAGCTCGGCGGCGCCACCGCCCCCGCCGCGCCGCCCGCGCTCCCGGTCGACGACGCCGAGCCGCCGTTCGTCCACAAGGAATATGAGACGGTGCTCGACGAGCAAGCGCTCGACCGCTGGATCGCAGAAGCGTTCGAGGCCGGCCGCGTCGCGGTCGATACCGAGACCGATCATCTCGATTGCATGCGCGCCACCCTGGTGGGCGTCAGCCTCGCGATCGCGCCCGGCCGCGCCTGCTACATCCCCATCGCCCACGGCCACGCCGGCGACGATCTGCTGACGGAGACGCCCGCCCAGCTTCCGCGCGACGTCGTCATCGCGAAGCTCAAGCCGCTGCTGGAAGACCCGTCGATCCTCAAGATCGGCCAGAACCTGAAGTACGACCTCATCATGCTCCGCCGCCACGGCATCGAGATCGCGCCTTATGACGACACCATGCTGCTCTCCTACGATCTCGACGCGGGACTTGGCGGCCACGGCATGGACGATCTCGCCAGGCGCCACCTCGATCATGCCTGCATCGAGTTCAAGACGGTCTGCGGCACCGGCAAGGCGCGGATCAGCTTCGACAAGGTGCCGCTCGACAAGGCCACCGAATATGCCGCAGAGGACGCCGACGTCACGCTGCGGCTGTGGCGCCGCCTCAAGCCGCGCCTCGCCCGCGAGGCCGCAGGCCGCGTCTACGAGCTGGTCGATCGCCCGCTCGTGCCCGTGGTGGCGAGCATGGAGATGGCCGGCATCCTCGTCGATCGCGTCGAGCTGGCGCGCCTCTCCGCCGACTATGCGGTCGAGATCGCCAAGCTCGAGACCCGCATCCACGAGGCGGCCGGTGGGCCGTTCACGATCGGCAGCCCCAAGCAGCTCGGCGAGGTGCTGTTCGAGCGGCTCGGCCTCGCCGGCGGCCGCAAGGGCAAGACCGGCGTCCATTCGACCGACGTCACCGAGCTGGAGCGGCTGGCGGCGCAGGGCGTGCCCGTCGCGCGGCTGGTGCTCGACTGGCGCCAGCTCACCAAGCTCAAATCGACCTATACCGATGCGCTCCAGCAGCAGGTCAATCCCGCCACGGGGCGCGTCCACACCTGCTTCTCGATGGCGGTCGCGCAGACCGGCCGGCTCTCCTCGACCGACCCCAATCTCCAGAACATCCCAATCCGCACCGAGCTCGGCCGCCGCATCCGCGACGCCTTCGTCGCGGCGCCAGGCCATGTCATCCTCTCGGCCGACTATTCGCAGATCGAGCTGCGCCTCGCCGCGCACATGGCCGACGTGCCGCAGCTCCGCGACGCCTTCGCGAACGGCGACGACATCCACAACCTCACCGCGCAGGAGCTGTTCGGCGAGGTCAACCGCGAGACCCGGGGCCGCGCCAAGACGATCAACTTCGCGATCCTCTACGGCATCTCCGCCTTCGGGCTCTCGGGCCGGCTCGGCGTCGACCGCGCCGAGGCGCAGGCGATCATCGACCGCTATTTCGAGCGCTTCCCCGGCGTCAACCGCTACATCGCCGAGACGATCGCGCAGGTCCGCGAGCACGGCTTCGTCACCACCCTGTTCGGCCGCAAGACGCACCTGCCGGCCATCAAGGGGAAGACCGTCGGCGAGCGCCAGTCGGCCGAGCGGCAGGCGATCAACGCGCCGATCCAGGGCACCTGCGCCGACATCATCAAGCGCGCGATGGTGCGGATCGAGCCGGCGCTGGCCGCGGCGGGGCTGGGCTCGGCGAAGATGCTGCTCCAGGTCCACGACGAACTGGTGTTCGAGGTGCCCGAGGGCGATGCCTCGCGTGCGGCTGCGGTGATCCAAGGCGTGATGGAGAAGGCGGCGGAGCCGGCGAT
>CAXTPE010000207.1:0-2138 GCA_964245925.1 uncultured Sphingomonadaceae bacterium
CGAATGCAGTGTATACGCACGCAGAAGCGGTGCCCCTCGTATCAAACGCCGGCTGCCATCGCTCCCATCGCCCCCATTCCCATCGCAAGCGCCATCGCGACCATCATCACGTTCTCGGTCAGCGAGACGAAGCCGAGCGGCACGTTGCTGCTGCCGCCGACGCACGCGCATCTGAGCTCGCGTTTGTCGATGTAGACCGCCTTGAACACCGACGCCGCGCCGATCCCGCCGATGAACAACGCGACCGGCACCGACAGCCAGGTCAGCACGCCGGCCAGCATCAAAACCCCTGCGCCGAGTTCGGCGAACGGATAGATATAGGCATAAGGCACGTATCGCTGGGCGAGCAGATCATAGCCGAGGAACATCGACGAGAACCGCTCCAGATCCTGCAATTTCAGCATCGCCAGCAGGCACATCGCGATCGCAATGAAACGACCCGCGCCGACAGACCCGATCGGCGGCGCGCCGGTAAGCCAGTCGATCGCGACCGATAGTAAAGCCGCGACCGCGAACACCGCGACCACCGGCGTGTAGGACGTCGCCTTGGGGTCGGGCACGCGCTGCCCGAAGAATCGGCGGAGATCGTCGAACCCGCCGATGCGCGTACCATCGATAAAGGCCTGCGGCGTCGTCGCGACGCCGTGCTCGGCCTTGAACGCATCCTGTTCCGCGCGGGTCGTCAGCCAGTGGTCCTCGACGATATACCCCTGGTGCTTGAGCAAATAGCGCGCCTTCAGCCCGAACGGGCACACATGCTCCGGCATTACCATCCGATAGAGGACGGCCCTCCTGCCGGTCGCGCCGGCAGCGATGGTATCAAGAAGCTGGGTCATCGATGCATTCCCTTGAGCGTGATCGAACGCTGCCCATATGGGGTCTGTACCCTGGTACGGAATCAAGGGGTAATCATGACCACGATCGCGGGACTGGCGCGGGCCGGCGATGTCGGCGTCGAAACGGTGCGCTTCTACCAGCGGCGCGGCTTGATCGGGACGCCGGAGCGGTCCGCGGCGTCGGGCCTGGGAAGAGGGGTGCGGCGCTATGGGCCCGAGGACATACGGCGCCTGCGATTCATTCGATCGGCACAGTCTGCGGGGTTCACGCTCGACCAGATCGGCGAACTGTTGGCGCTGGATGCGACGACCCATCGCGAAAGAGTACGGGCCTTGGCGACGGAGCAGTTGGCTGTGCTCGATGTCAGGATCGCGGACTTGCGGAAAGCGCGCTCCGCGCTCCGCCGATTGTCGCAGGCATGTTCGCATCAGGACGGAGGGCCATGCCCGATCATCGAGGCGTTCGACCAACATGCGCCGACGGCATAGCGACGCGGCCGAAGGATCTTGACGCTCGGCGGCCTGCCGACCATAGGGTCGATCACGGCGATGGATTTCCGCCGGGCCATCCGGCCGAACCGCCCTCGCAAGGGCCGATGATTCCTACCAGGCGCCGCAAGGCAGCAAGGAGGAATCGTGCGCGCGACGTTTCGAAATCTATATCACGACCTGAATGTGGCGGCGTTCGTCCGCAATCGTCACGATCATGCCGTATCGGTGCTGCGCTGGGGGCTGATCCTGGTGCCGATGGCGGCGGCTGTCGGCACGCTATGCGCCGTGTTCCTGTGGAGCCTCGATGGCGTGACCCGACTGCGCTTCGCCGAGCCGTGGTTACTGTACCTCTTGCCGGTCGGCGGGTTCGCGGTCGGCCTGCTCTATCATCTGACCGGGCGCTCGGTTGAGGGCGGCAACAATCTCATCGTCGAGCAGATCCACGAACCGGGCGGCGGCGTGCCGCTGCGCATGGCGCCGCTGATCTTCATCGGCACGATTGTCACGCATCTGTTCGGTGGGTCGGCCGGTCGAGAAGGCACCGCCGTCCAGCTTGGCGGCAGTCTCGCCAGTGGTTTCGGCCGCGTGCTGCGGCTCGATGCGGACGGCACGCGCATCCTGCTGATGACCGGCATCGCCGCAGGGTTCGGCGCGGTGTTCGGGACACCGATCGCAGGCGCGGTATTCGCGCTGGAAGTGCTCGCAATCGGGCGGATCGAATATCATGCGCTCGTGCCCTGTCTCGTCGCGGCGCTGGTTGGCGACTGGGTCTGCCTCGCCTGGGGTATTCAGCACGGCGGGTATCGGATC
>CAXTPE010000207.1:2238-4911 GCA_964245925.1 uncultured Sphingomonadaceae bacterium
GCGCTCGCGCCGATGTTCGGCGTGCCGACGGGCGTCTTTGCCGCGCTTGGTTTCGTCGCCTTGTTCGCAGGTGCTGCCAACACGCCGCTCGCCTGCACCTTCATGGGGATCGAACTGTTCGGCGCCAGTTACGCCGTGCCGATCGCGGTCGCCTGCTTCGTCGCCTATCTCTGTTCCGGTCATACCGGCATCTACCTGTCACAGCGCGTCGCGGTGCCGAAGGTATCGGCGGACGGCCTCACCGCCGACGCCACGCTGCGCCATGCGCGAGCACACCGCGCGGCGCGTCGCCGCACGCGCCTCTAAACCTCGTCCTCACGAAAGACTCTGCCCATGCCCGATCGTTTCACCATCCAGCACCGCGAAGTCGGGATGCTGCGCATTTTCATGAAGCCCTCCGACAAGATCGGCGGTCGTCGCCTCTTCGGCACCAAGCCGCTCTACCGCGAGCTGATCCGCACCGCGAAGGCGGACGGCATCATCAATGCCGTCGCCCAGCATACCCATTACGGCTTCAGCAATCACGGACCGATCCGGGAAAGCGGGGCGGAGATATCCGATCCACACCTGACGATCTGCGTCGAGCTCGTCGGAGATCACGACCAGCTCGACCTGTTCTGCCGACGTCATGGCGAACTGCTCGGCGACAAGGTGATCGTCTACAAACAGCTCGAACATTGGAGCGTCACCGCGAAAGGCAACGGCAACGATGCGACGCGTTCGGTTTCCGGGGGAGAACAGGCGTGAGCGGTGGGGTGGGAAGCACTGCTTCCGCGTCGTGGCTGGTCTGGGCGCTGGGCTCGGCCGGGTTCGCGGCCATGACCGCGATCTTCGCCAAGATCGGGGTCGACGGGATCGATTCCGATCTCGCGACGCTCTTCCGGACCCTTGTCATCATCGTCGTGCTGACCGTGCTTCTGGCGCTGACCGGCAAGTTCCAGGCGATCGGGACGATCAGCCCGCGCAGCTGGGTCTTTCTGACCTTGTCCGGGCTTGCAACAGGCGCGTCATGGCTCTGCTATTTTCGCGCGTTGAAGCTGGGCGATGCGTCGCGCGTTGCGCCCATCGACAAACTGAGCGTCGTTCTGGTCGCCGTCATCGGCGTGACGCTTCTGGGTGAACATCTCTCCGCCCGCGGATGGGTCGGCATCGCGCTGATCGGTGCCGGTGCCGTGCTCGTCGCCCTTGCCTGATCCTCTCGACCGGAGCTGAACCGATGCGTTTCCCCGCCACCCTGGCCATGACCTTCGCGCTGGCCGCGACCCTTCCGGCGCACGCCCGACCCGTCAGGCAAAGACCTGCCCCTCACAATGTCATCCTCTTCGTGGTCGATGGCTTGCGCGGTCGGATCGGGGTGGTTTCGTTCGGCATAGCTGCGTTCCCTTCCATGCACTCCTATCTAGGTGCAGAAGGATCATGGGATTAGGCGCTAGAACCGGCACGAACCTATATCTACAGTTCATCAATGCAACGCGACGAACTTGTGGACCTCAACGCCTTCTTGGCGGTGGCCGACGAACGCAGCTTCACCCGCGCCGCGGCGAAGCTCGGCACCTCGCAATCGGCGCTGAGCCATACCATTCGCCGCCTCGAAACCCGGCTCGGGGTGCGTCTTCTGACCCGCACAACGCGGAGCGGCGCCCCGACCGAGGCCGGCGATCGGCTGCTAGATACGCTGCGGCCGGCCCTGGACGGCATCGCGACGAAGCTGGCGACGCTGAGCGAACTGCGGGAGCGACCGGCCGGAACGATCCGTCTCACCACATCCCAGCACGCGGTCGATACGGTCCTCTGGCCCGTCCTCGAAACATTGCTGCCAGCCTATCCCGACGTTCACGTCGAACTGAGCGTCAATTCCGGGTTCGCCGACATCGTGACCGAGAGGTTCGATGCCGGCATCCGGCTAGGGGAAGCCCTCGCCAAGGACATGATCGCGGTGCGCGTCGGCCCGGATCTCCGCATGGCCGTGGTGGGTGCACCGTCCTATTTTCAAGACCGGTCGATCCCGCGCACTCCCCAGGATCTAGCCGCGCACGATTGCATCAACCTGCGCCTGCTGAGCGCGGGCGGTTTCTACGCGTGGGAACTGGAAAAGGACAGCCGGGAGGTGCGCGTTCGCGTCGAAGGGCAGATCGCTTTCGACAATGTGCATATGGTCGCGCGCGCCGCCATCGCCGGGTTGGGACTCGCGTTCGTGATGGAGGATCAGGTCATTGCGCAACTGGCGCACGGAAGTTTGATCCGTGTCTTAGAGGACTGGTGTGCGCCATTTGCGGGCTATCACCTCTATTATCCAAGTCGCCGCCAACCTTCAGCAGCGTTTACGCTGGTGGTCAAAGCCCTGCGTTATCGGGACTGAGCCCAACCGTCAGCAAGCGGACATTTTCTATAAAACCGGTCAACCGGTCAAAGCTCTAGCGTAGTACAAGCGGCGATACATTGTCAGATACGTCCTGCTGGGGGGACCAAAGCGCCGTGGCTACTACGCTACGGCGCAGAACGATGGATTTCCGGAGCTTTGGAAATTAGGGAAATTCCAAAATCGTAGGTGCGACGGCGCACGTCGGCAAAGAAGGTTCGAGTCCTACATGGCGATAAGCCGCTGCGCACTCCAATATTAGGTGTTTAGTCCCGGTATTTGGTGGTGTAATATTCAGCCATCATTGGAAGGAC
>CAXTPE010000208.1:0-4905 GCA_964245925.1 uncultured Sphingomonadaceae bacterium
TTCTCGCCCATCATCGCGTGGTACATCGCCTTGCGGAACGGCATCAGCTCGGTCGCCACCTTGGACGCGCCGCCGCCGGGCAGGATGCCCCAGTTGATCTCGCTGAGCCCGAACTGGGCCTCCTCGGCGGCGAACGCCAGGTCGCACGCGAACAGCGGGCCGTAGCCGCCGCCGAAGCACCAGCCGTTGACCATCGCGATCGTCGGCTTCTGATACCAGCGCAGCCGCTCCCACCAGGCATAGGCCTGGCGCTGCGCGGCGCGGGTGGCACCCAGGCCCTTGCCCTCGTTCTCCCGGAAATACTCCTTCAGATCCATGCCCGCCGACCAGGCGCTGCCCTCGCCCGACAGCACCAGCACGCCGACATCGTCGCGGAACTCGAGCTCCTCGACGACCTCGAGCATCCGGCGATTGAGCGAGGGGTTCATGCAGTTGCGCTTGTCCGGCCGGTTGAAGCGTACCCACGCCACCCGGTCGATCACGTCGAAGGCCACCGTATCGGTCGTCATGTCGTCCACCTCATCCTCTTCCAGCCCACCCGGCGGCGCGCCACGGCCCGATCCCGACCCGCGATCCGTATCTGCCGGCCATGACGCCAGCCTGCCGGAGCCGGAGCCACCGGACCGGCGCGGGACGATCAGCGCCATCGGATCGGCGGCGCGACGATGATCCACTACTCCAGGCCGGCGGCCGGCTGTCGAGGATGGCTGTGGCGGCGGCGGCCGCACGCATCGGCTGTCAGCCAGGCTCCCGCCGTCGCGCCGCCGGCTAGAAGTTGCGCCTGAGGGTGACCGCCCATGTCCGCGGCATGCCCGGCTCGGCGCTGATATATTGCGGCGTCGGCGCGCCGTTCTGAATCAAGGTCTGGAAGTAATATTTGTTCAGGATATTCCGCACCTCGACCGCGAGTTGCCAGTCCTTGTCAGTCGTCGTATATGATATGCGGCCGTTGCTGAGGAAATACCTCTTGATCCTGTTCGTCTCCGCATTGACCGCGTCCCCGAAGACGCTCGACTGATACGAGCCATCCACCCGCGCGGAGACGAAGCCGGGACCGACGTCATAATCATATTGGATGCCCGCGCTCCACTTGTACTTCGGCGTATAGGGCGTGACGTCGTTGATGTTGACCTGCGCCAGGCCATTCAGCTTCTTGTACTTGAAATCGAGATAGCTGAATGCGCCGTCCAGCGAAAGACCGTCGACGGGACGAAGCTGTGTTTCAAGCTCGAAGCCCTTGACGTTCGCGGTGCCGATATTGTTCGGCTGATCGCAGGGCGTGAGCGGACATTGGGACAGGCGCAGGATGATGTCCTTGTACCTGTTGTAGAAGGCCGCGCCGTTGATCCGCACCCGTCGATCGAACAGATCGGTCTTCAGGCCGATCTCGTAGGTGGTCAGCGATTCCGGTCCGAACGCCTTGATCTGATTGGCGTCGCCCGCTCCCGGTCCGTAATAGGGATAGGGGTTGACGCCGCCACCCTTGAAGCCGGTCGAGAACTGCGCATAGGCGAGAACCTGCGGGCTGAACCGATAATCCACCGCCGCGCGATAATCGAATCGCTTGCTCCGCGCGGAGTCGGTCACGCCGTTCAGGCCCGCGATCAGGCAGTTCGGGCTGTTGCCGATGCCGGTAGGGCCCGCGGTCGGCGCGCCAAGGAAGAACTCGCAGGTGGTCGGCACGCTGCCATCCGGGCTGTGCCGCTGGTACAGATAGCTCTTGCTGTCGGTTGTGTAGCGGATGCCGCCGGTAAAGTTGAGGGCGTCGGTGGCATGGAACATCGCCTGCGCGAACGCCGCCTTGGACACGACATGGATCTTGTCCGGACCGTTGATGAAATCGAGGCCGGTGTAGTTGAGGTCCACCCGCGCGGCGCTCGAGCTGTGCGATTCGAAATAATAGCCGCCGACCGTGGTGTCGAGCTTGCCGTTCAACAGGCCGGCGTTGAGGCGGACCTCCTGGCTGAACTGCGAGTGCTTGAGCTGGAAGCTGAGCTGCTCGAACGGCAACGGCGAACCGTCCTCGTCATGAGAATAATCATTCTCATAGTGGCGATAGCCGGTGATCGACTTGAGCTTCAGATTGTCTCCCAGGGTCCAGTCGATCGTGCCCTGGCCGCCATAGGCCTTGAGATGGTTGATAGGGTCGAAGGCGACCGGCTTGAACGGCGACTGGGAGGTGGCCGGCGTCGGATCGAGGAAGGTCGAATAGGTGACGTATTTGCGATTATAGCCGGTGAGCGTATCGCAGGAGTTCGCGCCATAGGGCACGAAGCGGCAGTCATAGGGAATGCCGGCGCCGGTGATCGTGTTCGTCACCCAGGGCTGACCGTCCGCGTTCGTTCCGGGATTATTGGCGTCGAGCGTCACCGCCGCGCCGGCTTCGGATTTGTCGTTGGTATAGTCGGCAGCGAGATTGACCTCGATGTCGGGCGTCGCCACCCAGCGCAGCGCGACGCGGCCGGCCGTATAGGACGTGCCGCCGAGCGTGCCGAGCTTGGCGCTGGACCCGGTCGCATAGGTCGGGACGCCGGAGCCCGGATGGCTGGCGCCATAATCCAGCCGCGTGATATAGCCGTCCTGGTTCTTCGACGCTCCCGAAACGCGCATGAACAGCTTGTCGGGAACGACGGTCAGATCGGCGGCGCCGCGGAATTCGATCCGGTTGTAGGAGCCATAGGTCGCCTGGACATAGCCGTGCCCGTCGCCGGTCGGCTTCTTCGAATAGAGCTTGATCGCGCCGCCGATCGAGTTCTTGCCCGCGAGCGTGCCTTGCGGGCCGCGCAGGATCTCGACGCGATCCAGGTCCATCAGGTCGAGCACCGATCCGGTCAGCGTCGAATAATAGACGTCGTCCACATAGATGCCGACGCCCGGTTCGAGCGCGAAGGAATTGTCGTTCTGCCCGATGCCGCGGATGAAGGCGACGAGGCCCGAACCATAGGACTGGCCGGCCGGCTCGAGCGTGACGTTGGGCGCCTGCGCCGCGATCTGGTAGATGCTCGTCTGGCCGCGCGCCGCGAGCCCCGCCGCGTTGATCGCGGTGATGGCGAGCGGCGTATCCTGCAGCCGCTGCTCGCGGAACTGCGCCGTCACGACGATGTCGGCCGTCGCGTTCGCCTGACTGGCGGCCGCCGTCTCCGGACTGGCGGCGGCGGCGGTCGGCGACGCGATCGGCGTGCCCGGATCGGCCGGCGCCGGCGATGCCGGCTGCTGGGCATGCAGCATGCCAGGCTGGATCGCCGCCAGCGCGGCAACCGAAGCCGAGAAGCAGAAACGCTTCATCGTTGTTTCCCCTTTTATTCCCCGTATCGCTTCATTGTCCTCGGCTGGCCGAGAACATCATGATCGACCCTCAAACTCTGTGCGCAGCCGGGCGGCGTTGCTTGCATCCCAGAGACACTTCCGCTTGCCGCCGAGAGACATGATCGCCGCGCCCGGCGCCGGGATCACCCTTCCGTCGCCAGCGCCGGTTCGCCGGGGGCGGCAGCCGGTCTCGGCAGGTGAACCTCGCCATGGTCGAGCGCGACGTCGGGTGCCGCGTGCCCGTCCGCGCGGAGCATGCGCAGCGCATAGGCGCGCTGGAACTGGTGCGAGGTGCGCTCGTGCACCGGCGAGAACCGGCCGCCCGTGAACGCCGGCGACGAACGCCCGCGCTGGACGCTCTCGGTAATGCCGATGTCCTCCGCGTTCACGCTGACGATCCGCTCCAGCAGGATGTCCCGCGCGCCCTTGAACTTGGGATCGGTGGCGGCTTCCTCGCCGTTGACCATGACGACGACGCGCTCGCGCGTCCGGCCGACCGCCTCGGGCAGCAGGATGACGGCATAGGCCATCTCGATCATCACGCCGAACAGCAGGTTGGGGAAGATGAAGTGCGATTCGCCGGTGGTAAGCTGCTCGGCCGTCAGATTGGGGAAGCGCGGCAGGAGGTTGGCGGCCTCGTCCTGGAATTCGAGCCCGAGCAGGCCCTGGCCGATATACAGATCCCCGCCCAGGATCTGGTAGTGATCCTCCATCGGATTGTAGCGGTTCATCGACGGATGGATCCAGGGCAGGTGATAGCTCTCGACGAAATTCTCGACCACGACCTTCCAGTTGGCGTCGACCACCGTCCCCGCCTCGCCGGACAGGTGCAGCAGCGAGAGGTCGTAGCCGCCCAGCCGCTGCTTCATCGGGGCGATGAAATCGTCGAAGTCCTGCGCGGTCCCGCTCATGTTGACGAAGGCGAAGCCGGCCCAGTCGCGCAGCGGAATCTCCCGCAGGCCGAGCTTCGCCGCGTCGAGGCCTTCGCCCTCGTGAACGCCCGGACCGCCGACATGCGGCATGCGGCGCAGTTCGCCCGACAGCGTGTAGGTCCAGGAGTGATAGGGGCAGACGATCGTCGCGCAGTTGCGACGCGGCTGCTCGGCGAGGATGGCGCCGCGATGGCTGCAATGGTTGAAGAAGGCGCGCAGCGTCCCCGCCCGGTCGCGCACCAGCAGCAGATCCTCGCCGGCCGCATGGACCGGATGGATGCTGCCCGGCGCGCCGGCATCGTCGGTGGTGCCGACGCACATCCAGCCGCCGGCGAAGATCGCGCGGCGCTCCTCCTTGAACAGGCTCTCGGACGTGAAGAACTCACCGCCCAGGTTGCGCCGTCCGGCGGCGACGGCGTCGAGCTGGTTGACTTGGTCGCTTGACAGCATGGCCGATCATCCTTTCGCGGGTATGCGGTTGTAGTTCATGGCGCGTCGCGATCGCCGATCGTGGCGGCCAATGGCGTGAGCGGCGCGATGTCGAGCGTGATGCGGTCGCCGGGCACGACGGCGCCCACGCCGGCGGGGGTTCCGGTGTAGATGAGGTCGCCGGCGGCCAGCCGGTCGAAGCGGCTGAGATAGGCGATCACCTCGGCGCAGGACCATG
>CAXTPE010000209.1:0-4884 GCA_964245925.1 uncultured Sphingomonadaceae bacterium
CTCGGCGGCTTCGCGACCAACGGCGTCAACATGACCAAGCTCGAAAGCTACCAGCCCGGCGGCGGCTTCGCGGCGACCGAGTTCTACGCCGACATCGAGGGCCACCCCGACGATCCGCCGGTCGCGCGCGCGCTGGAGGAGCTGCGCTTCCACTCCAAGCGGGTACGACTGCTCGGGACGTACCGGCAGGCGCGCGCGCGCATCGAGGCGGACGCCTAGCTACTCCAGCGGCGCCACGTCCACCGAGACCGCGATCTTCTGGCCGCTCGTGCCGATGAAGATGCCGTCGATCGGCGCCACGTCGGCATAGTCGCGGCCGACCGCGGTGACGATGTGGTCCGGCCCCATCAGGCAGGCGTTGGTGGGATCGAAGCCGATCCAGCCGCGCGCCTCGCCGCACCACAGCATCACCCAGGCATGGGTCGCGTCCGCGCCGACGAGGCGGGGCCTGCCGGCCGGCGGATAGGTGCGCAGATAGCCGCTGACATAGGCGGCCGGCAGCCCCAGCCCGCGCAGGCCCGCGATCATCACCTGCGCGAAATCCTGGCAGACGCCGGCGCGGGCGGCAAAGGAGCAGGCCGGCGTCGTGCCGGTCTCGGTGGCGGTGCCGTCGTAGCGGAATTCGGCGGTGATGCGCCCGGTGAGCGCCGCCGCCGCCGCGACGATCGGCGCATCCGGCGGCAGCGTCTCGGCGCACCAGCGGGTGATCGCCGGCGTCAGCGCGATCATCGGCGAGGGATAGAGATAGCTCGCCGGCCCGGTCTTGCCGAGATCGAGCGACGCGCGGGCGAGCGCCGCCACCTCGGCGACGCTCGGATCGCCCGGCATCGGCGCGGGCACCACCCGATCGACCTCCAGCTCGGAGCGGCTGGTGATGACGAGCCGCTCGGTCGGCCGATCGACCAGGATGCGCTCGACCGAGCCGGCATAGGCGGAGACGCGGACCGGGCTCCGCGCGGACGCCGGCTCGGTCGTCACCGCATGCGACAGGAGGCGCTGGCCCGGCCAGTCATAGGGCTTGAGGCGCAGATTGCAGCGCGCGTAGCGCATCGGCGCGGCATAGCTGAACGTGGTGGCGTGGGTGACGGCGTAGCGCATCAGGCCAAACTCCTCAGGCCAAAATCCTCAGGCCAAAATCCTCAGGCCAGCCGCATCATGTTGGCCGAGCGCCGCGGCCCGCCGCCCTGGAGGAAGTAGCGCGCGCCGATCGCCTCGCCGAGCCGGTAGAGCCGGGTCTCGAAATCCGCCGCCGCGCCGGCGCCGAAGCTTTCCGCGCGCGAGGTCGCGATCGCCGCGCCGAGCCAGGCGGCATGCTCGACCTGCTCCTCCGGCATGCCGTCGTCGCGCAGCGACGGCAGCGCGCGCAGATGGCCTTGGATGCACTCGATCTGATGCGCGAGGCTGCGCGGGTTCAATGCGTCGAGCGCCACGAGATCGCGCACCGCCACCAGCGCGACGCCCTCCGGATAGCGCGCGCGATAGCTGATCTGGCTGTCCTGCACATCGAGCAGCGTCGCGAGATCGTCGGGCGAGGCGCGATCGCCGGCGAAATCGCGCACCAGCCGGCAGACCGTGGCGGCACGCTCGAGCCGCCGGCCGAGATCGTGGAAATGCCAGCCCGACGTGCGCACCATGTTCTCGGCAGCGAGCCCGGCGATCGCCGAGAAGCGCTCCTGGAGCTGGGTCGCGTGGAGCAGCAGCGCGGCGGGATCGCCGCCGGGCGCGGCCGGCAGCCTGAGATCGAGCAGCCGCCAGACATCGGCGGACAGGCGATCGCGCGTGCCCTCGCCGATGGTGCGCGAGCGCGCGAAGATCGCGCGGACGCTGCCGCTCTCCCCCGGATCGTCGAGCGCGGCGCGGACGATCGCGGGCAGCGCGCTGCGGCCCGACTTCGCCTTGCGCGTGGCGGCGCCGCTCTCGATCAGGCGATCGATCAGCTTCTGCGCGGTGGCGGCGCCGGCGCGGCCGCCGCTCTCGGCGCCGCTGGTGCCGCCGAGCATCGCGCGAACGATCCGCAGCACCGCCTCGCCGCGCTCGAGATAGCGGCCGAGCCAGAAGAGGTTGTCGGCGGCGCGGCTCTGGAGCGTGCCGGGATTGCGGCGGATGCGGACATCGACGGCGCGGGTCTCGACGGCACCGGGCTCGGCCGGCGCGGCGGCGGCGACGCAGACATCGGCCGATGCGCTCCCCTCGCCCATCACGGCGGCGCGCACGTCCGCCTCCTCGCCGATCCGCGCGAAGCCGCCGGGCATCACCGTCCAGGCGCCGGCGCCGTCGCGCGCCGCGAACACCCTGAGCGTGAACGGGCGCGGCCGGATCGCGCCATCGCGCACCATCGGCATGGTCGAGAGGCGGACCACCTCCTGGCCGACATAATCCTGCGGGCGCCGCGCCAGATCGTCGAGCAGCGCCCGGCGGGCCGGGCCGGCCAGGCCGGCGCCGAGCACCGGCCTGCCGTCCGCCAGTGCTGCGGCGGCCGCGAAGGCGGGCGCGATCAGCAGCGTGTCGAGCGACGCCTCGACCTGCGCGCGCTCGCCCGGCTGGCCGCACCACCAGGTCGCGATATTGGGGAGCAGCAGCCCGGAGTTGAGCAGCCGCCGGGAGAGGCGCGGCAGGAAGGCGCCGATCGCGCGGCTCTCGACGACGCCCGAACCCGGCATGTTGGCGACGACGCAGGCGCCCGCCGCCATCGCGTCCATGATTCCCGGCACGCCGATCGTGCTGCCGGAATCGAACGCCAGCGGATCGAGGAAGCGCGAATCGATGCGCCGCCAGACCGCATCGACCCGCTTCAGCCCGTCGATCGTGCGGACGAACAGCCGCTCGTCGCGCACCGCGAGATCGTCGCCCTCGACCAGCAGCAGCCCCATGTGGCGCGCGAGATGCGCCTGCTCGGCATAGGACTGGTTCCAGCGCCCGGGCGTCAGCAGCGCGATGCGCGGATCGGTGCGCTTGCAGGCCGCCGCGATGCCGGCGCGGAAATCGGCGAAGAAGGGCGCCAGCCGCTCGACGTTCAGCTTGTGCAGCATGTCGCCGGCGACACGGCCGCCCGCGAGCCGGTTCTCCAGCGCGTAGCCGGCGCCGGTGGTGAGGCGGACATGATCGCCGAGCACGCGCCACTCGCCGCCCGGGCCGCGCGCGAGATCGGCGGCATAGATATGGAGGCGATGGCCGCCCGGCGGTGCGACGTCGATCATGCCGCGCAGGAAATTCGCGCTGCCGGCGATCGCGGCGGCCGGCAGCAGCCCCTCGGCGCAGAGCCGCTGCGGCCCGTAGATGTCGGCGAGCAGCCGCTCGTGCAGCTCGGCGCGCTGGGCGACGCCGGCCTCGATCCCACGCCATTCGTCCTGCCCCAGCACGAGGGGCAGCGGCGAGAGCGGCCAGGCACGCTCCTCCTCCTCGCCGGGCAGGCGATAGGCGGTGCCGAGCTCGCGCACCTGCCGCGCGACGCGGGCCTGGAGATCGGCCAGATCGTCCTGCGCGAGCCCGGCGATGGCTTCCAGCATGGTGCGCCACAAGGGCTCGTCGGCGCCGCCGATCGCGTCACGCAGCATGTCGCCGGCCGCCGCCGGATAGCCGGCGATCCACTCTCCGGCGCGATCCTTCGCGCGCCGCCGACGCCGGGTCGCCGAGAAGGAGACCGCCGCGGTCACCGGGGCCTTGGCGTCCTCAGGTCCAGCGTCATCGGGAACTCGCCCGGCCGCTCCTCGGGCGGGATCGCCAGCGCGCCGGGCGTGTGGCCGTGATCCTGGAAGCGCGCCTTGCGCCGCGCCTCGGCCTCGTAATCGTTGATCGGGACGGTATCGTGGCTGCGCCCGCCCGGGTGCGCGACATGATAGACGCAGCCGCCGAGCGAGCGGCCGTTCCAGCTATCGAGCAGATCGAACGTCAGCGGCGCGTCGACGGGCAGGCGCGGGTGCAGGCAGTTGGATGGCGCCCATGCCTTGTAGCGCACGCCGCCCACCCCCTCGCCGGCCGAGCCGGTCGGCGTCATCGGCACGCGCCGGCCGTTGCAGGCGACGATGTGGCGGCCGGGGACGAGGCCGGTCGCCTTGACCTGCAACCGCTCGGTCGACGAATCGACATAGCGCACGGTGCCGCCGATCGCGCCCGTCTCGCCCAGCACATGCCAGGGCTCGAGCGCATGCGAGAGCTCGAGCCGGACGCCGCCGGCGACGACCTCGCCGTGGACCGGGAAGCGGAACTGGCGCTGCGCCTCGAACCAGGCCGGATCGAAGTCGTAGCCGGACTCGCGCAGATCGGCGAGCACGTCGAGGAAGTCCGCCCAGACGAAGTGCGGCAGCATGAAGCGATCGTGCAGCGTCGTTCCCCAGCGCACCAGCGGCCCATCTTGCGGATCGCGCCACAGCCGCGCCGCGATGGCGCGGACGAGGAGCTGCTGGGCGAGGCTCATCCGGCCCTCGGGCGGCATCTCGAAGCCGCGGAACTCGACCAGCCCGAGCCGCCCGGTGGGGCCGTCCGGCGAGAACAGCTTGTCGATGCAGATCTCGGTGCGGTGGGTGTTGCCGGTGACGTCGACCAGCAGGTTGCGGAACAGCCGGTCGACCAGCCACGGCTCGGGCGTCCTGCCCGCGCCCGGCGGCGGCACCTGCGCCAGCGCGGTCTCCAGCTCGTACAGCCCGTCATGCCGTGCCTCGTCGATGCGCGGCGCCTGGCTGGTCGGGCCGATGAAGAGGCCCGAAAAGAGATAGCTCAGCGCGGGATGGCGCTGCCAGTAGAGCACGAAGGATTTCAGCAGATCGGGACGGCGGATGAACGGCGAATCGACGACCTGCCGCCCGCCGAGCACGAGATGGTTGCCCCCGCCCGTGCCGATGGGGCGGCCGTCGATCATGAACTTGTCCGCCGTCAGCCCGCCCTTGC
>CAXTPE010000210.1:0-4724 GCA_964245925.1 uncultured Sphingomonadaceae bacterium
GCGAGCCCGACCGACGCGGCGATCAGCCGCCCGCACATCCGGGCGAGCGCGACCGAGTCGCCCGCCGCCGGCGGCAGGTCGGCGGCGATGTCGAGCGGGATGGTGGCGCCACGCTCGGCGGCGAGCGGGGCATGCTCGCCGACCGCCACCGCGAGCAGCCGGCCGAGATCGACCGGCTCGCGCGTCAACCCCAGCCGCTGCGTCTCGATCCGCGCCGCGACATCGAGATCGTCGATCGCGCCGACCAGCCGCCCGGCCTGCCGGACGATGTCCGCGGCCAGCACGCGATAGGGCTCCGGCACCGGGCCGAGCATCTGCCGCTCGATCATCTCGGCGAAGCCGGAGACGGCGTTGATGGGCGTGCGCAGCTCATGGACGAGCTGGCGCAGCGAATCGGCCGCCATGCCGCTCCCGAACAGCCCGGTCGGCGGCGGCTGGCGGGCGGCGCTCTCGTCCGCGCGCGGCCGGCGGCCGGTGCCGCGATAGCCGAGGAAGCGCCCGTCCGCCGCCGCGAAGAACGGCACGGCGGAGATGCGCCACTCGCCGGCCTCCGCGCCGGCGCCGGCGACGCAGAGCCGCGCGTCGCGGAACGGCGCGCGCCGGCGATAGGCGCCCGCGACCGATCCGTCGACGCCGCGCAGGCCCTCGCCCGGCACCGCGATCGTCTCGCCGATCAGCCCGCCGCGCGCGACGCCGAGCACCCAGCTCACGACGCCCTCCGCCGAGGTCTCGAAGCGGAAACCGGCGGCGGGCGGGTCCGGCTCGGCGCGCGGCGGCGGCGGGCGGCGGTTGCGGAAGGCCTCGATCCGCGCGACCAGCGAGCGGATCTGGGTGGCGCCGTCCGCCACCTCGGGCTCGGGCGCGGGCTCGGGTTCGGCCCCCGGCGCAAGCGCGGGCATCACGGCCGGCTGATCCTCGGCCGGAGCCGCCTCGGACGCAACGATCTCGAACGCAACGACCTCGTCCGGGCTCGCCTCGCCGATCGTGCCGGCAATCGCGAAGTCCGCCGCCCCGAAGCTCTCCAGCGCGCGCGCCACCGCGGCCGGCAGATCGCGGCGGTGGCGGAGCAGCGCGCGCGCCGCGGGCGAGAGGCCGGGCAGGATCGCGAGCCAGTCCTGCTCGCCCATCCGCGCCGTGCCCAGCACCGGCGCGGCGATCGCCGCCGGCTGCTCGCCGAACAGCGCCACCACCGCCGCCGGCAGCGCCCGCCCGCGAAGCGACCGCGCGGTCTGCGCGCGCACCGCTTCCGGCATCTCGGCGCCGAGCGCGCGCAGCCGCGCCTGCGCCGCCGCCATCAGCCTGGGATCGGCGCCGCGACGCTGCGCGGCGATGTCGATGAGCTGCCGCCACAGCGCGGCGCGCGCCGCCGGCGTCTCGGCCGGCTGGGCGAGCACCGTTGCGAGCATGTCATCAAATCGCACCCGGCGCACCCCTTGCGGCCGCCTGGCCGCGACCCTGGTTGCGGCCGCCTGGCCACGACCCTGGCTTGACGATACCGCGCCACGCGGTTGCGGCAAAGCATACTGTTCCGCGCCAGTCGCAAACCGGGACAGTTGCGCAAGCGTGGAATATTATTATAAGGAATGCCTCCTGGCGCGAAGGAAATGCGCGTGGCGAACCCCGCTATGCTGGACGCGATCGATCGCATCATCCTGGACGAGCTGCAGGGCGATGGCCGCATGACCAACGTCGAGCTGGCGCGCCGCGCCGGGCTCACCGCCCCGCCGTGCCTGCGGCGCGTGCGCGCGCTCGAGGAGGCCGGCGCGATCCGCTCCTATCACGCCCGGCTCGACGCGCCGACGCTCGGCTACGGCATCATGGTGTTCGCGCTCGTCTCGCTGCGCAGCCAGGCGGAGGACGATCTGCGCGCCTTCGAGAAGCATGTCGCGACGCTCCCCGAGGTGCGCGAGTGCCACATGCTCAACGGCGAGATCGACTTCATCCTGAAGATCGTCGCGCACGACCTCCAGGCGTTCCAGGCCTTCCTCACCTCGCACCTCACCACCGCGCCGGCGGTCGCGCACGTCAAGACCTCGCTGACGATCCGCACCGCGAAGGATCTGCCGGGCGTGCCGGTCGACGCGGTCTGAGGCGGGATCGGCGTCGTCCGACAGGGCGGAACGGGATCACCGCACGCCCTCCTCCCGTTCAACGCGAGGTCATCACGCGCTACCCCGCCTGGGCGTTCGTCCAGATCACCCAATAGTCGGCGATGCCCTTGCGCACCGGCCCGGTCACCTTGGCGAACGCCGCGAGCGCGGCCGCCTTCTGGCCGCCGCGGGAGAGCGCGATGCCGAGCCGCGTGTTGACCGTGTCGGTATCGACGCCGCCCTTCTGCAGCGCCGCCTGGTAGAGGCTCGCCGCCCTGGCATAGTCGCCGTAGCCGAGATAGGCGTCGGCGGTGCTCGCCGACTGCTTGCCGGTGGGGGCGGCCTGCGCGCGGGTCGCGCTGGCGGCGAGCGACGCGCGGTCGGCGGCGATCTTGGTGCCGGAGAGCGACTTGAGCTCGCTCAGCGCCGGGCTCGTGCCCTTTATCATGTTGGCGGCGCTCGCCTCGCCGAGCACGCCGGCGGCCTCGCCGGGCAGGCCCTTGTTATAGGCCGAATTGGCATATTCGAAGAAGTCGCGCTCGCCGTTCAGCGCCCTGGCGGCGCGCATCAGCCGGAAGATGTCGAGCTCCGCCTGCGGATCGGCGCGGTTCATGTCGCGATAGGTGATGAGCGCGTCGCGCCAGTTGGTCGGGTTCGGATAGGCGGCGAGCCACACCGGCCCGAACTTGTTGGCGTTGGCGGTGTCCTTGCCGTTCACGGCGAGCGCGAAGGCGCGCTTGTACCAGTCCTCGGGGACCGGCTGGCCGGCCTGCTTCTTGACGGCGATCGCCTGGTCGATCAGCGGGAAGGCCTCGGCGGTGCGGCCTTCGAGGTTCTTGATCTCGGCGAGCGAGATCAGCAGCTCGCCATTGCCGGGATCGAGCGCCACCTCCCTGGTGAAGGCCGCATCCGCCCTGGGATAGTCGCGCGCCTGATAGGCGAGCGTCGCCTGGGTGCCGAGCAGCTGCTTCTGGAGATCGGGCGTGAGCTGGCCGCTGCCGCTGGCGAGCGTCAGGTCGACGCCCTGCGAAAGCAACGCCTGGTCCTGGCTCTTCTGACCGAGCTGGATCTTGGCGATGCCCACCGCATATCGGTCGTCGGGCGTCTGGATGCCCGCCTCGGCGGCGGCGATCGCGGTCTTGGCGGCATCGAAGGTGCCGGCCTCGGTCGCCTTCTGGGCGACGGGCACGTTCTGCTGGATGGCGGGGCTGTACTTGGCGGCTTTCGGCTCCGCCGCCTTCTTCGCCTCGGCCGGCTGGAGCCCGGCGAGCGCGATGCCGCCGACGGCAAGGGCCGCGGCCAGCGCGGCGGTGGAGATGAGCTTCATCGGTCAGGCCTCCTCGATGCCGGCGTTCAGCGCTGCCGGCTGCCGCTTAAGCTACGGGCGCGGGCGGATCGATTCAAGACGCTGGATCGGCCGCCGCGCCCGGGGCCGTTGACGAGGAGGGCGATCCTGCTACCGGGCGCGGCGATGATCGCGCTGCTCTCGCCCGCCAAGACGCTGGACTATGAGCGGCCGCCGCCGCCCTTCGCGACGCCGAGCGCGCCCCGCTTCGGCGCGGAAGCCGAGGCGCTGGCGAAGGGCGCCGCGAGGCTCTCGCGCGCCAGGCTCGCGGCGCTGATGCACATCTCGCCGAAGCTCGCCGATCTCAACGCCGCGCGCTTCCGGGGCTTCGCCGACGCGCCCGAGCGGCCCGCGCTCTACGCCTTCGCCGGCGACGTCTACACGGGCTTCGAGGCGCGCACGCTGGACGCGCCGGGCCTCGCCTTCGCGCAGGATCATGTCCGCATCCTCTCGGGGCTGTACGGGCTGCTGCGGCCGCTCGACGCGATCCGCGCCTATCGGCTGGAGATGGGCACGCGCTGGGCGCCGGGGCGCAGGCAGGACCTGTACGGCTGGTGGGGCGGCCGGCCGGGCGAAGCGCTCGCCGAGGATCTGGCGGCCGACGGATCGGGCGTGATCGTCAACCTCGCCAGCAAGGAATATTGGCACGCGATCGAGCAGGCGCCACCCGCCGGAGCGCGCATCCTCGGCGTGGATTTCCGCCAGGCCGCGCCGGACGGGCCGCGCTTCGAGAGCTTCGCCGCCAAGCGCGCCCGGGGCATGATGGCGCGCTACATCTGCGAGCACCGCCTGACCGACGTCGCCGCGCTGAAGGGCTTCGACAGCGACGGCTACCGCTTCGATCCCGACGGATCGGACGAGGCCGTCTGGCGCTTCGTGCGCGGCTGACCGGGCTGTCCCCCTCGCGTGCGCGCAGGCGCGGGGTGGCGCGCGCGCGCGCGGTGCGCTAGGGCGTCGGCTACCCTTCCACAGCATCACCGGAACCCGATGTGGCCAGCGCGCCTCCGCCCAGCGACCTGAGCGACATCTCCCCCGTCTCGATCGTCGACGAGATGAAGTCGAGCTATCTCGACTATGCCATGTCGGTGATCGTCAGCCGCGCGCTGCCCGACGTCCGCGACGGCCTCAAGCCGGTCCACCGCCGCATCCTCTTCGCCTGCGAGCAGGGCGGGTTCGTCCCCGGCCGCCCCTATCGCAAGTGCGCCAAGATCGTCGGCGACGTGATGGGCAACTACCACCCGCCCGGCGACGCGGCGATCTACATGGCGCTGGCGCGGCTCGCCCAGGAC
>CAXTPE010000211.1:0-4715 GCA_964245925.1 uncultured Sphingomonadaceae bacterium
GTTCGTCGGCTTCATCGAGGATCTGCTCGACAGCGACGATTATGCGCCGCTCAACCAGATCGTCGCCAATCCCCGGCTGGCGTTCCGCAGCAGCTCGATCATCTCGCAGCAGAGCGCGATCGGATCCGGCGTGGGGCTGGGCCTGCTCCACAGCTTCGCGGCGCGCCTCACCCCCAACATCCGCCAGATCCTGATCGAGGAGGTGCGCGTGCGCCGCTCCTACTGGCTGCTCGTGCATGCCGATCTGCGGCGCATCCCGCGCATCCGCGCGGTCATCCGCTTCCTCCAGCAGACCGTGCGCGGCGCCGGCGCGGCACGGGTGCCCGGCACCGCCGCCGACACGGCGATGTCCGCTGTCTGAGCGATCGCGCGGGACGGCTTCAGCTTGGCTCCGCTTCCGTCATTCCCGCCCGCGCGGGGGATGACGGCGGGCAAAGCCGAAGTCATGCGAGCGCTACTCCGCCATCCGCGCCTCGGCGAGTTCGCGCAGCTCCTTGTCCTTGACCTTGCCGGTCGAGGTCAGCGGATAATCGTCGATCGCGAAGAACAGCACGCGACGCGGCACCTTGTAGGCGGCGAGCTTCCCGCGCAGCGCGGCGCGCACCTCGTCCTCGGTCGCGTCGCCGCCCTCCTCCCTGACCGCGCACAGCACCACCATCTCGCCGAGCCGCCGGTCCGGCATGCCGATCACGCGGCAGAGCTTGAGCGTGCCGAGCGCCGCCGCCGCCGCCTCGACCTCGCCGGAGGCGACGTTGGCGCCGCCGGTCTTGACCATGTTCTTGATGCGCCCGGTCCAGTGGAGATAGCCTTGCGGATCGACGAAGCCGGTATCGCCGGCGTGGAAGAAGCCCTCGTCGTCGAAGCTGTCCTCGCGTCGCATGCCGACATAATGCGGCATCATCGTCGGCCCTCGCACGCAGATCTCGCCCTCCTGGCCGGCATCCAGCACCGCGCCGGTATCGAAGTCGGCGATGCGCAGCTCGATGCCCGGCAGCGGCCGGCCGGCGCTCTGGCGCTGGAGCGCGGTCGGCGTGGTCGAGAGGTGGCTGACCACCGAGGTGCAGCTCTCGCTCATCCCATAGGCGACGATGTGGTTCCAGCCGGGGTCGGGGCGCGCGTTGGGATGGCCGTCGAACTCGTTGTTGCCGGTGACGCGGGTCAGCGAGGAGAGGTCGGCGGTCGGCCAGTCGGGATGATCGGCGAGCGCGGCGGTATGGGTCGGGAAGCCGTAATATTCGTCGATCCGCTCGCGCGCGATCAGTTTGAGCGCGGCGCCCGGCTCGAACACCTCGTCGCCGACATAGGCGCCGCCGGCGGCGAGCGTCGAGCCGAGCACCGAGACGATCCCTGCCGACCAGAACAGCGGGAACGGCGAGGCGATCCGCGACGCGGCCGTCCGCCCGTAGATCCGCGACTGCCAGCGGAACTGCTTCACCACGGTCGAGTGGAGGTGGATCACGCCCTTGGGCATGCTGGTCGTGCCGGAGGTGTAGATGATGACGCCCTGGTCGTTGCCGCCGACCCGCGCGGCGCGGGCGTCGAGCACCGCCTCCGGGACGGCGGCGCCGGCGGCGATGAAATCCTCCCAGCGCCGGAAGCCGCCCTCCCCCGCCCCGCCCAGCACGGCGACGTGGCGCAGATAGGGGAAGCGCGCCGAGGCGATCGCGCCGTCCCGCGCATCGGGGAGCAGCGCCGCCAGGTCGTCGGTGAGCATGCGCCTGGCGATGCCGCGCTGGGTGAGCAGCATGTCGATGTCGGAAAGCTCGAGCAGCGCGGCGAGCTCGTCGCGGGTCGAGAAGGTCGAGAGCGTCACCGCGACACCGCCCGCCAGCGCGACGCCGAACAGCGCGGCGACGAACTCGGGGCGATTGCCGAGCAGGATGCCGATGCGCGTGCCCTTGCCCGTGCCGGCCGCGACCAGCGCCCTGGCGACGGCGCGGGCATGGCCGCGCAGCTCCGCATAGCTCCAGGCGACTCGCGCGCCGCCGCGCAGCGGATCGTCGAACGCGATCGCCTCGCGCGGGCCGAAGCGCTCGGCCACCTCGTCGAGGAAGCCGCCGAGCGTCGCCGCCGCCGCCGGATCGATCGGCGGCAGGTCGATCTCGATCCGCTGGGTCATCTGTCGTCGGCTCCGCTGGTCTCGCCGGGAAAGCTATGGACGATGGCGATGGCGGGCGACACTCCGCCGCGCCGCGCCGCCACGATATTCGCTCGGGCGATTTGACGCGCCGCCCCGGCGCGGCCAGCCTTGGCGCTTTCCGATCGAGGCGGGGCACGGATGGCGGGCGGATTCGACGGCAAGGCGGCCTTCATCACGGGCGGCGGACGCGGCTTCGGCGAGGCGTTCGGGCGCGCGCTGGCGGCGCGCGGCGCGCGCGTCGTCCAGGTCGATGTCGATCTCGCGGCGGCGGAAGACGTCGCCGCCGCGATCCGCGCGGAGGGCGGCGAGGCGATCGCGCTCGGCTGCGACGTCGCCGACGACGCCGCCGTCGCCGTGGCGGTGGCGCTGGCGAGCGAGGCGTTCGGCGGGATCGACATCCTCATCAACAATGCCGGGCTGCACGCGATGACCTACAACCAGCCGCTGCTGACGATGGGCCTCGCCGCGATCCGGCGGATCTACGACGTCAACCTGATCGGCACGATCGCCTGCTCGCTCGCCTGCCACGCATCGATGAAGGCGCGCGGCGGCGGGGTGATCCTGAACCTCGCGTCCGCGGCGTCCTATGGCTGCCAGACCGCCTATGGGGCATCGAAGCAGGCGGTGCGGGGCATCACGCTGACGCTCGCGAACGATTTCGGGCCGGACGACATCCGCGTCGTCGGCGTGGCGCCCGGGCTGATGGCGACCGACACGATCGTCGCCGAGCTGCCGCCCGAGATGTGGGCGCGCATCACCGCCATGCAGGCGCTGCGCCGGCGCGGCGAGGTCGCCGACATCGTCGCCGCGATGCTCTACCTCTGCTCGGACGATGCCGCGTTCGTGACCGGCACGACGCTGCAGGTGGGCGGCGGTTTTCCGCTCGCGGCATAGAGGTGGCTTGGATGATGGAACTGATCCCGCTCTGCACCGCGCGCTTCGAGGTCGATCCGCCGCTCCAGTTCGGCCGGACGCCGACCGGGCAGCGCTCGATGAGCGACATCCGCAGCGCGGTGTTCGAGGGCGAGCGGCTGCGCGGCGAGAAGGCGGGCGCGAGCGCCGCGGACTGGCTGATCCTGGCCGGCGACATCGGCACGATCGACGTGCGCATGGCGATCCGCACTCATGACGGCGCGCTGGTGGGCCTGCGCTACGGCGGCAAGCTCGACGTGGCGGACGTCGCGAACCGCGCCTCGCGCGTCGCCGCCACGTTCGACACCGGCGATCCGCGCTATGCCTGGCTGGCGCGGATCCAGGCGGTCGGCAAGTCGCGGCTGGAGCGCGACGGCGACAACTGGACGGTCCATTACGACTTCTACGAGCTGCGCTAGGGCGGAGCCCCCACCCTGTCGGTCGACGGGCGGGACGGCATGGCGGTGGTCACGCCGCGGTGGCCGGCATGACCGCCGGCGCCGAGCGGCATGGAGGCGGTGACGACCGGAACGCGGAGGCGCGCGAGCAACTCCACGCCGGTCATCACCCCCCCCCCTGTTTCAGGCCGCTTCGGCGTGCGACATGAACATCTTGATGATGTCGCCCGAGGTCACCGGCCGCGGCGTCTCGCCCTCGGCCAGCGGCTTCGCGCCGCCCGACGAGATCGGCGTCGTGTCGACGCCCGCCGCGACCGCCTGCCGCCGCAGCGCGCCGACGGTCAGCGCCTCGCGCCCGTGGATCGCGATCGGATCGAAGCGGAAGAAGCGCATCGCGTTCTGGTGCGTCACCTTGTCGATCTGCGCATCGGTGAGATGCCCGATCGTCTGATGGAGCCGCTCCGGCGCGTTCGGCCAGAGCGAATCCGAGTGCGGATAATCGCATTCATAGGCGACCATGTCCTCGCCGATCGAGGCGAGGTTCTTGAGGCCGAACTCGTCGTCGATGAAGCAGGTCATGAAATGCTTCCTGAACAGCTCGCTCGGCCTGATGTCGGTGAAGAGCGAATGGGTCCATGCCCGGTGCTGCACGTTGCTGAAATCGGCGCGCTCGAGGAAATAGGGCACCCAGCCGATGCCGCCTTCGGAGAGCGCGATGCGCATGTCGGGATAGCGGTGGAGCGCGGCCAGGTTCAGCCAGTCGGCGGCGCCGGTGGAGATCGACATCGGCATGGTGGTGATCCAGGCCTCGATCGGCGTCTCCATCGAGGCATGCGGCGAAGGATTGCCGTTGCCGATGTGCAGGCAGATGGTGGTGTCGTTGTCGGCGATCGCCTTCCACAGCGGCTCCCACTGCGGATTGTGGATGCTGGGCAGGCCCTGGGTGGTCGGGTTCTCGTTGATCGAGACGGTGTGGCAGCCCTTGGCGGCGATCCGCGCGACCTCGCTCGCGGCAAGCGCGGGATCCCACATCGGCAGGATGGCGCACGGGATGAAGCGGCCCGGATGGCTGCCGCACCATTCGTCGATATGCCAGTCGTTATAGGCCCGCAGATGGGTCAGCCCCATCGTCCTGTCGTCGACCTTCAGGAACAGGCTGCCATCGAAGGCGACGGCGCTGGCGAAGTTGAGCGACGCGGCGATGCCGTTGACGTTCATGTCGTCGACGCGCGCGGCGTGATCGTAGCAGCCCTTGCGGAGCTGGC
>CAXTPE010000212.1:0-4709 GCA_964245925.1 uncultured Sphingomonadaceae bacterium
AGCCGCCGGCCGTCTAGCTCTGTAATGACTGCACACCTTAAGCACCGTCAACCTGCCGCTTCTTGGCAAACACCGGGAACATACTCGCAGCACCATAATCGGTGCCAATTTCAGCATTCTCCAGGGTTGCCATGTCCGCGTTTGAAATTTCGAAGTCCAACACGGCGTTGCTGCGCATGTGCTCTGGCGTGACCGTCTTGGGCAGCGGCAGCAGCCCGAGTTCGAGGCAGTAGCGGATGCAAAGCTGGGGGACGCTCGCGCCATACTTGGCGGCAATTGTGGCAAGCTCCGGATTATTGAGCACCGCGCCATGGGCGACCGGAGAGTAAGCTTCAACGAGAATGCCCCGGCTGCGGCTGTAGTCGATCAGGTCGAACGGCGTGCTTCCGACATGGGCAAGGATCTGGTTGACCATCGGCGCGACCGCGCCGTTGTCGAACAGGTTGTCCAGATCGGCTCGCTCGAAATTAGAGACGCCGATCGCGCGGAGCTTGCCCGCGCCATAGGCCTCTTCGAGCGCGCGCCACGCCTCCAGATTGCCAGCATCGAAGCGTTCGCCCTCGCGGAACTCGGACCAGGGCTGCGGGCTGTGGATGAGCATCAGATCGATTTGATCCAGCCCGAGCGCGCTCAGCGAGCCGTCGATGCGCTCCTTTGCCTCGGCGTAGGTCTTGCACTCGGCGGCGAGCTTGGTGGTGACGAAAAGTTCGTTTCGCGGGATGCCACTGGCGCGCAGGCCTTCGCCCACACCACGTTCATTGCCATAGGCTTGGGCGGTGTCGAAATGGCGATAACCCACATCCGCGGCGTCGCGGACCACCCGCGCTACGGTATCGTCCTCGATCCGCCAGGTTCCGAGCCCTAACTTCGGAACGGGCACACCGTTGGATAGGGTGAAGGTCTCTTCCAATATCATGATCCATGCCTCTGTTCTGAGGGGCGGGCCCCGTAGCCCGGTTGCTTGGCCAGATCGTTCCACTTCCCGAGGATGTCCGGGCCGTAGACCTGCTCGGTCCAGTCGTTCGGCTGGACCTCCTGGAACGCGACCGACACCGCGTCGTCGCCGTAGTCGAAGATGTTGGTCACATTCTGCGTGATGGCATCGGCCAGACGGCGCTTCTGGTCATCCGATTTGCCGGGCCACAGCTTCACGATGACGTGCGGCATGGCTTAGTCCTTCGCCAGCGGCGCGAGATATTCCGCGTCAGTCACCTTCTCCATCCACGTCACCGGCGAGCCGTTGACGGACTCCTGGATGGCGACGTGGGTCATGCCTTCGTGCGGTGTCGCGCCATGCCAGTGCTTATGCTCGGCCGGGCACCACAGGACGTCGCCGGCGTGGAACTCCAGCTTCGGCCCGTCCTTGATCTGGGTCCAGCCAACGCCTTCGGTCACGATCAGCGTTTGGCCCGCCGGATGGGTATGCCACGCGGTGCGTGCGCCCGGCTCAAAGTGCACGATCGCGCCGCCGACGCGCGAGGGCTCGGGACGCTGGAACTGGCCGGTGATTGTTACTTTGCCGGTGAAGTATTCGGCGGGTCCATCGACGGTCTTCATGTCGTGCTTGCGGGTGATTTCCATGGTCGTGTTCCTTTGAGGATCGGCTGGGGCGGGATCGAGAGCGAGAAGCGCGAAGGGTGCAATCAAGAGCATCAGCTGGCTCCGATTGGTGCGTTGACGGCCGGGGCGGCGCCGCCCGGAGTGAAAGTGTCCCAAGACGCCTTCATCGAAGATGCCCGCTCCGATCGCGCGTCGAGAGCGGCCAGGATGGCGGCGCCAGCGAGCAGGAGCGCGCTGGTGAGGAACGTGGCCCGATAGCCGGCGGCGTCGAACAGGAGGCCACCGACGCCCGCGCCCAGCGTGATCGCCAGTTGGACCACCGCCACCAGCAACCCACCGGCGGCCTCCGCGTCGTCCGGGAAGCGGCGGGCCACCCATGTCCACCAAGCGACAGGCGCACCGGTGCCCACGACGCCCCAGAGCGTCAGCAGTACAGCAGTGGGCACGGCGAGCCTTCCCGTCACCACCAGCGCGCACGCGATGATTGCCATTCCAACGGGTGCGAGAATGAGCGTGGCAGAGAGGCTGCCCGCGACCAGACGCCCGAAGATGAACGTGCCGAGTAGACCGCCCGCGCCCATCAACAGGAGGACCAGCGAAAGCGCCGGTACGCCGAGCTGCGTCACGCCTTCGAGAAAGGGACGCACATAGGTGAACAGCGCGAATTGTCCGGCGAATAGCAGCGCCACGGCGGCGGCCCCGATCCGCGCCGTCGGCCGGCGCAAGACACCAAGCGCGCTGGCACCTTCTATATTCCGATCAGACGGCATCGCCGGTAGCGTCAGCCACTGCCACGCGAAGGTGATGGCGGCGAGCGGAACCACGATGAAGAAGGCGCCACGCCAGCCGATATACTGACCGAGAAAGCTGCCGAGCGGCGCGGCGATGGTGGTCGCGAGCGCGTTGCCACCGTTGAGCAAGGCAAGCCCGCGGGGGACCTGATCCTTCGGCAATAGACGCATCACGGTCGCGGCCGACATCGACCAGAAGCCGCCGATGACAACACCGATCAAAGCACGGCCGCCCATGAACACCAGGAAGTTGGGCGCAAAGGCCACCGTGAGTCCCGAGACCAGCATGAGGAGTGTCAGGCCGAGCAGGAGGACACGGCGGTCAATCCCGCGCGTGATGCTGGCGATCGATAGACTGGTGAGCACCGCGAACAAACCGGAGATCGCGATCGCCTGGCCGGCAGCTCCCTGCGTCAGGTGGAGGTCGGAAGCGATCGGCGTAAGGATACTGACCGGCATGAACTCGGACGCGATCAGCGTCGACACGCAGAGCGTCAGCGCCATAACCGCGCTCCACCCCGAATGGCGGCTGCGCTTGCCGTCAACGGCAACGCGATCTTCAAAAATGGCTGACTCCGCCACGCAATTTCTCCGCCCGATTTCGCCTGATCGCGGGGACACCCCGTGATCGACGCTCCGGATTTAGTCGTGCGAAGAAGCGAAGATCACCCATAATCTCCGCGATGAAGCGATGAGCTCGACTCATCGATTGATGCTATCGCGCGAGCGGCTGTATCTCCCGAATGAGGTCGATCAGTAGCCGCAGTCCGGTAGGCAGCTGCCGCCGTCCCGGGTAGTAGATGTGAAATCCCGGACCCATCGAGGACCAGTCCGCAAGGACCGGGCTGAGCCGCCCTTGCTCTAGGAATGGCCTGACGCTGGGCTCTGGAAGATAAGCAAGCGCGGCTCCGGCTGCGGCCAGGTCGAGCGCGAACTGGGTCTGGTCGAGGGTGATCGCCCCCGGCACATCAATCGCAAATTCCTCGCCGGCTTTCTCGAACTCCCAATGATAGATCGTGTCGTCGCCCAAGTGGATGCGCAGACACCGATGATCGGAGAGCTCACGCGGGTGCAAGGGCACGCCGTGTCGCTCGAGATAAGCCGGTGATCCCACAACGACCCAGCGAATGTCGCCGGATAGTCGTTGCGCAATCATGTCTTCGGGCACCGTGCCGCCCCAGCGGATTCCCGCATCCGCACCATGCGCGACCACATCGACCATGTGGTTGGTGATCGCGACGTTGATCGCGATCCCGGGATATCGGTCGACGAAGACCGGCAGCACAGGGGCGAGTATTAGCGAGCTTGCGTGCTCCATCACATTCAAGCTGATCCGGCCGGCTGGCTCATCCCGGTATCGGTTGAGCCCCTCGACTGCCGTACCAATGGCTTCGAATGGCGCGGTCAGCGCGCCGTGGAGGTCCTCGCCGGCCGCCGTCAAGGTGACGCTGCGACTTGTCCGGTTGATCAAGCGCACGCCGATACGCGTCTCCAGCCCCTTCAGCGAGTGGCTAAGGGCGGAGGCGGTAACGCCGAGCTCCAGTCCCGCGCGGCGAAAGCTGCGGTGCTTCGCCAATGCGATGAAGTAGGCGAAGTCTGCAAGATCAGCGCGGCTGATGCGCATTTTCCGTCCTCCGCGGTCGCACCTTCTATGCAACTCCGTTGAGCGATATTCAACGGATAGCGGGCGGTAGGGCAATGACTGAGAGCCGTGCCCTGAGCTGACGTGTGAGCGCGGCTGGCCATGGTTCAATTCAATCAGTCGCTGGCGGTCTGGCGATCATCCGCCGCCTCCCTTGCGGAAGTCGAACAGGGGGATGCGCATCTTCTTCGCCTTGTCGGCGAGGTTGTCCTGGATGCCGGTGCCGGGGAACACCACGACGCCGATCGGCAGGATGTCCAGCATCTGGTCATTGCGCTTGAACGGAGCGGCCTTGGCGTGGCGCGTCCAGTCGGGCTTGAACGCGACCTGCGCGACTTTGCGGGCGTCGGCCCATTTGGCGGCGATCAGCTCGGCACCCTTCGGCGATCCACCGTGGAGCAGTACCATGTCGGGGTGCTTGGAATGAACCCGGTCGAGCGCGGCCCAAATCGCCTTGTGGTCGTTGACGTCGGCCCCGCCGGTGAATGCCACCTTCGGTCCGGCGGGCAGCATGACCTGGGTCTCGGCGCGCTTGCGGGCGGCGATGAAGTCCCTGGAGTCGATCAGCGTCGCGGTGAGTGTCTTGCGGCTGACCAGCGAACCTGAGTGCGGCCGCCACGGTTTGCCGAAGTGGTGGTCGTAGGCGTCGGAGGCGAGATCGCGCAGGACCTCGTGCGCGTTGCGGCGTTCGATCAGCGTCAGGCCTTCCGCCAGGA
>CAXTPE010000213.1:0-4685 GCA_964245925.1 uncultured Sphingomonadaceae bacterium
CGGCGCTCCCGCTTGGGCCGTGTCGCTGCGCCGCCGCCAGACCATGACCCAAGGTGCGATGCTCACTGCCCACACCCTGCGCTCCGCCGATCACGGCGGCGGTGCCGCCCACATCTCCCTGGAGGATCGCTCATGAACCCGTTCCGCCGTTCCTCGTCGCGTCTCGGCCGCGAGCCGCAACCCGAGACCCCTTATCAGCGCGCCGCACAGGCGTGGGACGACCGCATCGGCTCGGCGCGTCAGCAGGCCCACAGCTGGCGACTGATGGCGTACGGCGCGACTGCGCTGCTCAGCCTCAGTGTCGTCGACAATCTGCGGCTGCGGTTCGGCAGCCATATCGTCCCGTACGTCGTCGAGGTCGATAAGCTCGGCGCGGCACACGGCGTTGCGCCCGCCGAATCCGACTATCGCCCGACCGATCCGCAGATCGCTTGGCATCTGGCGCGGTTCATCGAGAACGTCCGCAGCCGGCCCGCCGATCCGATCGTGCTGCGGCAGAACCTCGGCGCCGCCTACGACTTCACCACCGAGCAGGGTTCGGCCGCGCTCAACGATTACGCGCGTGGCTCGGACCCGTTCGCGACGCTTGCCGACACGCAAGTCTCGGTCGACGTCAAGAATGTCGTGCGCGCGTCCGCCGACAGCTTCCGCATCGCCTGGGACGAACGCCGCTACGACCACGGCCAGCTGTCGACCACCACCCACTGGTCGGCGATCCTGACCGTCGTCGTCCGCACCCCGACCGACGCCGCCGCGCTCGGCCGCAATCCGCTCGGGCTCTACGTCCACGCCATCAACTGGTCCCAGGACCTTGGAGAATGATCATGCGCATCACATTGTTCGTATCCACGTTGCTCGTCTCGACGTCGGCGCTGGCTGCACCGCCGGACCGAGCCATCAAGCCGGTCGCCGCCGCCACCCAAGCCGCACGCGTCGAGCCGCGGCCTTATGGCTGGCAAGGCGCTTCGCAGTTGTTCAGCTACGCGCCCGGCGGGCTCTATCAGGTCTATGCCGCGGTCGGGCAGGTCACCGACATCATGCTGCAGGAGGGCGAGACGCTCTCCGACACCGGCGCGGTCGCGGCCGGCGACACCGTCCGCTGGGTGATCGGCGAGGCGTCGAGCGGCGCGGGTCCGAGCCGACGTACCCACATCCTGGTCAAGCCGACCGATCCCGGCCTCAAGACCAACCTCGTCATCAACACCGACCGGCGCACCTATCATGTCGAGATTCGCTCGACCTCGGCGACCTATATGGCCAGCGTCGGCTGGTCCTATCCGCAGGACGAGCTGATCGCGGTAAAGGCACGGATCGAGGCCGCCAGCCAAGTCGCCGCCACGCAGGTGCAGGTCGGGATCGATCCGGCGAAACTCGACTTCTCCTACAAGCTATCCGGCGACACGCCGCCATGGCGGCCGGTGCAGGTGTTCGACGACGGCGCCAAGACCTACCTCCTGTTTCCGGCCAGCATCGCGCAATCCGAGCTGCCGCCGCTGTTCCTGCTCGGCGAGAAGAATAAGGCCGAGTTGGTCAATTACCGGGTGACCGGGCGGTACATCGTCGTCGACCGGCTATTCGCGGTCGCCGAGCTGCGGCTCGGGACAGCTAAGCAGCAGATCGTGCGGATCGAGCGCACCCGCGCCCGGGAGCAGCGGTCGTGAGCACCTATGACGAAGATGGGATAGAGCCGCCGGTCCGTCCAGTCGAGCGCGCGGCACCGATCGCGACCCGGGCGCCGGCACCTCGACCCCGGCGTCTCTCGCGGCGGGTTATCACGCTGTTCGCGGGCGGCAGCGCAATCGGCTTGGCGGCGGCGCTCGTGTTCGCGCTGAGTTCCGGCGATCACCACGCCGCGCCCCAAGAGAAGGTCGCGGTCGATCGTCGCCAGCCGACCGACCTGCTGGCGACCGCGCCTAAGGATTACGGTGCGGTCGCTCGGGATAAGGTCACTGCACTGGGACCGCCGTCGGCATCCTCCAACCCGCCGGGCGCTCCTGGTGCGGACGGCTCCGCGCCGCCCGCGACCGGCGGCGCTACGTCGAACTCACTCAACAACGAAACCACCGCCGCCGTTCAACGGCAGCGGCAACAACGCGACAGCGCACGGTCGAGCAAGCTGTTCGCTTCCGGCGAGACCGGGAGATCGACCCAAACCGCCGAAGCGCAGCCAGCCACGTCGGTTGCCACGTCGACCGCGTCGAACGCGACCGCATCACCACCTAGCGCCGACGCACAGGATCGCAAGGCAGCGTTCGTCGCGGGCGGCGCTCGGACCCCAAGCGTAAACAGCGGACAGCTCGCCGCCGCCGCCGGCCGCTACGTCGTGACCGCCGGCTCCACCATCGCCGCGGCGTTGATCACCGGCCTGTCGTCCGACTTGCCGGGAGAGGTGGTGGCGCAGGTGACCGAGGACGTGTTCGACTCCACGACCGGCCACACCAGGCTTATCCCGCAGGGCACGCGGCTGATCGGCATCTACGATGCCCATGTCGGCTACGGCCAGTCGCGCGCTCTGGTGGTCTGGTTGCGGCTGATCCTGCCGGACGGTCGCTCGCTCGATCTTGACCGGTTGATCGGCACCGATGCCGCCGGGCAGTCGGGGTTCGCCGACCGGGTAAACCGTCACACCGGCAAGCTGATCGAGGCAGGTTTGCTCTCGACGCTGTTCGGCGTCGGATCCAGCGTCGCTACCGGCGGCGGCAACAACGACGATATCGCGTTCGCCATCCGCGACAGCGCGGGCCAGTCGGTCGAACGCGCCGGCGACAAGCTGGTCGAGCATCAGCTCGACGCGCAGCCGACCATCACCATCCGTCCCGGCGCGCGTGTGCGCGTACTGGTCAGCCGCGATCTGGTGCTGGAGCCGTGGACGGCGAGATAGGCGCCACGTCGTTCTTGTGCTCGCGGATGAGGGTGAGCAGGCGATGGCGCAGCGGGTTGCGATCGTCCTGGGGCCACACAGCTTCGACGACGATCGTTGCATCCGCTTCGTCGATCGGCCGGTACGCGACGCCCCGGTGCGGGATCGCTCCAGACGCGAACATGATCGTCGCACCCATGCCAAGCCCGATCATCTCGAGCAAGGTCGTGCAGGAGACGTCGTGCTGTTCGAGGTGGACCTCTCGGTCGAGGCGGTCGAGCAACGCGCGATAGGCCACCAGCTCGAAATGACAGTTCTTCAGGATGATCGACAACTCGGCGACATCGTCCCAGCTTACCGCAGCCTTCTCGACGAGCGCATGATCGGCTGGCAGCGCCATGATCAGTCGTTCTTCCCACAATCGCTCCTGCGCCAGCGTCTTGCTTTCGAGCCTTGGCGCGGGCGCCACGATCATGAGGTCGATCGCACGCTCGGTGAGCTGCCGGCGCAGGTCTTGAGGACCTGCTTCGACGAGGCGCAAGCGCACCTGCGGGCTTGTTGCAATGAAACCAGCGATGCCGGATCGCAATGGGCCGAGGAGGAGTCCGGGCGAAAACCCGAGCGTCAGGTTGCCGACCCGGCTCTGCGCGGTGGCGGCTGCCCGGATCATCTGCTGGTCGAGCGCATCGAGGATCATACGTGCCGACGGTAGAATGGCTTGTCCGATCGGCGTGAGTTCCAACAGCGCGCCCCGTCGACGTTCGAAAAGGTCGCCACCGTAGATTTCTTCAAGTCTTGCGATTGCCTGGCTGACGGCTGGTTGCGTCCTCCCAACGAGTCTAGCTGCGCCTACAAAAGACCGCGTCTCCACTACTTTGAGGAACATGATTAGCTGATGAAGCTCTGGCTGTCTAACATTATACATCGAATTGAGTCTCGACCTAATGGCATGAACAAAGCTATCGCTGAAATGAGTTGAGCAATCTTGAATAGTGAAATCTTCACATCTAATAATAATCAGAAAACATCTGTAGATTCCGAGAATTTAGAGTATTATACCGACTTCGGTCGATAATGATTACGACTCAAATTTATATGATATCAATGTCGAAACACGACCGTCTTCGATCCATTTAGAAATACTCGATCGCTGAGATGATACGATACCGCATCCGCGAGAACCCGGCGCTCGATGTCGCGACCTTTCCGAATCAGATCTTCGACCGTGTCGGCGTGACAAATTGGCTCCGCGTCCTGAGCAATGATGGGCCCTTCATCGAGATCGGCTGTGATGTAATGCGCCGTCGCACCGATCATCTTCACACCCCGCTCGTATGCCTGATGGTACGGCTTTGAGCCCTTGAAGCCTGGGAGGAAACTATGATGAATGTTGATACAGCATCCGGCGAGGTATTGTGCCATATCGTTAGAAAGGATTTGCATGTACCTAGCCAAAACGGCGATATCTGCTTTCGTCGATACGAATAACTCTTTAACTCGAGCTTCCTGCAGCACCTTAGTCTCTGGTGTCACCGGTAGGTGATAAAACGGGATGTCGCCAAGCGCCGCGTTCCACTCAGGCTGGAGCGGATGATTCGATATGACGCCAACGACTTCCATCGATAGCTCGCCTATTCGAGATCGATATAGTAAGTCAGTAAGACAGTGGTCGAATTTGGAGACAAGTATAAGTACGTTTTTTCGATCTGCAGCGTTTCTAATGTGCCATTCCATACCGTAACTTTGCGCTATGGTTTCAAAATCGGAGTGCAGCCGTGCAATGCGAGTTGCCTCGTCATTTGTTGCAAAAAGCACACGCATGAAA
>CAXTPE010000214.1:0-4676 GCA_964245925.1 uncultured Sphingomonadaceae bacterium
CCGGCTTGGCCGGCAGCGGGACCTCGGCCGGCGCCCGCCGCGCCGGATCGCCCGGCGCCTGCCCGTTCGCCAGCCACGGCGGCGTCGTGACGACGGCGAGGCCGCTCGCGCGCGCGATGTCGGCGAAGCTCGCGCCGCCGGAGACCTTGTCCTCGATGCCGTTGACGAGCGCCGCCAGCGCCGCGTCCTGCTTCTGCTTGACGAGATCGGCGGCGATCCCGGCGCGCGCGTCGGCGAGGCTGCGGCCGGGTTTGCGCTCGATCTTCGCGACATGGACGACATGCCAGCCGAACGGCGACCTGACCGGCGCGGTGACGCCGCCGTCCGCAACCGCGAAGGCGGCGGTCGCGACCGCCGGCGAGGAGAGCGCCGCGACCTCGGCCCTGCTCTTCGATCCCAGCGCGATGTCGCTCGCCGAGAAGCCGGCGGCCCTGGCGGCATCGGCGAAGCCCTGCCCGCCCTTGACGCTCGCGGCGAGCGCCCGCGCCTTCGCCTCGCTGTCGAACACGACCTGCTCCAGCGTGCGCGTCTCGGTCGCGGCATAGGCGGCGGCGTTCCCGCGATAGACGGCGGCGATCTCGGCCTCGCCCGGCACCGCGCCGCCGGCGACCTGGTCGCGTCCGATCAGCGCATAGCGCAGCACCCGCCGCTCGGGCGTGGTGAAAGCGGCGATATGCGCCTTGTAGAAGGCGGCGATCTCGGCATCGCCGGGCGCCGCGCCGCCGGCCAGCGCGGCGTTCGGCACGATCGCGACACGGCCCGCGCGCTTCTCCAGCAGCAGCGCGGCATAGGCGCGCGCGATCCCGTCGGCGGCGTGGGCCGCGCCGGCGATCGGCAGCAGCAGCTGGCGGCGGACGATGTCGCCATCGATCTCGGCGCGCAGCCGGTCCTCGGTGACGTGCTGCTGGGCGAGCGCGGCGCGGAACGTCTGCTGGTCGAACCGGCCGGTCGGTCCGGCGAAGCCGGGGACGCCGGCGATCTCGCCGTCGACGAGCTTGCGGCTGGCGGCGAGGCCTTCGCGGCGGCCGAGGATCGTCATCGCCTCGGCTGCGACGAGCTGCTCGATCACCTGGTCCAGCCCGCCCTGCGCGACGAACGCCGCCATGCCGACGCCGGGCTGCTGCTGGGCGATGCCGGCGAGCGTGCGCCGCGCGCGCTGCTCGGCCTCGCCGGCGCCGATCTTCTCCTTGCCGACCCTGGCGATGGTGTCGCCGCCGCCGAGCTCAGCGTCGCCCATCCTGATCCCGCCGGTGCCGACGCCGGTGATGATGAAGGCGATGGCGACGATGGCGAAGACGCCCACCGCCAGCCGCTTGGCGAGCTTGCCGCGGAAGATCGAAAGCATGCGGGCAGGCACCGTGATCGAGGGATGGGGGCTGCCGCCATAGAAGCCCGGGTGCCGCCCATCAAGCGGACGGAGGGCACGGTCCCCGCTTCCATCCGTCCGTGTCGAGCAGTCGAGACACCGCCCCGCGCGACCGCCCCCTTCGACCGCTTGCCAAGGCAGGCGCTCGGGACAGGCCTCGACTTCGCTCTGGACGAACGGAGCGGATCGGGCGCTAGGCGCTCGCGGCCATGCTTGCTATCGCCGATCGGCAAGATGGGGGACGGCATGCTGCGCAAGCTGGTGGCGGGGAACTGGAAGATGAACGGCGCGCTCGCCGCGCTGGCCGAGCTCGACGGCATCGCGGCGGCCGCGGCGGCGCACCCGGAGCTCGATGTCGCGATCTGCCCGCCGTTCACGCTGATCGCTCCCGCCCTGGCGCGCGCGCCGGCGCTGCCGATCGGCGGGCAGGATTGCCACGGTTCGCCCAAGGGCGCGCATACCGGCTGCGTCTCCGCCGGGATGCTGGCGGAGGCGGGCGCGACGCTCGTCATCGTCGGCCATTCGGAACGCCGCGCCGACCAGCACGAGACCGACGCCGAGATCCGCGCCAAGGCGCAAGCCGCGATCGGCGCGGGGCTGATCGCGATCGTCTGCGTCGGCGAGACCGAGGCCGAGCGCGATGCCGGCAAGGCGGTGGCGGTGGTGACGGGCCAGCTCGAAGGCTCGGTCCCGCCGACCGCCCGGGGCGCGACGCTGGCGGTGGCCTATGAGCCGGTCTGGGCGATCGGGACGGGGCGGACGCCGTCGGTCGCCGACGTCGCCGGGATGCACGCCGCGATCCGCGCCAGGCTTATCGCGCTGCTGGGCGGGGAGGGTGCCGCAGTGCGCATCCTCTACGGCGGCTCGGTCAAGCCCGACAACGCCGCCAAGCTGATGGCGGTGCGGGACGTCGACGGCGCGCTGGTCGGCGGCGCGAGCCTGACGGCGGCGCAGTTCGCGCCGATCATCGCGGCGGCGGCAGGGGTGGGCTGACGCTGTCGGTGGATTGCTGACGGTCGCTTTCGTTCACGGACGGCAGCCCTTGGCCGGCAGAGGCGAAGGTTGGAGCGGGCAATGCACGAAGCGCGTCACAAAGACGGAAGCGCCGGGGACGTCGACTATGGCAAGATTGGCGGCTCCTATGGACGTTTTCGCCAGCCCGAACCCATCATCGCCGCGCAAATCCTCGAAGCGTTGGGAGACGCCCGGACTGTTCTGAACGTGGGAGCGGGCACAGGGTCCTACGAACCGGCCGACCGGGAAGTGACAGCGGTCGAACCATCGGCGTCGATGCGGGCCCAGCGCCCTGCAAATCTGAGCCTCGCGGTGGACGCGGTGGCGGAGGACTTGCCGTTTGAAGACGCCAGCTTCGATGCTGCGATGGCGACGGTCACGGTGCATCAATGGTCGGACCTGGAGAAGGGGCTTGCCGAGATGCGTCGGGTCACTCGCGGCCCGGTCGTGCTTCTCGTCGGCGATCCCGCTCTGATGGAAGATTACTGGCTCAACGATTACATCCCCGAGGTGAGAGCGATCGAAGCAAGCCGCTTTCCGCCGATCCAGCGCATTGCGACTGCTCTGGGGCGGCACGTCGAGGTGAAGCCGGTGCCGATTCCGCTTCACTGCCGCGATGGCTTCAACGAGGCGTATTACGGCCGCCCGGAGGCATTGCTCGACCCCGAAGCGCGACTGGCCTGCTCCAGTTGGAGCTTGGTTCCCAAGGTGGCGGTTGAACGCTTCGTCCATCGGTTGTCGACTGATCTTGCGAGTGGGCGCTGGGACGAAAGGCACGGTCACCTCCGTTCGCAACCGTTCCTCGATCGACCGCTGCGCCTTCTTGTCGGCAGGCCGGCCTAGCCGGGGCCAGCGTCCGCCTGCGGGCCTATGTCCGTTCGCCGCCAATGGCCCTCCCTGGGCGCAGGCGGACGCGGATCGGCCCCATTGAAGCGGCTCGCCCGATCCTCTAGAGCGCCGGGCCACATCGCGTCCGCCGGCGCGTCGTCCGCACGTCCGAAAGCCCGCCGATGTTCACCTTCCTCCTCGTCGTCCAGGCCCTCATCGCGGCGAGCCTCGTCGGCGTGATCCTGATGCAGCGCTCGGAGGGCGGGGGCCTGGGCATGGGGGGGAGCCCGTCGGGGCTGATGAGCGCGCGCGGCGCCGCCGACTTCCTCACCCGCGCCACCGCCGTGCTCGCGACGCTGTTCGTGGTGATGTCGATCGCGCTCGCCGCCTATGCCTCGGTCGCGCGCGCGCCGAGCACGATCGACACCAGCCTCGCCCGCCCCGACGCCGCGCCGATGGCGCCGGTCGGCGGCGGCACGCCGCTCGGCGCGATCCCCGGCCCCGGTCCGCTCGGCGGCGCGCCGGGCGTGCCGGCGCCGGGCCTCTCGCTGCCGCTGCCGGCGGCGGGAGCACCCGACGCATCGGCCGCCGCCAAGGCGCCCCCCTCGCCTTCCGACGTGAAGGCGGAGCGGTCGACCAGGACCGCGCCCGAGCAGCCCGGCGGCGCCAGGGCGGGCACCACGCCGACCGCCGATGCCAGGCCGGAGAAGAAAGCGGTCAGGGTGCCGGTCACGCCGTCGCTCGACATCGTGCCGCTGCGCCAGACGCCGAAGGTCGGCACGCTCGCGCCGGCCCAGCCCGCGACGCCGGACGCCGCGCCGGCCGCCTCGGGCAACGGCTCGGGCGAATAGCCCTCTCCCATTGGGAGAGGGTTGGCGAGGGGTCCGACGCCGATGGCGGAGACGCGACGCTGCGCGCAGCGTCGCGTCTCCCCAACCCCCTGCTCTCCACAACTTTATCCGCCTGCCGGAACCGCCGCGCTTGCCCCCGCCCGTCCCCACCGCCTAAGCCTCTCCTCCCATGACGCGGTTCATCTTCATAACCGGCGGCGTGGTCTCCTCGCTGGGCAAGGGGCTCATGGCGGCCAGCCTCGCCGCCCTCCTCCAGGCGCGCGGCCATTCGGTCCGCATCCGCAAGTTCGATCCCTATCTGAACGTCGATCCGGGGACGATGAGCCCGTACCAGCACGGCGAGGTCTACGTCACCGACGACGGCGCCGAGACCGATCTCGACCTCGGCCACTACGAGCGCTTCACCGGCGTGCCCGGCCGCCAGAGCGACAATGTCACCTCGGGGCGCATCTATCGCGACATCATCATGAAGGAACGGCGCGGCGACTATCTCGGCGCGACGGTGCAGGTGATCCCGCACGTCACCAACGAGATCAAGGCGTTCGCGCTCGCAGATACCGACGATCTCGATTTCGTGCTGTGCGAGATCGGCGGCACCGTGGGCGACATCGAATCGC
>CAXTPE010000215.1:0-4667 GCA_964245925.1 uncultured Sphingomonadaceae bacterium
CGACCTCGACCAGGCCGACCTCGCGCATCAGCTCGAGGAACTTGTCGATCTTCTCCGGCCCTCCGGTCACCTCGAACACGAAGCTCGACGTGGTCGCGTCGACGACGCGGGCGCGGTAGACCTCGCCCAGCCTGAGCGCCTCGATGCGCTTCTCGCCGGCCCCCTGCACCTTCACCAGCGCCAGCTCGCGCTCGACATGGGGCCCAAGCTCGGTGAGATCGGTGACGCGGTGGACGGGGACGAGCCGGTCGAGCTGCGCCTTGATCTGGTCGATCACGTCCGGCGGCCCGGCCGTCACGATCGTGATGCGGCTGACGGCATGATCCGCTGTCACGTCCGCCACCGTCAGCGACGAGATGTTGTAGCCGCGCGCGGTGAACATCCCCGCGATCCGCGCGAGGATGCCGGCCTCGTTGTCGACCGTGATCGAGAGCGTGTGGCGCTCGGCCTGCCCGGGAGTGATATGCATTCGACCAATCCGTTCGTGTCGAGCGAAGTCGAGACACCCGCGGCCGCCCCTCGACTTCGCTCGGGGACGAACGGGAGCAGCGGCTAGACCAGCGCGCGCGCCTCGTCGCTGACTTCGCCGACCACCTCGTCGGAGTGGAGCAGCATCTCGGTATGCCCCGCGCCGGACGGGATCATCGGGAAGCAGTTGGCGAGCTTGGCGACCCGGCAGTCGACCATCACCGGGCCGTCGTGCGCCAGCATCCCGGCGATGCCGCCGTCGAGCGCGTCCGGATCCTCGATCCGCATGCCCTTCCAGCCGAACGCCTCCGCCAGGCCGACGAAATCCGGCAGCGCCTCCGAATAGCTCTCCGCGTAGCGCGAGCTGTAGGTCAGCTCCTGCCACTGGCGGACCATCCCCATATATTCATTGTTGAGGATGAAGACCTTGACCGGCAGCCGATACTGCGTCGCCGTCGCCATCTCCTGGACGTTCATCAGGATCGAGGCCTCGCCGGCGATGTCGATGACGAGCGCGTTCGGATTGCCGATCTGCGCGCCGATCGCGGCCGGCAGGCCATAGCCCATCGTGCCGAGCCCGCCGGAGGTGAGCCATTTGTTCGGCCCCTCGAAGCCGAAGTGCTGCGCCGCCCACATCTGATGCTGGCCGACCTCCGTGGTGATGATCGGCTTGCGGTGATGCGTCGCATCCCACAGCCGGCGGATTGCGTGCTGCGGCATGATCTCGCTGTCCGAGGGCGGATAGGAGAGCGACTTGCGCCCGCGCCAGCCGTCGATCCGCTCGAACCAGTCGTCGAGACGGGCGGGCGGATGGCCCTGGCTCTTCCAGACGCGCACCATGTCCTCCATCGCGCGGCCGACGTCGCCGACGATGCCGAGATCGGCGCGCACCGTCTTGTTGATCGACGAGCGATCGATGTCGACGTGGATTTTCCGCGCATTGGGCGCGAAGGCATCGAGCCTGCCCGTCACGCGATCGTCGAAGCGCGCGCCGAGGCAGAGGATCAGGTCCGCCTCGTTCATCGCCATGTTCGCCTCATAGGTGCCGTGCATGCCGAGCATGCCGAGCCACGCCGGCCCCGACGCCGGATAGGCGCCGAGCCCCATCAGCGTCGAGGTGACCGGCGCGCCGCTGATCCGCTGGAGCTCGCGCAGCACCTGGCTCGCGCCCGGCCCGGAGTTGATGATGCCGCCGCCGGTATAGAGCACCGGACGCTCGGCCGCCGCCAGCATCGCCACCGCCTGCGCGACCAGCGCCGTGTCCGGCTTGACCTGCGGCCGGTAGGTCGGGTGGAGCGGGGGGCCGAGCGGCTTGCGATAGGCCGCGGTCGCGACCTGGACGTCCTTCGGCAGATCGATCACCACCGGGCCGGGGCGGCCGGAGGTGGCGATGTGGAACGCCTCGTGGACGATGTCGCCGAGCCGCGCGGGATCCTTCACCAGATAATTATGCTTGGTGCAGTGGCGCGTGATGCCGACGGTGTCCGCCTCCTGGAACGCATCGGTGCCGATCAGGTGCGTCGCGACCTGCCCCGTGATGACGACGATCGGGATCGAATCCATCAGCGCGTCGGCGAGCCCCGTGACGACGTTGGTCGCGCCCGGTCCGGAGGTGACGAGCACGACGCCGGGCTTGCCGGTGGAGCGCGCATAGCCCTCGGCGGCATGCGCCGCGCCGCCTTCCTGGCGGACGAGGATGTGGCGGATGCGCTTCTGCCTGAAGATCGCATCATAGATCGGGAGGACGGCGCCGCCCGGATAGCCGAAGATGACCTCGACCCCCAGATCGGTGAGCGCTTCCAGCAATATCTCCGCGCCGCTCTGCTCGGCCATCATCTCGAACCCGTTCCTGCCGGTTAAGCGCGGGGCCTTTGCCACAAGCCTCGCCGCGTTGCGAGCGGCGCGATTGAACGCACGAAACTAATAAGTCAAGCTGTCTATGAGAAACTTAGTTGCTCTTTCGTGCGTTCCGGTTTCGTCAAGTTGCTCATGCCATCGCGGCCATGATTTCGGGAGCTGATGTGCGAGCCAGGTGAACTGCCGCTTGGCATATTGCCGCGTCGCCGCCCGCGCGCGCGCGATCATCGCGGCTTCGTCGATCCGGCCGGCCTGCCACGCGACGATCTCGCGCACCCCGATCGCCCGCATCGCCGGCAGCGCGGGATCGAGGCCGCGCGCCGCCAGCATGGCCGCCTCCTCGGCCGCGCCGTCGCCGAGCATCGCGGCGAAGCGCGCGTCGCAGCGCGCGCGCAGCCAGTCGCGCGGCGGTAGCAGGATGAGCGGGGCGAGGCGGATCGCGTCGCCGATCCCGCCGGTCCGCTCCGCCTGCCACGCGGCGAGCGGCCGGCCGGTCGAGCGCACCACCTCCAGCGCGCGGGCGATCCGGCTGGCGTCGCCGGGCGCGAGCCGCGCCGCCGCCGGCGGATCCTCCCGCGCCAGCGCCGCCTGCGCCCGCGCCGTCGTGAGCGCGCGTACCCCGGCGCGGACCTCGGGCGCGATGTCGGGCACTGGTGCGATGCCGTCGAGCAGCGTCCGGATATAGAGGCCGCTGCCGCCGACCAGGATCGCGGGGCGGCCCGTGCGGCGCGCGTCGAGGATCGCCTCGCCGGCCTCGGTCGCCCACGCCGCCGCCGAATGCGCGCGTGCCGCGTCGACATGGCCGAACAGCCGGTGCGGCGCGCGCGCCTCGTCCTCTCGCGTCGGACGCGCGGTGAGCACGCGGAGATCACGATAGACCTGGCTCGCGTCGGCGTTGACGATCACCCCGCCGGTCCGCTCCGCCAGCGCCAGCGCGAGCGCGGACTTGCCGCTCGCGGTCGGCCCTGCGATGAGCGCCACCCTGGGCGGATCGGGGGAAGCCGTGTTCATCGCGACGCTCATAGCAGCCGGCCGGCTGGCGAAGCGCGACCTTTCGCTGGCGCGGCGCGCGCTCGGCACGGCCAGCGAGGTTCGCTGGATCGAGCCGGGCGTCGCCTGCGATCTGGCGTTCGAGGGCGATCCGGTCGCCGCCCGCGCCGCGCTGGAAGGAGTGATCGCCGGCGTCGACGTGATCGTCCAGCCGGAGGAGGGCAGGGCCAAGCGGCTGCTGGTCGCCGACATGGATTCGACGATGATAAGCTGCGAGTGCATCGACGAACTCGCCGACTATGCCGGCATCAAGCCACGGATCGCCGCGGTCACGGAAGCCGCGATGCGCGGCGAGCTCGATTTCGCGGCCGCGCTCGACGCCCGGGTCGCGCTGCTGAAGGGGCTGGCCGTGGACAGCATCGCGCGCTGCCTCGCCGAGCGGGTGCGGATCACGCCCGGCGCCGGGGCGCTGGTTCGTACCATGGCGGCGAATGGCGCGCGCACCGTGCTCGTCTCGGGCGGGTTCACCGCCTTCGCCGTGCCGGTGGCGGCCGAGATCGGCTTCGCGCATGTCATCGCCAACCGGCTCGACATCGCGGGCGATCGGCTGGCGGGGACGGTCGCGCGCCCGATCGTCGATGCCGCCACCAAGCAGGCGACGCTGATGGCGGAGCGCGCCGCGCTGGGTCTGCCGGCGGATGCGACGCTGGCGGTGGGGGACGGCGCCAACGACATCCCGATGATCCAGGCGGCGGGGCTGGGCGTCGCCTATCACGCCAAGCCGAAGACGGCGGCCGCCGCGGCGGCGCGAATCGATCATGGCGATCTTTCCGCGCTGCTCTACGCGCAGGGCTATCCGCGCGCCGCCTGGGTGGTGGAGTAGCGACTCGCCATCATTACCGCGAAGGCGGACTCCCGCCGCCTCATCGCGGCAGAAGAAGCTGGATCCTCGCCTTCGCGGGGACGCTCCAGCTCAGGGCGCGGCGATCACGAAGCAGCCGGCACCGCCCCCCTTGGCGGCGACGCAGGCCCTGGTGGCGGCCTCGCGGGTGGCGAACGGCCCGGCCTGGAGCCGGGTGACCGCGCCCGCCGCTACCGTGAAATGATCGAGCCCGGCGAGGCCCGGCGCGCGCGAGACGGTCTTCCAGGCCGCGTTGGCGGCGGGGGAATTGCCATAGGCGCCGAGCTGGACGCGCCACTTGCCACCGGGCAAATACGGCGTATCATCATAGCCGACGTGCGGCGCGGGCGGCTGCGGGGCGCGGGGCGCGGCGGACGCGCCGATGGCGGCAAGGACGACGGTGACAAAGGCAGACACCGCGAGGGGGCGACGTTGCCGGAAAATGGTATGC
>CAXTPE010000216.1:0-4654 GCA_964245925.1 uncultured Sphingomonadaceae bacterium
ATCGCGGTGCCGCGCTGGTGGACGAGGATCGAAGGCTGGGTCACGGCGGTCTCCGAAGCGCCCTGCGACGATCGCGGCGGCGTTGGAGATAGCTAAAGAATGGGAAGATCGGCGATCCGCAACAGCGGATTCGAGCAGGCGTAGCGGCGGCGGCGGGCGGCTATTTAGAGGCGGGGCAGCTCATCGACTTGCGCTCGATGCGAAGCTCTTCGTGTCAAGAAATGGCAACGAGCTCATCCGCTGGCGCGAATCGGGCAGAGGCGCTTTTGCTTCAATTCACTTGGCGCGAACCTCTTCCTCGTTCGCGCGATCCGCCTCACTTACCCGTTGCAGCGCGCCGAGCGCGTGATCGAGATAATCGCGGACGATCTGCTCGGGCTCCTCGTCCAGCAGGTCGATAGCCAGCACGATCAGCCGCGAAGCTGCGTTGCGGCGCTTGATGCCGTTTGTCGATGTCGCCGATGTGTTCACCTGACCTCCCCTTTGTGTGGCTTTGCGCTATTCTCTCATGTCTGCCAGCCGGCGCGCCATAACGTATAGAAACTAGACGCCGATTTGGTGTCAAGCCGGTGCGTAGCTCACCTGTTCGCGTCGTACCGATGTGAGCAATCGTGGCTAGCGAACTTCATGACCCACGCTATCGCCGCCTTATCGAACTGCTCGTCGCGGCGCGCAAGTCAAAGGGCCTGACGCAGCGCGAGCTCGCTGCCCTGTCCGGTCAGACGCAGCAATATATCGGTAGATACGAGACGTGCGATCGCGAGATCGGCGTTTTCGCTATCCTGGACATGGCCGCATTTCTGGATGTCGATGGCTTCGATCTTGCGCGTCAAGCGGCCGCATCATCTGTCGTCGGCGGCTCACCGCCTAAAGAGGTCTGACGGGCGAAGCTCGAATGCGGCGACACGATCCGTATAGCGCACGTAAGGGAACGTAACTCTGGTCCAATCGGGACCGGTTGCCCTTTTGCAAAAGCCCTCGCGATTGGCGAGCTGCATGATCTCGCTGGCAAGTGCCGCGTCCTCGATCGATCGCTTCGTCTGCATCGACATCGAGCGCGACGTGAAGCGCCCGCGCGTTCGGGAGCGACTGACGTCGTCACGCTCCACTTCGCGGTCGCCGATCAGATCGGAGGCGAGCTTGGCGGTGCCGCCGCCGTCGCTGGCGCCGGCGCGGAGCAACAGCAGGTTGCCGCAATTCTCGATGATCGTATGCGCGCCCTCGCCATAGACCGCCTTGACCTGCGCGAACGACTGGAACCCGATCGCGACGCGTCCGCCGAACTTCCGAAGTCTGGCCTGAGCGTCCTTAAGGCCCTCGATGCGGCCGAGCGCGTCGAGCTCGTCGATGTGGAACCAAATCCGGCGATCGGTCGATGGGGCGAGCGATAGCGTCTCCATGATGGCGAGATTCATCCAGCAGGAAATGAGACCACGCAGCGCCGCGACCTGGTTGGCCGCATAGGGCATCCACAGCGAGCCTTCGCCTTCGCGCACCCAGCGGCGGATCGAGAAGTCGTCGCCGCCCTGCACGCCGAAACTGCGCAAGCTGGCGACCGCGGGCGTGATCGTGCCGAGGATGCTGGCGAGCATGCGCTCGCCGCCTTCCTCAAAGAAGCGCGCGGCCGGCGTGCCGTCGCATAGCGCCTTCAGCTGCGCCTTGTTCGCCCGGGTGAGCGCGCCGACGAACTCGGTCGAGCTGCCCATGGTGTTCGTGACCCAGCTTTCCATGGCGCTGGCGAGGAACTGCTGGGCATAGCTGATCCACTGGTCGTGATCGCCGTGGCCGAGATGGGGGAGCAGCGATTGCGCCAGCATCGCGAAGTCGCCGACCTGCTCGATCTCGCCGAGCAAGTCCCAGCGCGCGCAGCGCGCATCGTAGGGATTGAGGATGATGTCACCGGGCTCGTGGAAGACGCTGAGCGCCGAGCCATCGGGATCGGCGACCACCTGGCGGTCGCCGCGGCGTGACGCGCCGGCGATAAGCGCGCGAAGCGCGGTCGACTTGCCCGAGCCGGTCGCGCCGATTGCGGCGATGTGCATCGTCTCGTCTTCCAGCGTCAGCGGGACGCCGGCGAGCGCGACCCGGTCGGTGAGACCGGTCACCACGCGGCTGCGCAGTTGGTTGACGGCGCCGCGCATCCTCGTACCGCGCAGATGTGTGACCTTGCGCGGCCAGGCGCCCAGCCGCGCGGCCACCGCCCCGCCAAGATAGGCGAGGATCGCCGGCAGCAGCACGGCGACTGCCGGGCTATCGTCAAGAAAACTCGTATAGAGCCACAAGCCGATCGACAGCCCGCCGGCCCAGCCCACCGGCGCCAAGAGCAGCGCCCAGGGCGAGCGGCGGTCGACTGCCTGGACCGCGCCGATCGCGAGCGTTCCGGGCAAGGCGGCGAAGGCGAACCACAGATGGTAGCGATGGAGCGCGAGCCACAGCCAGCGCTGGTCGAACCAGGGCTCGAATGCGGCGCGATGGCGCCAATGCTCGAGGACGAGATCGCGCCATGCGAACCGCGCGTCGACCGGGATATAGCGCGCCACCAACGGCCAGCTCACGCCGATGGCGACGAGCGACAGCAGAAGCGCGATCTGGTGAACGACCGGGTCCGAGCCGGACCCCTGCCCGTTGCCGGGCGCGCGACCATCCCGGCTCACCGCTCGGCTCCATAGTCGCGATCGCGGGCCGGGGCCGGCACGGCCTTGGCGGCGGCGGCGAACGCCGCGCGGGTCTGCTCGGGCGAGCGCTGTGGTGCGTTGCCCAGCGCCGCGAAGGTCTCGCGCAGCTGCCGGCCGCGATCCTGATCCGGGCCGACCTTCGATGCGCCTGCTTCCTTCCCGGCCGACCCTCGTGTCTGCGCATTCGCAGCCGGTTGTGCCGCAGGTTGCATATCCGCCGCGCCTCCGGCGCTCTTGGCGATGGCGCAGCCGGGGCGCTGCGGCGTCTCCGACCGGGATTCATAGTCGAGCGCCATGTCCTTCGGACGCTCGCGTGCGAGCGTACTGCGCAGCTGTTGCTCGTTCGCGAAGTCGTCGCGGCCGTAATGGAGCGCGGTGCCCGCCCGGTGGCGCGACATCGCGACATAGCTCGAATGCGCGTCCATGCCCGGAGTCGCGAGCACATGGGTGCGGTCGACCGTCACGCCCTGCGTCTTGTGGACGGTCGCTGCATAGCCGTGATCGACGGCTGCGTAGCTTTTGAGGTCGACCTCGACCTTGCGGCCGTCGTCGAGCCGCACCGCCAGCGTATCGCGGCCCGCTTTCTCGACGGTGCCGAGCGAACCGTTCTTCACCCCGAGCTCGCGCTCGTTCTTCAGGAACAGGAGCCGGTCGTTCTCCGCGAACTGCCGTTCGCCGCGCTCGGTCTGCACGGTCACGTCGCGACCGAGCTCGCCTTGCGCCTGCAACCGCTCGCGCGCCGCCTGGTTCAACATCGCAACCTCCTTGTTCATATGCGTGAGAATGATGCGGGAGTTGGCCGGCGCGGCCCGCCGTTCGAGATCCCAGCGCTCGATCAGCTCAGCGCGGGCGGCATCGCGCGTGTCGGCGGCGTGGACCATGCCGGCCCGTGCATAGGCGCTAAGCGCCTCGCCGGTCCGGCCGGTCGCGAAGTCCCGTGTCGCGTCGCGCATCCACTGCGCGGTCTGGCGGCGCACCTCGCCGATCTCGGCGGCACCGTGCCGCTCGGCGAGCAGCCGGAACGCCGCGCCGGCTTCGATCGCCTGGAGCTGCTGGACGTCGCCGACCATCACGACCTTGGCGCCGCCGCTCGCTGCTTCGGCCAAGACACGCTGGAGCTGGCGCGTGCCGATCATCCCGGCCTCGTCGACCACCAGCACGTCGCGCGCGCCGAGCCGGTCGCGATCGCGCGCCCAGCTGTGCTCGAGACTCGCGATCGTGCGCGACGCGATGCCGGAACCGCCCTCCAGATTCTCGGCGGCGATGCCCGACAGCGCGGCACCGCGCACGGTGTAGCCGGCCGCCTCCCACGCTTCCCGGGCGACGCCCAGCATCGCCGATTTGCCGGCGCCGGCATAGCCGACGACCAGGCTTAGGCCCGACGACTTGGCGACGTGATCGAGCGCCGACCGCTGTTCGCGGCCGAGCACCAGGCCGCGGTTTGTCGCTGCCGTAACGGCACGCTCGACATCGTGTCGGCCCACCGCATGCTTGGATGTCGCGAGCGCAGCTGCGTTGCGGGCGAGCGCTTCGCCGAGAAGTGGTAGATCGCCATGATGGGGCCAAGAATAGCCCCGGACCCTGCGACGTCGGTACGACGTATAAGCGCGCTCTCCTACGCTAAAGCGCTCCGGAGAGATTCGGTGCGTTGAACGGGGAGCCCGAGAGGCCAGCTAGATTGCATTCACCAGCCAGATGGAGATGCGATCATGCGGAAGGTACGGGATTTCGATGCCGAATTGAAGGCACTGAACGAGCGGGCGAAGCTGCTCCGGACGCGCAAGATCCAGCAGTTCGGCGAGCTGATCGAGGCGACCGGCGCCGACGCGCTGGAGCCCGATCTGCTGGCCGGCGCGCTGCTCGGCGTGGTGGCGGAGAAGAACAAGGCGACCACCACGGCATGGAGCGAAGCCGGGGCGCGGTTCTTTCGGGAGACGAGCCGGCGATCCTCGCGCCGCACTCGTGGCGGCAGCGAAGGC
>CAXTPE010000217.1:0-4641 GCA_964245925.1 uncultured Sphingomonadaceae bacterium
TCGCTCTATCTGGCGGGCGAGGTGCTGAAGGCGAACGGCACGCCGCCGGATTGAGGGCGCGCTCCCCCTCCCCCAACGGGGAGAGGATTGGTGTGAGGGGGAGTGACATCGGCGTGGGCCACCCTCACGCGATCCTTTCCCTCAAGGGAGAGGGCTCGATGCCTCCACCCCCGCGCTCCCGATCGACCGCTCGACGAGCCCCGTCCGCGCCATCCACCAGAAGATCGCCACCCCCGGCAGCGTCAGCAGCGCGGTGAGGATGTAGAAGTTCACATAGCCCAGCGACTCGATCAGCGCGCCCGCGCTGTTGCCGGTCATGAAGCGGCCGACGATGCTCGCCGCGGCCGAGATCAGCGCATATTGCGCGGCGGTAAAGCGCAGGTCGCACAGCGCCGAGAAATAGGCGACCAGCGTCACCCCCGCGATCCCGCTGGTGACGTTCTCGAACCCCATCGCGGCGGCGAGCGCCCAGTTGTCGTGCCCGATCACCGCGAGCACGGCGAAGCCCAGGTTCGGCAGCGTCATCCCCCACAGGCTCCACAGCACGGAACGCTTCAGCCCCAACCGCGCGTAGAGCCAGCCGCCGATGAAGATGCCGATGAGGAACGCCCAGAAGCCGAAGCCGACATCGTAGACCGCGATCTCCACGTTGGAATAGCCCTGGTCGGCGAACAGCAGCCGGACCGTGAGCTGCGACAGCGTGTCGCCGATCTTGTGGACGAGGATGAAGGCCAGCACGAGCAGCGCGCCCTCGCGCCGCATGAAGTCCGCGATCGGCCCCGCGATCGAGGCCCACACCTCGGCCAGCCCCTTGCGCCGGGATGGCTCGCGATGCCGCGCGGGCTCGCCGACGATGAGCCCGGTCAGCATCGCCGGCAGCGCGAGGCTGGCGCATACCGCATAGCCCGCCGCCCAGCCGTGGCCCGCCGCCACCACCAGCGCGAGCGATCCCGCGAGCGCGCTGCCGATCCGCCAGCCATATTGGCTCATCCCCGATCCCGGGCCGAGCTGCTCGGGCGTCAGCAGCTCGATACGATAGGCGTCGATGACGATGTCGAAGGTCGCCCCCGCGACGCCGAGCAGCACCGCCGCCGCCGCCGTCGCGGCGAGCCCGGCCTTCGGATCGACCAACGCGAGGTTGAGCACCGCCGCGATCACCAGCGCGCCGGCCAGCAGCAGCCACGTCACGCGCCGCCCCAGCCGGCCCGAGAACGGCAGCGCCACCCCGTCCACCACCCACGCCCACAGCCATTTGAAGTTGTAGACGAGGAAGGCGAGGCTGAACGCCGTCACCGCCTTCTTGTCGATGCCGTCCTGCGCCAGCCGCGTGGTGAGCGTCGCGCCGATCAGCGCATAGGGAAACCCTGACGAGACGCCGAGGAAGAAGGCGGCGAGCGGCGCCGGGCGGAGATAGTCGCGAAGGCCGTTATGGCTGGCGGAAGGCTGCATGACGCGATCCTAGCCGCGCTTCGCCCCTTTCGTCATCCCGCTTCCATATTCGTCATCCGCCACCCAAGTTCGAGCGTGCGGCATGACGAGGAAGGACGCACCGCCCCTCGCTCACCCGAACAAGGTCAGCCCGCGCGGAACCCGCTTCGGCGCGCGCCCCGCCGCCTTGTCCTCGATCGCCTCGATCGCGGCGAGCAGATCGCGCGCCGAATAGGGTTTCTCCAGGCAGCCGGCGGCGAGCGCGCGCGCCTCCTCCGGGCGGGCGCCGGTGACGAACAGCACCGGCAGCGCGAGCAGCCTGGCGGCGCGCGCCACGTCGAGCCCATCGCCCTCGCCCGAAAGCCGCACATCGGTGACAACGAGATCGATCCCGCCGCGCGCGATCGCCGCGAGCGCGTCCGCGCAGCAACCGAGCGTCGCGACCACCGGATAGCCGGCGTCGCTCAGGAAATGCTCGTTCTCGAAGGCCACCAGCGGCTCGTCCTCGACGATGAGGATGCGACTGCGGCTCCGTTGCCTGCGCCCGAACAACATTGCCGCTTTCCTTGGCGGACCACCAGAGCGCACCGGCCGCGCATCGGCGCCCCGCCCGTCTTGACCGTCAATCGTTTCGGTTGGATTGCGGTTCCCTGAACGCCGCCGCCGGAGGACGATTGCCACCACCCCGTCCTCCCGCGCGTCCGGCGCGACCACGCCCGCCCGGCCGGCGCGACCGCGGCCAGCCGGCCGCGACCGCTGCCGCCCGCGCCACGCCGCGCGCCGCGGACGCGCCGCAGCGCATAGCCAAGCTGCTCGCCCGCGCCGGCGTCGCCTCGCGCCGCGACATCGAGCGGATGATCGCCGATCGCCGCATCGCCCTCGCCGGCGTCGCGATCGAGACGCCGGCGACGCTGCTCGCCACGCTGGAAGGCGTCACCGTCGACGGCAGGCCGGTGCAGGCGCCGGAAGCGGCCCGCCTGTTCCGCTACCACAAGCCCACCGGCCTGCTCACCGCCGAGCGTGATCCGAAGGGCCGCCCGACGATCTACGACAGGCTCCCGGCCGAGCTGCCGCGCGTGGTCCCGGTCGGCCGGCTCGATCTCAACACCGAGGGGCTGCTGCTGCTCACCACCGATGGCGGGCTGAAGCGCCAGCTCGAACTGCCCTCGACCGGCGTGCCGCGCACCTACCGCGCGCGCGCCTATGGCCCGGTGACGCAGGCGCAGCTCGAGGCGCTGATCGAGGGCATCGAGATCGAGGGGGTCCGCTACGGCTCGATCGACGCCAATCTGGAGCGCCGGACGGGGCGCAACGTCTGGATCGAGCTGAAGCTCGCCGAGGGCAGGAACCGCGAGGTGCGCCGTGTGCTGGAGCATCTGGGGCTCCAGGTCAGCCGGCTGATCCGTACCGGCTACGGCCCGCTCGCGCTGGGCGACCTGCCGCCGGGCGCCGTCGCCGAGGTGCCGCCGCGCGAGCTGGCGGCGTTCCGCAAGGGGCTGCGATGAGAGGGGCGAGGCTGCAAGACCTTCTCTCCTTCGGAGAGGGCTTTCCGGCGAGCTCGACGCCATGCGCATAATCGCCGGCCGGTGGCGAGGCCGCCGGCTCGTCGCGCCCGCCGGCAAGGAGACGCGCCCGACCAGCGATCGCGCGCGCGAGGCGCTGTTCTCGATGCTCGTCAGCCGGATCGGCAGCTTCGAGGGGCTGCGGGTCGCGGATCTGTTCGCGGGCACCGGCGCGCTCGGCCTGGAAGCCCTGTCGCGGGGCGCGGCGCGCTGCATCTTCGCCGAAGCCGATCGCGCCGCGCTCGCCGCGCTGCGCGCCAATATCGCGACGCTCGGCGCCGAGGCGGACGTCCGCCCCGGGCCGCTCGCGGGCTTCGCCGGCGGGCCGTTCGATCTCGTGCTGTGCGATCCGCCCTATCGCAGCGGCCTCGGCCATGCCGCGCTCGCGGCGATCCGCCTCGCGCCCGGCGGCTGGGCGTCGCTGGAGACCGCCGCCGACGAGGACGGCGCGGTGCCGGGCCTGGCGGTGATGGCCGAGCGCCGCCACGGCAAGGCCCGCCTCACCCTGCTGCGCGCGCCGGCGGCGGGCGAGTGACCGCCCGGACGGCGGGCGCGGACGGCTGATCGTGCGCAGGGGAGCGGTTGTGTCGGCGCCTCGCGTTCCCTAGCTGTTCACCGATGACCGACACCGCTCCAGCCGCCAGCGAACCCGCCTATCTGCGCGGCCTCAACCCGCCGCAGCGCGAGGCGGTGCTCACCACCGAGGGGCCGGTGCTCGTGCTCGCCGGCGCCGGCACGGGCAAGACCGCAGCGCTCACCGCCCGCCTCGCCCATCTCGTCGCCACCCGCCGCGCCTGGCCCTCCGAGATCCTCGCCGTCACCTTCACCAACAAGGCCGCGCGCGAGATGCGCGAGCGGATCGGCCGCATCATCGGCCCGGATGCCGAGGCGATGCCCTGGCTCGGCACCTTCCACGCGATCGCGGCGAAGATGCTCCGCCGCCACGCCGAGCTGGTCGGGCTCCAGTCCAACTTCACCATCCTCGACACCGACGACCAGCTCCGTCTGCTGAAGCAGCTCGTGGTGGCGGCCGATCTCGACGAGAAGCGCTGGCCCGCGCGGCAGCTCGCCGGGCTGATCGACCAGTGGAAGAACAGGGGGCTGACGCCGGCCGACATCGACGCCGGCGAGAGCGAGCGCTTCGCCAACGGGCGCGGCCGCGAACTCTACGCCGCCTATCAGGCGCGACTCCAGGCGGTGAACGCCTGCGATTTCGGTGACCTGCTGCTCCACATGCTCGTCGTCTTGAAGCAGGATCGCGAGATATTGTCGCTCTATCAGAAACGCTTCCGCTACATATTGGTCGACGAATATCAGGACACCAACAGCAGCCAGTATCTCTGGCTCCGCCTCCTCGCGCAGACCCGGAAGAACCTCTGCTGCGTCGGCGACGACGATCAGTCGATCTACTCCTGGCGCGGCGCGCAGGTCGAGAATATCCTGAGGTTCGAGAAGGACTTCCCCGGCGCCGTCGTCATCAAGCTGGAGCAGAACTACCGCTCCACCCCGCATATCCTCGCCGCCGCCTCCGGGGTGATCGCGCACAACGGCGGCCGGCTCGGCAAGACGCTCTGGACCGCCGAGGACGCCGGCGACAAGGTCGAGGTGATCGGCGTCTGGGACGGCCCCGAGGAGGCGCGCCGCATCGGCG
>CAXTPE010000218.1:0-4628 GCA_964245925.1 uncultured Sphingomonadaceae bacterium
CGGCAGCGAGGGATCGTAGACCTCGCGGATCGCCCAGCCCTCGGCGAACCCGTTCAGCGCGACGTCGCGCGCGTGCGCCAACACGGCGTGGATGTTCTGCGGCTCCAGCACCAGCGGCCGCGTGTCGGTGAAGCCCTCCATGCGGTCGATCAGCGCGGCGATGCGATCGACCTCCTCGCGGATCAGGCGGGTGAGATCGGCCGAATCGGGGTCGGCGCTGGCCTCGAGCAACTGGGCGGCGCCGCGGATGCCGGAGAGCGGGTTCTTGATTTCGTGCGCCAGCATCGCCGCCGCGCCGATCGCGGTGCGCGCGCCGCGCTCGCCGCGCCTGGCGACGCTGGGCGCGCGGCGATGGATCGCGAGCACGCGCCAGCCGGCGCTGTCCGGCAGCGGCGACACCGTCAGGTCGGCGCGCTGCGGCCGGCCGCCGCCGACCGCGACGTCGACGTCATAGGCCGCGAACGGCGCGTCGGCATTGACCGCGGAGAGCGCCGCGTGGCCGGCCGGCAGCCCCAGCAGCGTGGCGATCGGAACGCGCGCGATCGCCGCCTGCCCCATGTTGAACAGCAGTTCGGCGGCGCCGTTGCAGCGCCGCACGCCGCCCTCGCCGTCGACCACCAGCACCGGCGTCTGCATCGCCGTGAACAGCTCCTCGGCGCCCGGCGGCTCGGGCTCGCCCGGCTGCGCCCGGCGGCCGAACCGGATCAGGCCGCCGCGCGCGAGAGCCACGGGCGATAAAAATCGGCGAGCATGGCGCGGACCCGGGCGGGATCGGGCTCCTGGTTGACCGCGTTGCGCAAGTCGGCCGAGCCCGGCAGCCCCTTGACATACCAGCCGAGATGCTTGCGCGCCATGTTGACGCCGGTCGCGATCCCGTAATGCGTCAGCATGTCGTCGTAATACTCTGTTATCATGGCATAAAGCTCGTCGATGCCCGGATCCTGGCGAGGTGCTTTGCCCGTCAGCGCATTCATCACCTGCGCCAGCAGCCACGGCCGCCCATAGGCCCCCCGCCCGATCATCACCCCGTCCGCCCCCGACGCGTCCAGCGCGGCCCGCGCATCGGCCACCGAGCAGATGTCGCCATTGGCGATGACCGGCACCGACACCGCTTCCTTCACCCGGCGGATGAATCCCCAGTCCGCCTCGCCCTTGTACATCTGGCAGCGGGTGCGCCCGTGGACGGTAATCATCCGCACGCCGAGATCCTCGGCGATGCGGGCCAGCTCGGGCGCGTTCAGGCTCTCGTGGTTCCACCCCATCCGCATCTTGAGCGTGACCGGCACGGATACCGCCTTGACGGTCGCATCGATGATCGCGGCGGCGAGCTTCAGGTCGCGCATCAGCGCCGACCCCGCCTCGCCGTTGACGATCTTCTTCACGGGACAACCCATGTTGATGTCGATGATCGCCGCCCCGCGATCCGCGTTGAGCTTCGCCGCCTCCGCCATCTCGCGTGGCGAGCAGCCGGCGAGCTGCATCGACACCGGCTCCTCGCTCCGGTCCCACGCCGCCTTCTGGATCGACTGGCGGGTCTCGCGGATCATCGCCTGGCTCGCGATCATCTCGGTGACGTTGAGCCCCGAGCCATGGCGCCGCACCAGCTTGCGGAACGGCAGATCGGTAACCCCCGTCATCGGCGCCAGGATGACCGGCGCTGCGATGCGGATCGGGCCGATGTCGATCGGCGTCAGCCTGGCCATGACCCTCCGTGCTCCAATGCCTAAAAAAGTGGCATGAGGCCTAGCCGCAAAGCCGCGATGCGGCAAGGCTGGCGCCGTTCCCTTCGGTTCGCTAGGCGTCCCGAAGCGTGCCGGACCCTCCGCCCCCCGCCTCCCGACGCACCGTCGCGCTGCTCGTCGCGGCGGGCAGCGGCGCGCGCGCGGGCGGCGACCTGCCCAAGCAATATGCCCGGATCGGCGGCAGGAGCGTGCTCGCGCATGCGCTGGGCGGGCTCGAGCATCCGGCGATCGACGCCGTCCAGGTCGTCATCGGCGCCGGCCAGGAGACGCTGTTCGCCGCCGCGACCGCCGGACGCACGCTGCTCCCGGCGGCGATCGGCGGCGCCCAGCGGCAGGATTCGGTGCGCGCCGGGCTGGAGGCGATCGCGGACGCCGGCGGCGCGGCGCGCGTGCTGATCCACGACGCCGCCCGGCCCTTCCTGCCGCCCGCGGTGATCGAACGGCTGCTCGCGGCGCTGGCGCACGCGCCCGGCGCGGTGCCGGTGCTGCCGGTGGTCGATACGCTCGCGGGTTCGGGTGCCGGGCTGCTCGGCGATGTGGTTCCGCGCGAGCAGGTCGCGCGGGTGCAGACGCCGCAGGCGTTCCGCTTCGACGCCATCCTCGCGGCGCACCGCGCGCATCCCGGCGGCGCCACCGATGACGCGCAGGTCGCGCGCGCCGCCGGTCTCGCGGTGGCGACGGTGGCGGGCGACACCAGGCTGGAGAAGCTCACCCACGCCGCAGACCTCGCCGCCGCCCGCGCCGCGCTGCCCGCGATGACGACGCGCACCGGCCTGGGCTTCGACGTCCACGCCTTCGCGGACGGCGACCATGTCATGCTCTGCGGCGTGGCGGTGCCGCATGCCCGCGCGCTCGCCGGCCACAGCGACGCCGATGTCGGCCTCCACGCGCTCACCGACGCGCTGCTCGGCGCGATCGGCGATGGCGACATCGGCAGCCACTTCCCGCCCTCCGACCCGCAATGGCGCGGCGCCGCGTCCGCCCGCTTCCTGATCCATGCGCGCGACCTGGTCGCGGCGCGCGGCGGCGTGATCGATCATGTCGACGTGACGATCATCTGCGAGGCGCCGAAAGTCGGCCCACATCGGGACGCGATGCGCGCCAGGCTCGCCGCGCTGTTGCTCGTCCCCGAGCGCGGGATTAGCGTCAAGGCCACCACGACCGAGCGGCTGGGCTTCGCCGGGCGCGGCGAGGGCATCGCCGCGCAGGCGATCGCGACGATCAGGCTTCCGGAGGATCTTTGACGCCCAGCGACCCTTCATCCAAGCCGGACGGCGGCTCCTGCATCGCGCCCGCGCTGATCGCGGCGGCGCGACGCGTGCTCGATGCGAATCGCGCGGCGGGGCTGTCGGTGGCGGTCGCCGAGAGCTGCACCGGCGGGCTCGTCTCGGCGGCGCTCACCGAGCTGCCGGGCTCGTCCGACGTGTTCCGCGCAGGCTTCGTCACCTATGCCAATGAAGCCAAGATCGCGATGCTGGGGATCAGCCCGGATCTGATCGACACCTTCGGCGCGGTTTCGATCGCGATCGCCTGGGCCATGGCGCGGGGCGCGCTCGATCGCAGCGACGCCGATGTGGCGGTGGCGATCACCGGCGTCGCCGGCCCCGGTGGCGGATCGGACCTCAAGCCCGTCGGCACAGTGGTGTTCGCGCGCGCGCGGCGGGGCGGCGATCCGGACGACGTCATCGCCGATCTCCACCAGTTCGGCGATCTCGGTCGCGCCACCGTCCGCCATCAGGCGGCGCTGATGGCGCTCGGGCTGCTCCTCCCCCCGCCAGCACTCGAACCCGCCCCGTAGAGCGCGGCGGCACGCGCCTCGAAGGCGCCGATCATCCGGCGCAGCGCGGCATCGAACATCTGCCCGGCGATCGCTTCGAACAGCCGCGACCGGAACGCGAAATCGACCGTGAAATCGACCGCGGTGCCGCCGCCGTCGGCGGGACGGAACGCCCATTCGTTGCGCAGATACTTGAGCGGCCCGTCGACATAGTCGACATGGATGCTGCCCGGGCGCGCCTTCCTTACCTTGGACGTGAAGCGCTCGCGCAATGCGCGGAAGCCGACGACAACATCGGCGATCGTCTCGTCCGGCGTATTGGATCGCACCCGCACCGCGATCACCCACGGCAGGAACTCGCCGTAGCGCGCCACGTCCGCCACCAGATCGAACATCTGCTCCGGGGCATAGGGCAGCAGCCGGGTCTCGGCGTGGCGCGGCATGTCAGGTCAGGAGTTTGGCCAGCACCGCGGCCGTCATCACCAGGTTGAAGCCGACCATCCACCTGAGCAGGCCCGCATCGCTATCGAGCCTGGAGAACCGATCGTTGCAGGCGGCCACCTCCTCGACGGCGCACCGGACCGAGCCAGCTTCGGCGCCGGCACCGCAAAGCGCATCATGGAGGCTCGACATCATCAGCGCCACGTCGTCAACTCCCCCCTGGCGAGACCCAGCCTGGCATTGCGCGCCGCGCGCAGCCGCTCGAAATCCTCGCCGGCATGATAGCTGGAGCGCGTCAGCGGCGAGGACGCGACGAGCAGGAAGCCTTTCGCGCGCGCGATCGCCGCATAGGCGTTGAACGCCGCCGGCGGCACGAACTCGGCGACCTTCGCATGGCGCGGCGTCGGCTGGAGATACTGGCCCATCGTCAGGAAATCGATCCCGGCCGAGCGCATGTCGTCCATCACCTGATGCACCTCGAGTCGCTCCTCGCCCAGCCCCAGCATCACGCCGGACTTGGTGAAGATCGACGGATCAAGCCGCTTGACCGTCTCCAGCAGCCGCAGCGAGGCATAGTAGCGCGCGCCGGGGCGGATGGTGGGATAGAGCCGCGGCACCGTCTCGAGGTTGTGGTTGTAGACGTCGGGCCGCGCCGCGACGATCATCTC
>CAXTPE010000219.1:0-4625 GCA_964245925.1 uncultured Sphingomonadaceae bacterium
TAGGATTTGCGGTTCTCCGGGTCGGGGCGGGCGACGGTGCGCTCGTCGCGTTCGACGCGCACGTCCCAGCCGCCGGTCTGCGCGTGATATTCGATCCACTCGATCGTCGGAGCGCGGCCGACCAGGTTGAACTTCTCCTCCGCCAGATAGAACAGGATGACGTCGCCGATGACATAGCCGTCGGGCGTCACCGGCACGAACTGCTTGGCGCGATCGGGGACGAACCCCTTGAAGCTGTTGATGCCGAGATGGTTGAGCATCGCGAACGCGTCCGGCCCTTCGACGGCAAGGTCGACCATGTGATAGGACTGGTTGAACAGCACGCAGGTCCGCGACCAGCCGCGCTGCTCGTCGCGCCAGTTGGAATATTCCGCCGGAACGCCGGGATAGGCGTTGGGGCCGGTCTGCTGGTTGCGCAGCAATTCGACGATGTCGCCGCTGTGTTCGAGCAGCGTCTGCAGGTTTCCGGTCATCAGGCTTCTCCGCTGGATGGGTTGGTGCTGGATGTGCTGGTGGATGCGACGGGCTCGGCCAGCCAGGCCGCGATGGCGTCGTTCAGTGCGTCGGGCGCTTCGGCCGGCAGCATGTGCCCGGCGCCCGCGATGACCGCCAGCACGGCGCCGGGCACGGCCGCCGCGATCGCGCGATGCTGGTCCGGCGGGCTCCAGACGTCCTCGCTCCCGACCGCGACCAGCGTCGGACAGCGTATCGCGGGCAGGAGCGTATCGACGGCCGGGCGGGCGAGCAGCGCCTCGATCTGCGCGGCAAACACCTCGGTTCCGGCCGCGATGCACATCCGGCGCAGCGGATCGACGAGCGGGGGCCGGCGGTTGGCCGGCGCGATCATCGCCGGCAGCCAGGCATCGACGAGCGCCGCGGCGCCCTCGCGGCGGCCGAGATCGCGCAACGCGAAGCGCTTCTCCGCCTCCCCCGGCCGTGGCGGGTGCGTCCCGGTGCTGACCAGCGCCAGCCGCTCGATCCGCTCCGGGGCCTGGCGGATCATCTCCAGCGCGACGCGCGCGCCCATCGAATGGCCGAGCAGCGACATGCTGGATGGCGCGATCGCCAGCGCATGGGCGGCCATATCCGCCAGGCCGCGACGCGCGCCGAAGCCGTCGATCGCCACCAGCCCGGCGAACCGCGCGCGCTGGCCGGCGAAGATATGGGCGTCGCACAGCAGCCCCGGAAGGCAGACGAGCGGTGCCGGCGAACCCAGACTCATCCCACGTCCTATTTCGCACTCATGAAACTTTCGTCTGTACGAAATCGTGCAGCAACGCTAGGGTTCGGGCAAGCGAAAAGATCATTCGCCCGAAGGAGGAGTGGGACGATGCAGGCCGCCACCGCGATCCACCCCGCCTGGGCCACCGCACCCGCGACGATGATCGACGGCTATTCGCTCGAGATGACGGCGCGCGACATCGATGCGCTGACGGCGGCGGCGCCGCGGATCGCGCCGGCGACGCCGATCGCGGTCACCTTCCTGCCGGGCGAGACGATGGATGCGCGGATCGCCGCCGCCGTGCAGATCCGGGCGCTGGGGTTCGAGCCGATGCCGCACCTGTCGGCGCGCCGGATCGGCTCGCATGCCGAACTCGCGGAGATGGTCGAGCGCTGCACCGCCGAGGCGGGCGTGAAGCGCGTGTTCATCGTCGCCGGCGACCCCCCCGTCCCGGCCGGGCCGTTCGCCGATACGCTGTCGGTGGTGCGGACCGGCCTGCTCGAGCGCCATGGCATCACGGCGGTCGGCATCGCCGGCCATCCCGACGGTCATCCGGCGATGGCCGCCGACGGTCTCTGGCGGGTGCTGGCCGATAAGCGCGAGGAGATCGCGGCGCGCGGCATGGCATCGCTGATCGTCACCCAGTTCGGTTTCGATGCCGCCCCCTTCCTCGCCTGGCTGGCCGAGCTGCGCGCGCGCGGGATCGACGTGCCGGTGCGGATCGGCGTCCCCGGGCCGGCGGGGATCAAGACCTTGCTACGCTTCGCCGCGCATTGCGGCGTCGGCGCGTCGGCGGGCGTGATGGCCAAATATGGCGTGTCGCTGACCCGGCTGCTGGGCGCGGCCGGCCCCGACAAGCTCGTCGACGCGCTGGCGCGGGGCCTCGGCCCGGCGCATGGCCCGGTGCGGCTGCATTTCTATCCGTTCGGCGGGCTGGACCGCACCGTCGGGTGGATCGCGGACTATGGCGCCCGCCACGCCCGCTGATCGGGACGGGGCGGCCGGAATGGAAGGGACGCAGGCGTGAACGAGGTTTGTACGCTCACCTTATCGTGCGAGGACCGGCCGGGGCTGGTCGCGACGGTCGCCGGGTTCCTCGCCGCGCGGGGCGGCAACATCCTCGCCGCGCAGCAGTTCGACGATCGCGAGACCCGCCGCTTCTTCATGCGCGTCGTCTTCGAGCTGAGGGATCCCGCCATCGCGCTCGACGCGGTCCGCCGCGACTTCGCGGCGGTCGCCGCGCCGCATGGCATGGGCTGGCGGATCCGCGGCTCGCGCGAGCATCAGCGCGTGCTGCTGATGGTGTCGAAGTTCGACCATTGCCTCGGCGACCTCTTGTACCGCCACCGCATCGGCGAGCTGTCGATGGACGTCGTCGGCATCGTCTCCAATCATCCGCGCGGCGCGCTCCAGACCTCGATGATCGGCGACATCCCCTATCACCACCTGCCCGTGACCCGCGACACCAAGCCCGCGCAGGAAGCGCGGATCAAGCGGGTCGTGGAAGAGAGCGGCGCCGATCTCGTGGTCCTCGCCCGCTACATGCAGATCCTGTCCGACGATCTGTCCGCCTATCTGTCGGGACGCTGCATCAACATCCATCACAGCTTCCTGCCGGGCTTCAAGGGCGCCAAGCCCTACCATCAGGCGCACGAGCGCGGCGTGAAGATGATCGGCGCGACCGCGCACTATGTCACCGCCGATCTCGACGAGGGGCCGATCATCGCCCAGGATGTCGAGCCGATCAGCCACGCCGACACCCCCGAAGACCTCGTCCGCAAGGGCCGCGACATCGAGCGGCGGGTGTTGGCGGCGGCGGTCACCTATCATCTGGAGGATCGCGTGCTGCTGAACGGATCGCGCACCGTCGTCTTCCGAAACTGACCCGATGGCCGCGATCATCGATGGCATCGCGCTGGCACGGGAGCTGTCCGGGGAGACCGGCGCATCGGTCGCAGAGCTGTACCGGGCGCGCGGCATCGTGCCCGGCCTCGCGGTGGTGCTGGTCGGCGAGGATGCGGCGAGCCAGGTCTATGTCGCCCGCAAGATCGCCGAGACGGCGCGTGTCGGCATGCGCTCGATCGAGCATCGCCTCGACGCCGCGACCGACGAGGCCGGCCTGCTCGCGCTGATCGCCACGCTCAATGCCGACCCTCGGGTCCATGGCATCCTCGTCCAGCTGCCGCTGCCGCCGCAGATCGACGCCGGGCGCGTGCTCGACGCGATCGACCCCGCCAAGGACGTCGACGGCTTCCATCCCGTCAACGTCGGCCGGCTGTCGACCGGCACGGGCGGGCTGGTGCCGTGCACCCCGCTCGGCTGCATGAAGCTGCTCGATACCGTGATCCCCGATTATCGCGGGCTCGCCGCCGTCGTCATCGGCAAGTCGAACATCGTCGGCAAGCCGGTGGCGATGCTGCTGCTCGAACGCGAGTGCACCGTCACGGTGACCCACATCGCGACGCGCGGCCTGCCCGACATCGTGCGCGGCGCGGACATCGTCGTCGCCGCCGCCGGCAGCCCTCGCCTGGTGCGCGGCGACTGGGTCAAGCCGGGCGCGGTGGTGATCGACGTCGGCATCACCCGGGTCGACGACGCCGACGGCCGCAGACGGCTGGTGGGGGATGTCGCGTTCGACGAGATCGGCCACGCCCGCGCCGCCACGCCGGTGCCGGGCGGGGTCGGCCCGATGACCATCGCCTGCCTGCTCGCCAACACCGCCCATGCCGCGTGGCGCTCGTCGCATGGGTGACGGCGTGCGCTGCATGTGGATGCGGGGCGGCACCTCCAAGGGCGCGATGTTCCTCGCCGCCGACCTGCCCGCCGACGTCGCGGCGCGCGACGCCTTCCTGCTGCGCGTGATGGGATCGCCGGATCCGCGCCAGATCGACGGCATGGGCGGCGCCGACCCGCTGACCTCCAAGATCGCCGTCGTCTCGCCATCCGCGCGCCACGGCATCGATGTCGACTATCTCTTCCTGCAGGTCTTCGTCGATCGGGCGATCGTCAGCGACGCGCAGAACTGCGGCAACATGCTCGCCGCGGTCGGGCCGTTCGCGATCGAGCGCGGGCTCGTCGCCACCGCCGGCGACGAGACGCGGGTCGCGATCTTCATGGCGAACAGCGGCCAGGCGGCGGTCGCGACGATCCGTACGCCGGGCGGCGCGCCGGTCTACGACGGAGACGCGCGGATCGACGGCGTGCCCGGCACCGGAGCGCCGATCCCGCTCGAGTTCCGCGACACCGCGGGGTCGTCGTGCGGCGCGCTGCTGCCGACCGGCCATGCCGCCGACGTGATCGAGGGGGTCGCCTGCACGCTGATCGACAACGGCATGCCCTGCGTGGTGTTCAGGGCGGCCGACGTCGGCGCCACCGGCTATGAGGACCGCGAGACGCTCGACGC
>CAXTPE010000220.1:0-4592 GCA_964245925.1 uncultured Sphingomonadaceae bacterium
TTCGAATGGTATGATTTCTTCGTCTACGGCACGCTCGCCGCGCTGATCGGCCGGCTGTTCTTCCCGGCCGGCAACGAGACCGCGCAATTCCTGCTCGCGCTCGCCTCCTTCGGGATCGGCTTCGGCGTCCGGCCGATCGGCGCCGTGCTGTTCGGCTATCTCGGCGACCGGCTGGGTCGGAAATACACCTTCCTCATCACCATCACGCTGATGGGGCTGTCGACCGCCGGCATCGGGCTGCTGCCGACCTATCGCGAGATCGGCCTGGCGGCGCCGGCGCTGCTCATCGGCCTGCGCGTCTGCCAGGGGCTCGCGCTCGGCGGCGAATATGGCGGCGCCGCGATCTATGTCGCCGAACATGCGCCGGCGGGCCGGCGCGGCTTCTACACGAGCTTCATCCAGGCGAGCGTGATCGGCGGCTTCCTGCTCAGCCTCGTGGTGGTGATCGCGGCGCAGGCGTCCTTTTCCGCCGCGGCATGGGACGGCTGGGGCTGGCGCGTGCCGTTCCTGTTCTCGCTGGTGCTGCTGGCGATCTCGCTGTTCATGCGGCTGAAGCTCGCCGAGAGCCCGGTGTTCCGCGCGATGAAGGCGCGCGGCGAGCTCTCGCGCAACCCGCTCAAGGAGAGCTTCGCGACGGGCGCCAATATCCGCCGCATCCTCGTCGCGATGCTGGGCGTCGCGGCGGGGCTGACGGTGGTGTGGTACACAGCGCAGTTCAGCGCGCTCTACTTCCTCCAGAACGCGCAGCGGGTCGACGATCTGTCGGCGCGGCTGATCCTCGGCGCCGGCGCGATCGCGAGCCTCGGCTGGTTCATCCTGTTCGGCAGGCTCTCGGACCGGGTCGGCCGCAAGGCGCCGATCGTGATCGGCTATGCCGCGACGCTGCTGCTGATCTTCCCGATCTTCCACGTCATGGCCGGCGCCGCCAACCCCGCGCTGGCCGAGGCCGCGCGGCGCGCGCCGGTGCTCGTGTCGGGGCCGGACTGCCGCTACAATCCGTTCGCCACGGGCCCGCAGGCGACCGCCTGCGGCCGCGTGCTCGACGCGCTCTCGAAGCGGGGCGTCGCCTATCGCAAGGCGCGCACGCCCGGGCTGGCGGTCACCATCGGCGACGTGCCGGTGACGGCGATGGACGAGGCCGGGCTCGACGCGGCGCTCGCAAGGGGCGGCTACCGAACCGGCAAGATCGTGCCGTCGCTCGGCCATGCCCTCATCATGGTGCTGTGCATCGTCGCGCTCGGCTGCCTCTCGGGGCTGACCTTCGGGCCGGCGGCGGCGCTGCTGGTCGAGCTGTTCCCGGCGCGGATCCGCTACAGCTCGCTCTCGATCCCCTATCACGTCGGCACCGGCTATTTCGGCGGCTTCCTGCCGTTCATCAGCCAATATATCGTCGCGCGATCGGGCGATCCGTTCGCCGGGCTGTGGTACACCTTCGCGGTGGTGGCGATGGCGCTGGTGGTCACCGTCTTCTGGCTGCCCGAGACGGCCGGCCAGCCGCTCGACTAGCGGGCTTCGGCTGTTCACCACATCCGTTCGCCCGGTACGAACGGATCCGCGGTACTTCACCTTGCCCTGGCCGTGGCGGCACCGCTATCGCGCGGCGGTGGACCCGCCCGAAGCCCCGCTCCGCCTCGATCTCGACGGCGATGCGCTCGTCGCCAACTGGCGCTGGCTGCGCGGGCGGGGCGGGGCGGCGGCGTGCGGGGCGGCGATCAAGGCGGACGGCTATGGCCTCGGCGCGCGCGCGGTGCTCGACCGGCTCGCCGCCGCCGGCTGCCGGGATTTCTTCGTCGCGACCTGGGCCGAGGCGGCGGCGCTGGGCGCGCTCCCCGAGGGCGTGGCGCTCTCCGTCCTGCACGGCGTGCGAGGGGAGGACATGGGCGCGGCGCTTGGGGCCGCGGCGCGGCCGGTGCTGAACTCGGCCATCCAGGTCGCGCGCTGGAAGGCGGCCGGCGGCGGCCCATGCGACGTGATGGTCGACACCGGCATCAACCGGCTCGGCCTGACGCCGGAGGAGGCGCGCTCGGGGCTGCTCGACGGCCTCGAGATCGCGACGCTGATGAGCCACCTCGCCTGCGCCGACGAGCCGGACGATCCCGCCAGCGCGCGCCAGCTCGCCACCTTCGCCGCGCTGGCGGACGCGATCCCGGCCGGCCGCGCGAGCCTCGCCAATTCGGCCGGCATCTGCCTGGGGCGGAGCTATGCCTTCGGCCTTACCCGGCCCGGCATCGCGCTCTACGGCGGCGTGCCGGGGGCCGCCGCCGAGGGGCGCATCCGTGCCGTCGCGCGCCCCGCCGCCCAGCTCCTCCAGGTGCGCGACGTGCCCGCCGGCGCCACGATCGGCTATGGCGGAACCTATGCCGCGCCTGTCGACATGCGGGTCGGCATCCTCAACATCGGCTATGCCGACGGCTATTTGCGCGCCTTCGCGGGCAACGGCCGCGCCTTTGCCGGCGACAGGGCGTGCAGGCTGGTGGGGCGCGTCTCGATGGATCTGGCCGCGGTCGCGCTCGGCGACGCGCCCGCCGGCGAGGGCGACTGGCTGACGATCGACTATGACCTGCGCGATGCCGCCGCCGCCACCGGGCTCTCGCAATATGAGTTGCTGACCGGGCTCGGCCGCCGCTATCAGCGGTGCTGGACATGACCAGCTCCGCGATCGGCCTCCGCGTTACCAAGCCCTTCGCGGACATCGGCCGGGTCGTGGTCGCGATGCTCACCACGATCGGCCGGGTGACGCGCTTCGCCGCCACCGCCGTCGCGCGCGGGTTCACGCCGCCCTATTATCCCGCCCGGCTGATGGCGCAGCTCATGCAGCTCGGCTGGTATTCGCTGCCGGTGGTCGGGCTGACCGCGGTGTTCACCGGCGCCGCGCTCGCGCAGCAGATCTACACCGGCGGATCGCGCTTCAACGCCCAGTCGACGGTGCCGGCGGTCGTGGTCTTCGGGATCGTGCGCGAGCTTGGGCCGGTGCTGGTCGGGCTGATGGTGGCGGGGCGGGTGTCCTCGGCGATGGCGGCCGAGCTCGGCACGATGCGCGTCACCGAGCAGCTCGACGCGATGGCGACGCTGCGCACCGATCCGTTCCGCTACCTGATCGCGCCGCGGCTGTTCGCCGCCGTGATCGCGCTGCCGCTGATGCTGCTCGCCGCCAACGCGATCGGCATCCTCGGCGGCTTCCTGCTCGCCACCCAGAAGCTCGGCTTCAATCCGGTGAGCTATCTCGCCACGACCCGGCGCTATCTCACCGCCGACGATCTCGCCATGTCCGAGGTGAAGGCGGCGGCGTTCGGTTTCTTCATCGCGCTGATGGGCTGCTACAACGGCTTCCACACCGATGGCGGTGCCGCCGGCGTCGGCCGCGCCACCCGCGACGCGGTCGTCTCGACGTTCATCCTGATCCTGCTTTCGGACCTGCTCATCACTGTGCTGGCGTCCGGCTGATGGCCAAGATCAGGCTGGCCGATGTCGCCAAGCGGTTCGGCGGCAAGGTGGTGCTGGATGGCGTCAACCTCGCGATCGAGCCCGGCGAATCGGTCGCGATCATCGGCGGCTCGGGCACCGGCAAGTCGGTGACGCTGAAGTGCATCCTCGGGCTGCTGACCCCCGAGCGCGGCGCGATCGAGGTCGACGGCGTCGACGTGGTGCGCCTGGGCAAGGCGGAGCGCGATCGCGTGCTCGCCAAGTTCGGCATGCTCTTCCAGGGCGGCGCGCTGTTCGATTCGCTGCCGATCTGGCGCAACGTCACCTTCGGGCTCACCCAGGGCCGCCAGAGGGATACCGCGAGGATGCGCGCGGTCGCCGAGGAGAATCTGGAGCGGGTCGGCCTCGGACGCGACGTCCTCAACCTCCATCCGAACGAGCTGTCGGGCGGCATGCAGAAGCGGGTCGCGCTCGCCCGCGCGATCGCGCCGCAACCCGAGATCATCTTCTTCGACGAGCCGACCACCGGGCTCGATCCGATCCGCGCCGACGTCATCAACGATCTCATCGTCAGCCTGGTCGAGGATCTCGGCGTCACCGCGCTCACCATCACCCACGACATGGCGTCCGCGCGCAAGATCGCCAACCGCGTGGCGATGCTCCATCAGGGCCGGATTATCTGGCACGGCCCGCGCGACCGGCTCTACGACAGCGGCAACCCCTATGTGGACCAGTTCGTTCAGGGCCGGGCCGACGGTCCGATCCAGTAGCGTCGGTCGGTATCGCGAGGAGTGTGAACCATGCTTGGACGCCATGTTCCCGAGGTGACCCTCAAGACCCGCGTGCGCGACGACAGCATCGGCGGCGACAATCCGTTCCGCTGGCAGGACGCGCCCACCACCGACATCTTCGGGGGCAAGCGCATCGCCGTCTTCTCGCTGCCCGGCGCCTTCACGCCGACCTGCTCGAACGAGCAATGCCCCGCCTATGAGCGGATGTACGACGAGTTCGCCGCATCGGGCGTCGACGACGTCTACTGCATCTCGGTCAACGATGCCTTCGTGATGTATCAATGGGGCCAGAAGCTCGGCGTCAACAAGGTCAAGCTGCTCCCCGACGGCTCGGCCGATTTCACGCGGCGCATGGGCATGCTGATCCGCAAGGACCAT
>CAXTPE010000221.1:0-4588 GCA_964245925.1 uncultured Sphingomonadaceae bacterium
TGCCGCCGATGCCGATGCCGAGCATGCCGGGCGGGCACCAGCCGGCGCCCATCTGGGGGATCATCTCCAGCACCCAGCCGACGATGCTGTCGGACGGGTTGAGCATCTTGAACTTGCTCTTGTTCTCCGAGCCGCCGCCCTTGGCGGCTACTGCCACGTCGACATGATGGCCCGGCACCATCTCGACGTTCAGCACGCAGGGAGTATTGTCCTTGGTGTTGACGCGGGAGAAGGCGGGATCACGCAGGATCGAGGCGCGCAGCCGGTTGTCGGGGTGGAGATAAGCCCGCCGCACGCCTTCGTCGACGACCTCCTGAAGCGAGCGAGCGCTCTCCAGCAGGCACTGCTGGCCCCATTTCACGAACATGGTGACGATGCCCGTATCCTGGCAGATCGGCCGATGCCCCTCGGCGCACATCCGCGAGTTGGTGAGGATCTGCGCGATCGCGTCCCTGGCGGCCGGGCCCTGCTCCGCTTCATAGGCGGCACCCAGCGCACGGATATAGTCCATCGGATGATAGTAGCTGATGAACTGGAGCGCGTCGGCGACGCTCTCGATCAGATCGGCTTCCTTGATGATCGTCGTCGTCATGTCCGTCGCCCTATGTGTTCGAGCCTCTTAGGAGAGCGCGGGGCCGGCGGACAATAGCGTTGGGGGGAGCAAGGATTGCGCAACCCGCCTGCGCTATTCACGTTCGGATGATGATGGATCCATCCTTCCCCCGCCGCCCGCTCGCGGTGCGCGCCGCATCCACCCCGCTGCCCAGCCTCGTGCTGGGCTATGCGCCGATGGCGCTGCTGCCGATCCTGGCGGTGGCGAGCACGGCGGTGCCGCCGCTCTGGGCGTACAACATCATCCTCGCGGGGCACGTCTGGGCCGCGGCGCTGCTGATCTTCATCGCCGGCGTGCGGCGTGGCCTGAGCTTCGCCGACGAGGCGAAGGGCGCCGCCGGCCCGCTGACCGGCGAGATCGCGGCGGCGCTCGGCTATTTCGCGATCGGCTTCGGCACGATCCTGGTCCGCGTCCAGTTCGCGCTGCTGATCCTGATGATCGGCTATGCGCTGGTCGGCGTGCTCGATCGCCGCGCGGCGAAGGCGCGACGGGCGCCGCGCCATTTCGCGCGGCTGCGCCCGCTCCAGGCGCTGATCGCGGTCGCCGGGCTCGCCGGCCTGCTGGCGCGGCTCGTCACCATCTAAATCGGCCGGCATCGGCGCGACGCGTGCTCGAAGCTGGCTTTGCGGCCGGCGCAAGCCCGCATCGGTTCGGCTGGGCGCAAAGCCCGGATGCGACGAACCGAGCCCGCGCCGGGCGATTGCCGCTTGTGCCGAATCATGGTTAAGGCACAATCACTGGTGGCCGCGCCGGGGGGCCATGCCAAGAGATTGTGGATAAGGCTGTGGATCACCATCTCGTGCCTGGCGACGGCGCCCGGCGCGGGATAGGCGTCCGCCGCGATTATGCTCCTCCCCGGCAAAGAAAAGACCAGGCTCGCGGAGGCTCTCCCGGGTCGAACGTAACAGGAACGGGATGGCGGCGATGGACCTTTCAGGCGGCGAGACGAGCATGACCGACACCAGCACCCTTGATGCGCCGGCGTCGGAGCCCGCGACCGGCAGCCGCAGCATCAAGCCGCGGCTCTGGCCGGTCGAGGTCGATCATTCGCGCGACAGCTTGCTGACCGATTTCGGCAAGGAGACGCTGAAGGACCGCTATCTGCTGCCCGACGAGAGCTATCAGGATCTGTTCGTGCGCGTCGCGTCGGCCTATGCCGACGATGCCGGGCACGCCCAGCGGCTCTACGACTATATCTCGAAGCTCTGGTTCATGCCGGCGACCCCGGTGCTCTCCAACGGCGGCACCGGGCGCGGCCTGCCGATCTCCTGCTATCTGAACTCGGTCGGCGACAGCCTTGAGGACATCGTCGGCACCTGGAACGAGAATGTCTGGCTGGCATCGCGCGGCGGCGGCATCGGCACCTATTGGGGCAATGTCCGCGGCATCGGCGAGCCGGTCGGCCTCAACGGCAAGACCAGCGGCATCATCCCGTTCGTCCGCGTGATGGACAGCCTCACGCTCGCGATCAGCCAGGGCTCGCTGCGGCGCGGCTCGGCGGCGGTCTATCTCGACGTCAACCATCCCGAGATCGAGGAATTCCTGGAAATCCGCAAGCCCTCGGGCGATTTCAACCGCAAGGCGCTCAACCTCCACCACGGCGTGCTCGTCACCAACGCCTTCATGGAAGCGGTGCGCGACGGGCGGCCGTTCGATCTGGTCAGCCCCAAGGACGGCTCGAAGCGCGGCGAGGTCGATGCCCGCTCGCTGTTCCAGAAGCTCGTCGAGACGCGGCTGGCGACCGGCGAGCCCTATATCGTCTTCATCGATCATGTGAACGACAGGATGCCCGCCTTCCAGCGCGAGGTGGGTCTCAAGGTCTCGACGTCGAACCTCTGCTCGGAGATCACGCTGCCGACCGGGCGCGACCAGTACGGCAAGGACCGCACCGCGGTCTGCTGCCTCTCGTCGCTCAACCTCGAGACCTGGGACGAGTGGCACGGCGACCGGCGATTCATCGAGGACGTGATGCGCTTCCTCGACAATGTGCTGCAGGACTATATCGATCGCGCCGCCCCCGAGATGAGCCGCGCCAGCTATGCGGCGATGCGCGAGCGATCGGTGGGCCTGGGCGTCATGGGCTATCACAGCTTCCTCCAGGCGCGCGGGCTGCCCTTCGAGGGCGCGATGGCCAAGAGTTGGAATCTGCGCATCTTCCGCCACATCCGCCAGCAGGTCGACGAGGCCTCGATGATGCTCGCGCACGAACGCGGCGCCTGCCACGATGCGCTCGATCAGGGCGTGATGGAGCGATTCTCCTGCAAGATGGCGATCGCGCCGACCGCATCGATCAGCATCATCTGCGGCGGCACCTCGGCCTGCATCGAGCCGATCCCGGCCAACGTCTATACCCACAAGACGCTGTCCGGCAGCTTCTCGATCCGCAATCCCTATCTGGAGAAGCTGCTCTCGGCCAAATCCAAGAACTCGGACGCGGTGTGGCATTCGATCCTGGAAAAGGGCGGCTCCGTCCAGCATCTCGATTTCCTGAGCGTCGACGAGAAGGACTGTTACAAGACGAGCTTCGAGATCGACCAGCGCTGGCTGATCGAGCTCGCCGCCGATCGCACGCCCTATATCGACCAGTCCGCCTCGCTGAACCTGTTCATCCCGGCCGACGTCGAGAAATGGGATCTGCTGATGCTCCACTTCCGCGCCTGGGAGCTCGGCATCAAGTCGCTCTACTACCTCCGTTCGAAATCGATCCAGCGCGCCGGGTTCGCCGGCGGCGTGGAGGCGGACAACACGCCCGAGCTTCGCAAGCTCGAACTCGCCGCGACGACGGATTATGACGAATGCCTGGCGTGCCAGTAGTAAGCCGCGCCAGCGCAGCCCCCGCCGTCGCCCCGGCGAAGGCTGGGGCCCCGTGCGGCGGAGCCGGTTCGCCCGCCGCGCGAGATGCCGGCCCGCGCCGGCATGACGGATATGGGTGGAGGCCGGCCTATGCTTCCTCTTCCAGCAGCATGGCATTCGCGCCGGTGGCGGAGAGGCGCACCTTGCCGTCCTCGATGTCGGCGACGAGGCCAAGCGAGACATAATGATGGTGGCCCCGATGGCTCCCTTCGCCGCTGTCCGCCTTGGTGAGCTTGATGCGATCGCCCTTGACGTGATCGACCGTGCCGACGTGAACGCCGTCCGCGCCGATCACCTCGGCGTGTTCCTTGATCTGGCTGACATCGACCATGATGCGTCTCCTAGTGCCGGAAAGGGAAGCTCAGGCCTTGAGCGCCAGCGCCTGCGCCTTGGGCACCTTGAGATAGACCCGGTTGTCCTCGACCTTCTCGACGAGATCGAACGACAGATAATGATGCTGGTGATCGGTGGCGTCGGTCTTGGTGAGCTTGATCTGGTCGCCGTCGACATGGTCGATCGTGCCGACATGCTCGCCGTCCGAACCCGTGATCTCCATATGCTCCTTGATGCGCAGCTTCTCGAACATCGTAGGTCTCCTGTGCGGTGGTTGCGAGGGGCGGAACGCACGAAGCGCCTATCGGACGCATCGCGAGTTTCCGTGCGATCCGCATCGCGCCGGCACGAGCCCGCGCTCCGGCGGGCGGCATGACGCTCGCCACCTTCGATGCCGCTGCTGCCGGGATCGCGGCGTTCGGCGGCGGCCTCGCGTTCCGCCCGGCGCGACTCCTCGGCCAACCGGTCGCCGCGCCGGCATTGCAGGCGGCACGCATCGCCGGCACCATGATCGCGGCGCTCGGGCTTGCCGGCTTCCTCTTCGCCACCACCTTCCATTTCAACGCTTCGTAAGGACCAGCGTCATGTCCCTCCTCCAGGCTTCCAAGACCTACAAGCCGTTCGAATACCCATGGGCGTTCGACTATTGGAAGCGCCAGCAGCAGATCCACTGGATGCCCGAGGAGGTGCCGCTCGGCGAGGATTGCCGCGACTGGGCGCAGAAGCTCACCGAGCACGAGCGCAACCTGCTCACCCAGATCTTCCGCTTCTTCACCCAGGCCGATGTCG
>CAXTPE010000222.1:0-4555 GCA_964245925.1 uncultured Sphingomonadaceae bacterium
GCCCGCACCTCGTCCGCGCTCACCCCCGGCGCCAGCTCGACCAGGCGGAACGGGGTGGCGTGATCCGGCCGCGCGAACACCGCCAGCTCGGTGATGACCATGTCGACCACGTTCCGGCCGGTGAGCGGCAGCGTGCAGGCGGGGATGAACTTCGGATCGCCGCCCTTGGAATTATGCTCCATCACGACGATGATCTTCTTCACGCCGGCGACCAGGTCCATCGCGCCCCCCATGCCCTTCACCATCTTGCCCGGGATCATCCAGTTGGCGATGTCGCCACCCTCGCTCACCTCCATCGCGCCGAGCACGGTCAGGTCGATATGCCCGCCGCGGATCATCGCGAAGCTGTCGGAGGAGGAGAAATAGCTGGAGGAGGGCAGCTCGCTGATGGTCTGCTTGCCGGCGTTGATGAGGTCGGCGTCCTCCTCGCCTTCATAGGGGAAGGGTCCGATGCCCAGCATCCCGTTCTCGGATTGCAGCGTCACGGTCACGCCGTCGGGGATGTTGTTGGCCACCAGCGTCGGGATGCCGATGCCGAGGTTGACGGTGAAGCCGTCCTCCAGTTCGCGCGCCGCGCGCGCCGCCATCTCGTCGCGGGTCCAGGGCATCAGCGATCCTCCTTCGGGCGGACGGTGCGGAACTCGATCTTCTTGTCATAGGGCGCGCCGCAGATCAGCCGCTGGACGTAGACGCCCGGCACATGGATGCCGTCCGGATCGAGGCCGCCGACCGGCACGATCTCCTCGACCTCCGCGATCGTCACCCGGCCGGCGGTGGCGGCGGGCGCGTTGAAGTTGCGCGCGGTCTTGCGGAAGACGAGGTTGCCGCTCTCGTCGGCGCGCCACGCCTTCACGATCGCGAGATCGCCGACGATGCCGCGCTCGAGGATATGGGTCTCGCCGTCGAACTCCTTGTGCTCCTTGCCCTCGGCGACGAGCGTGCCGACGCCGGTCCTGGTGTAGAAGCCCGGGATGCCGGCGCCGCCGGCGCGCATCCGCTCGGCGAGCGTGCCCTGCGGGCAGAACTCCACCGCCAGCTCGCCGGCGAGATATTGCCGCTCGAACTCCTTGTTCTCGCCGACGTAGCTCGCGATCATCCTGGCGACCTGGCGGGTGCGCAGCAGCTTGCCGAGCCCCTCGTTGTCGATCCCGGCATTGTTCGAGACGCAGGTGAGCCCGGTGACGCCGGAGGCCTGGATCGCCGCGATCAGCCGCTCGGGGATGCCGCACAGCCCGAACCCGCCGGAGACGATCGTCATGCCGTCGGCGAGCACGCCCTCCAGCGCCGCCGCCGCGTCCGCGAACATCTTCTTCATGCCGTCTCCTCCGGCCGGCGCTTAGGCGAACGACGCGCGCGGGGTCAACGCCAACGCGAAGCGCCGCCCGGCTTCCCGGACGGCGCTCGAGGATCGGTGGTGGTAAAAGCGTCAGGCGCGGTCGATCGTGCTCTTCACCGCGCCCTGCGCCTTGCCGGCGGCGCTCTCGAGATCGCCCTTGGCTTCCTGTGCATCGCCCTCGGCGTGGATGTCGGGGCGGTCGAGCGCATCGCCGATCGCGCGCTTGGCCTTGCCGACGGTCTCGTCCAGGGCGCCCTTGATCTTGTTGGTGAGCTCGCTCATCGCCTGTCTCCTCGCTCGCGGGCGCCGGGGTGTGCCTGCGTTCGCGTGGTGAAACCGATGCGTACCCGGTCCGGTTCCCCGATCAGATCAGCCCGGCGAGCGGGCTCGACGGATCGGCGTAGCGCCGCTTCGCCATCCGCCCGGCGCGATAGGCCATCCGCCCCGCCGCGACGCCCGCGCGCATCGCCGCCGCCATCAGGATCGGGTCTTTCGCCTCGGCGATGGCGGTGTTCATCAGCACGCCGTCGCAGCCGAGCTCCATCGCCGCCGCCGCGTCCGAGGCGGTGCCGACGCCGGCATCGACCAGCACCGGCACCTTCGCGCCCTCGACGACCAGCCGGATCATCACCCGGTTCTGGATGCCCAGCCCCGATCCGATCGGCGCGCCCAGCGGCATGATCGCCACCGCGCCGGCATCCTCCAGGCGCCTGGCCGCGATCGGATCGTCGGCGCAATAGACCATCGGCTCGAAGCCCTCGCCGGCGAGGATTTCCGTCGCGCGCAATGTCTCGACGACATCGGGATAGAGCGTGCGCGCCTCGCCCAGCACCTCGAGCTTCACCAGCGTCCAGCCGCCGGCCTCGCGCGCCAGCCGGAGCGTGCGGATCGCGTCCTCGGCGGTGAAGCAGCCGGCGGTGTTGGGCAGATAGGTGATGCGCTTGGGATCGATGAAGTCGGTGAGCATCGGCGCGTTGCGATCGGCGATGTTGACCCGCCGCACCGCGACCGTGACGATCTCGGCGCCCGACGCCTCGACCGCGGCGGCGTTCTGCGCGAAATCCTTGTACTTGCCGGTGCCGACGATCAGCCGCGAGCGGAACGAGCGCCCCGCGACCGTCCAGCGATCCTCGTCCGCCGCCTGATCTCCCGGCGCCGGATGGTCGCCGCCGCCCTCCGCGATCGGATGGTCGCCGCCGCCCCCCGCGATCGGATGATCGCCGCCGCCCCCCGCGATCGGATGATCGCCGCCGCCGACGAAGTGGACGATCTCCAGCTCGTCGCCGTCCTCGATCCGCGCGTTCGCCAGCGTCGAGCGCGGCACCACCTCCAGATTGCGCTCCACCGCCACCTTTTCCGGCGCGAGGGCGAGCTCGCGCGCCAGCTCGGCGATCGTCATGCCGTCGCGCACGCGGCGGTGCTCGCCGTTGACGCGGATGCTGATCGTGCCGTCGCTGGTCATGTCCGGTCTCTCACGCTTTCGTCTGGTGCTCCGTTCGTCCCGAGCGCGGTCGAGGGACGGCGACAAGGCGCCGCGTCTCGACTTCGCTCGACACGAACGGCTAGAAGCCGCTGAACGCGCATGGCCGCGCATATAGGAGCCGCCGGTCCGGCGCCGCAACCGAAAGACAGCTTGTGTCCGCACCCCTCGTCCCCGCACCCCTCGTCCCCGCACCCCTCGTCTACGTCCTCAACGGCCCCAACCTCAACCTGCTCGGCACCCGCGAGCCGGAGGTCTATGGCCGCGAGACGCTCGACGACATCGCCGGCATGATCGAGGATCGCGCCCGCGCGCTCGGGCTGGAGACCGACATCCGCCAGTCGAACCACGAGGGCCATCTCGTCGACTGGCTGCACGAGGCGGCGTCGCGCGGCGCCAGGGCGGTTATCCTCAACGCCGGCGCCTATACCCACACGTCGATCGCGCTCCACGACGCGATCCGGTCGATCGAGACGCCGGTGATCGAGGTCCACCTCTCCAACCCGCACGCGCGCGAGCCCTTCCGCCATGCGAGCTTCGTCGGCCGCGCCGCGAAGGGCAGCATCACGGGGTTCGGCGCCGGCTCCTATCTGCTGGCGCTGGACGCCGCCGCGAAGCTCTGACAATGGCCGCGCACTTCACGGCACTGGGGACCGCTCGATGACCGACACGCCAGGGGGCGGCGCTTCCATGCAGATCGATGCGGCGCTCGTCCGCCAGCTCGCCGATCTGCTCGACGACACGAGGCTCACCGAGATCGAGGTGCAGGACGGCGATCGGCGCATCCGCGTCGTGCGCAACGTCGCGATGCCGGCGCCCGCCCCGCCCGCCGCCGTCGCCGCGCCGGCGGCACCCGCCGCCGCGCCGCCCCCCGCCGCGCCATCGCCCGCCGATCATCCCGGCACGGTCCGCTCGCCGATGGTCGGCACCGCCTATGTCGGGCCCGATCCCGCCTCGCCGCCGTTCGTGAGTGTCGGCGCCAGGGTCGCGGCCGGCGACACGCTGCTGATCGTCGAGGCGATGAAGGTGATGAACCCGATCGTGGCACCCCGCGCCGGCACCGTCACCGCGCTGCTGGTCGCGAGCGGCCAGCCCGTCGAGTTCGACCAGCCGCTCGCCGTCATCGAGTGAACGCCGCCCGCGTGGCCGATCCGCCGCACCCGATCCGCCGCGTCCTGATCGCCAACCGCGGCGAGATCGCGCTGCGCATCCATCGCGCCTGCCACGAACTCGGCATCGAGACGGTCGCGGTCCATTCCACCGCCGACATCGACGCGATGCACGTCCGCCTGGCAGACCAGGCGGTCTGCATCGGCCCGCCGCCGGCCGCCGACAGCTATCTCAACATCCCCAACATCATCGCCGCGGCCGAGATCAGCGGCGCCGACGCGATCCATCCCGGCTATGGCTTCCTCTCCGAGAACGCGCTGTTCGCCGAGATCGTCGAGAGCCACGGCATCGTCTGGATCGGCCCCAAGCCCGAGCATATCCGCACGATGGGCGACAAGGTCGAGGCCAAGCGCACCGCCGCGCGGCTCGGGCTGCCGCTCGTCCCCGGCTCGGACGGCCCGCTCACCGACATCGCCGAGGCGCGCGCGGTGGCTCGCGAGATCGGCTATCCGGTCATCATCAAGGCGGCGTCGGGCGGCGGCGGGCGCGGCATGAAGGTGGTGGAGCGCGAGGAGCAGCTCGAGAGCCTGATGGCGCAGGCCGGCGGCGAGGCGAAGGCGGCGTTCGGC
>CAXTPE010000223.1:0-4549 GCA_964245925.1 uncultured Sphingomonadaceae bacterium
ATCCGTTCAACCCGGTCGACAACACCCAGATGGTCGCCCAGATGGCGCAGTTCTCCAGCGTCGCCGGCATCTCGAGCATGAACGGCACGCTCTCGGGCATCGCCGCCAGCCTCCAAGGCAACCGCATCGGCGATGCCGCGAGCTGGATCGGCAAGTCGGTGCTGGTGCGCTCGAACACGGCGGCGGCGCTCCCGAACGGCGGCTATGCCGGCCAGCTCGCGCTGCCGTCCGACGCCACCGGCGTGAACCTGAGCTTCGTCGACGCCACCGGCAAGACGGTCCACGCGGCGAGCCTCGGCGCGCAAAAGACCGGCTCGCTCGACTGGGCGTGGGACGGCAAGGACACCGACGGCAAGGCGGTCGCCGGCCCGGTCACCGTCAAGGCCAGCGCCACCGGCGCATCCGGCGCGATCACGCCGACGATCGCCACCTGGGCGAGCGTCACCGGCGTGCAGTCGCCCGCCGGCGGCGCGGACGCCGAACTCGTCACCTCGCTGGGGGTGATCGCGCCGGCCGACGCGCTCGCGCTCAGCTAACCCCCACATCCCGCACCCAGCCCCGGAAGGCCCGCCCATGTCCTACTACACCTCGCTCTCCGGCCTGAAGGCCGCCCAGACCGAACTCTCGACGATCTCGAACAACGTCGCCAATGTCGGCACCACCGGCTTCAAGCAGAGCCGCGCGGATTTCGGCGATCTCATCGCCTCCTCGGCCTTCCAGGCGCAGAATTCCGTCGTTGGCCAGGGCACCGAGCTCAAGAGCATCACCCAGAATTTCACCCAGGGCTCGTTCGAGACGACCGATCGCGCGCTCGATCTCGCGGTCTCGGGCTCGGGCTTCTTCGTGACGCGCGGCGCGCTCGCCGGCGCCGACGTGGCCTATACCCGCAACGGCGCCTTCACGGTCGATCCCGACAACTATGTGACGGATTCGAGCGGCGCCTATCTGCAGACGCTGCCGGTCGACACGCGCGGCAACGTCACCGCCACCGGGCCGGCGGCGATGGGCAACCTCCAGCTCCCGCCCGCCAACGGCACCGCCAAGGCGACCAGCAACCTCGCGCTGTCGATCACGCTGCCGTCGGCGGCCGCCATCCCGTCGAGCGCCACCTTCAGCCCGAGCGACGCCAACAGCTACAACCAGGTCAGCTCGACGACGGTCTACGACAGCGCGGGCAATGCCATCCCCGCGAGCATCTATTATGCCCGCGCCACCACCCCGGATGCGAACGGCAACAGCACATGGGCGGCGCACCTCGTCGTCGGCGACGCCGAGGTCAGCTCGGACCCGGCGGCCGCGACCCAGCCCGCGCCGCTGACGCTTGGCTTCGACGCGGCCGGCGCGCTCACCACGCCATCGGCGGCGACCACCTATGCGCCGGTCACGCCGACCGGGGCGGCATCCGCGCTCACCCTCACCGTCGATTTCGGCACCGCGACGAAGCAGGCCGACGCGGGCTTTACCGTCGCCGCGCAGACCCAGGACGGCAACACCGTCGGCAAGCTCAGCAACGTCACGGTCGGCACCGACGGGCTCGTCACCGCCAGCTATTCGGACGGCACCACCAAGGCGCTCGGCAAGCTTGCGCTCGCGAGCTTCGCCAACCCTTCCGGCCTCGCCCAGGTCGGCGACGCGACCTGGCAGGTCAGCGGCAGCTCGGGCGAGGCGACGATCGCCGTCGCCGGCACCGACGGGCTCGGCAAGATCCGGTCGGGCGCGCTCGAGCAGTCGAACGTCGATCTCACCGACGAGCTGGTCGCGCTCATCGCCGCGCAGCGCAACTTCCAGGCCAATGCCAAGGCGATCGACACCGCCAACCAGATGACCTCGGTCATCGTCAACATGCAGAGCTGACGCGGACGAGCGTGGGGAGCCCTGAGCCATGGACCGGCTGATCTATACCTCGCTGACGGCGCTGCGCGGCGCCATGGCGCGCCAGGCGGCGACGGCGAACAATCTCGCCAACGCGTCCACCGCCGGCTTCCGCGCCGAGATGGCGGACAGCCAGGCCATGTACGTCAAGGGCGACGACCTCAACTCGCGCGCGCCGCAGTCGGAGCAGGTGCTCGGCGCCGACATGACGCCCGGCGCCGTCGCCACGACCGGCCGCTCGCTCGACGTCGCGCTGGACGGCGATGCCATGCTCGCCGTCCAGTCCGCCGACGGCGACGAGGCCTATACCCGCCGCGGCGACCTCCAGGTCTCGAATTCCGGCCTGCTCACCACCGGCGACGGCACCCCCGTCATCGGCGACCAGGGGCCGATCACGCTGCCGCCGGCCGACGCGATCAAGATCGACGGCACGGGCGGCATCTCGATCCTGCCGCAGGGCTCGGCGCCGGGCGCCGCCTATCAGAAGGTCGATCAGCTCAAGCTCGTCAGCCCGAGGGGCTCGACGATCCGCAAGGCGCTCGACGGGCTGTTCCGCGAGGCCAATGGCGGCACGCTCGCCACCGATCCGGACGCGCGCGTCACCTCGGGCAGCCTCGAGGGATCGAACGTCTCCACCACCAAGACGCTGACCGACATGATCGAGGCCAGCCGCGCCTGGGACACCCAGGTGAAGATGATAAACACCGCCAAGGACATCGACACGTCCGCCGCCGAACTCATGCGGCTGCCGGATTGAGGAGCTAGATCATGACCAACGCCGCCCTTCACGTCGCCCGCACCGGGCTCGATGCCCAGCAGGAGCGCATGCGCGTGATCGCGAACAACATCGCGAACGTGAACACGACCGGCTTCAAGAGCGATCGCGCCAATTTCCAGACGCTCGCCTACGAGACCATCACCGCGCCCGGCGCCACGTCCGCCGGCGACGACAGATATGCCACCGGCACCACGCTCGGCTCGGGCGTCGCGCTCGCCGGCACGTCCCGCAGCGACACCCAGGGCTCGCTGGAGACGACCGGCAACTCGCTCGACGTGGCGATCCAGGGCGGCGGCTTCTTCCAGGTCCAGCAGCCCGACGGCACCACCGCCTATACCCGCGACGGCAGCTTCAGCGTGTCCGCGACCGGCCAGGTCGTCACGTCCGACGGCATGCCGATCATCCCGAACATCCAGATCCCCGATGGCGCCACCTCGGTCACGATCGGCAGCGACGGCACGGTGACCGCGACACTCTCGGGCGACGCCAAGGCGAGCGAGCTCGGCAAGATCGAGACCGCCCGCTTCGTCAACCCGGCGGGCCTGTCGTCGGTCGGCGGCAATCTGCTCGCGCAGACCGAGGCGTCCGGCGAGCCGCAGACCGGCACCCCCGGCACCGAGGGGCGCGGCACCGTCAAGCAGGGCGCGCTCGAGGCATCCAACGTCTCGGTGGTCGAGGAGCTGGTCGACATGATCGAGACCCAGCGCGCCTATGAGGTCAATTCCAAGATGATCTCCGCGACCGATCAGATGCTGCAATATCTCAACCAGAACGTCTGATGCGACGTTTCGTCCTCCTGCTCGCGCTGCTCGCCGGCCCGGTCTGCGCGCACCGCCAGCCGCAGGTTAACGACTATGCGCCGACCTTCGCGCCGCCGCCGCCGCCCGCGCCGCCGCCGGCCGACGGCGCGATCTTCCGGGCGAGCTACGGCTATGCGCCGCTCACTTCCGGCGCGCGCGCCGCGATGGTGGGCGACCTGCTCACCATCAACCTCGTCGAGCGCACCCAGTCCTCCAAGACCACGACGGCCTCGACGAATCGCACCGGCGGCATCGGCATCACGCCGCCGCCGACCGGGCCGCTCAGTTTCTTCAAGTCGAGCGACGTCAGCGTCGGCGCGAACGGCAGCTTCGACGGCAAGGGCGCCGCCACCCAGGCCAATGAACTCTCGGGCGCGATCAGCGTCACGGTCGCGGCGGTCTATCCCAACGGCACCATGCTGGTGCGCGGCGAGAAGCACCTGACTCTCAACCGCGGCGACGAGACCATCCAGATCGCCGGCCTCGTCCGCTCGGTCGACATCGGCCCGGACAACAGCGTCCCCTCCACCCGCGTCGCGGACGCGAGGATCACCTACACCGGCAAGGGCGAGATCGCGCGCGCCAGCCAGCAGGGCTGGCTCGGCCGCTTCTTCTCCCGCGTCAGCCCGTTCTAGAGGATGAACGCTTCCATGACCTTCTTCCGTTCGGTTCGAGCGAAGTCGAGAACCGGCCGCGCGTGGCGGCTGCTCGACCGCGCGTCCCGGCTGCGCTCGACGCTTCGCTCGAAGCGAACGGGCGTGGTCATGGTGATCTTCACCGCGCTCGCCGTCCCCGCGCACGCCGAGCGCATCAAGGATCTCGGCACCTTCCAGGGCGTCCGCCCCAACCAGCTCACCGGCTACGGCATCGTCGTCGGTCTCGCCGGGACGGGCGACGACAGCCTCGAATATGCCACCCAGGCGATGAAGGGCGCCGCCTCGCGCTTCGGCCTGCAGCTCCCCGCCGGCGTCCAGCCGGAGACCAAGAACTCCGCCGCGGTGATGCTCACCGCCGAGCTGCCCGCCTTCGCCAAGCCCGGCCAGCGCCTCGACATCACCGTCTCGGCGCTCGGCAAGGCCAAGTCGCTGCGCGGCGGCAC
>CAXTPE010000224.1:0-4540 GCA_964245925.1 uncultured Sphingomonadaceae bacterium
TACCCCCGAACGGCGCCGCGCGACAGGCGCAAAGGAGAGGCACATGGCCGAGGATCAGCAGCCCGCCAGCGCCATCGGCGGGAATTGGGGCCAGCCGACGCTCGCGGAGCTCCAGCACTGGGGCTGGGTGTTCGGCCGCGCGCGGCAGATGATGCTGGAGCATGCCGTCGGCATGGCGGCGAAGGCTGGCGCGGCGCCGCCGCCGGTGCCGGCGCTCGACGCGCTGCCGGCGCTGCCCGCCTTGCCCATGCCGGACGTGGCGGCGATCGCCAGGGCGCAGACCGAGCTGTTCGCGGACTCGCTCGCGCTCTGGCGGCACTTCCTCGATCCCTCCGCGCCGTCGTCCGCGGCGGGGGCAGGCACCGAGCCCGACCGGGACCGCCGCTTCGACGCCCCGCAATGGCGCGAGCAGCCGCTGTTCGACATGCTGCGGCAATCCTACCTGCTGGTCGCCGATCATGTCATCAAGGGCGTGGATGCGATCCCCGGCGTCGAGCCGCGCCAGCATGCGCAACTCCGCTTCGCCGCTCGGGCGATGCTCGACGCCGCCTCGCCCTCCAACTTCGCGCTCACCAACCCGCTGGTGATCGAGAAGATGATCGCGACCAGGGGCCAGAGCCTGCTGCGGGGGCTCGAGAACCTGCTCGGCGATCTCGACCGGGGGCAGCTCACCCACAGCCCCGGCGGCGCCTTCGAGCTCGGCCGCGACATCGCCGCCACGCCCGGCAAGGTCATCAGGGAAACGCCGCTCTACCAGCTCATCCATTATGCGCCGACCACGCGGAACGTGCTGGCGACGCCGCTGCTGATCTTCCCGCCCTGGATCAACCGCTTCTACATCCTCGATCTCGGCGCCGAGAAGAGCTTCGTGCGCTGGGCGGTAAGCCAAGGCCTGTCGGTGTTCATCGTCTCGTGGAAGTCGGCGGACGCGAGCCTCGCGGGCACGACGTTCGACGACTATGTGCTGCGCGGCCAGATCGACGCGATCGACACGGTGCGCGCGCTGCTCGGCGTGCCGTCGGTGCATGCGATCGGCTATTGCGTGGCGGGCACCACGCTCGCCGCGACGCTGGCCCTGCTGGCGGCGCGCGGCGAAGCGGACAAGGTGGCGAGCGCGACCTTCTTCACCGCGCAGGTGGATTTCGCCGATGCCGGCGAGCTGCTCCACTTCGTCGACGACGCCCAGCTCGCGCTGGTCGACACGCTGTCGCGCGACAGCGGCTTCCTCGACGGGCGCTACATGGCGATGACCTTCAACCTGCTGCGGGGGCGCGACCTCATCTGGAACTATGTCGTCGACAATTATCTGCTGGGCCAGGAGCACAGCCCGTTCGACCTGCTCCACTGGAACGGCGATACCACCAACCTGCCGGCGAAATGGCACCGTGCCTATCTCCGCGACTTCTACCGCGACAACAAGCTCGCACGCGGCGAGATCATGGTCGACGGCACGACGATCGATCTCGGCCGGGTGGCCACGCCCGCCTATGTCCAGGCCGGCCGCGAGGACCATATCGCCCCGCCCGAGAGCGTCTGGCGGATCACCGAGCATTTTACCGGGCCGCTGCGCTTCGTGCTCGCCGGCTCCGGTCATATCGCCGGCGTCGTCAATCCGCCCGCCAGGAACAAATATCAGTACTGGACCAACGAGCGGCCCGCCGCGAGCCTGGACGCCTTCATCGCCGGCGCGACCGAGACGAAGGGGAGCTGGTGGCCGGACTGGCGGCGCTGGCTGGGCGGGCACGGCGGCGGCGAGGTGCCGGCGACCGGCGCGCGCGTTCCCGGCGATGGCGCGCTGCCGGCGCTGGAGGACGCGCCGGGGAGCTATGTCCGTACGCGCTGAGCGATCGGATCGAACCGCGAGCTCCGTTCGCTCGGCCTGCGCGGACTTGAGAGGCTCGCCATGTTTATGCTGCAACGCACAATTTGCTTGAATCATGCTGCGGTGCGGTATATTGCGCTGCAACAGGGTTAAGCGAGGCAGCGACGTGGCGGACAATATTCCTTCGACATCGGGGGCAAAAGCCGCATCGCGGGCGAGGACGGCGAAGGCCGCCAGCCAGGTGGTGCCCGCCGCCGCGCCGCCCGCCGCTCTCCCGCCCGCCTCGCCATTGAATCTCATCAGGAAAGGAACGTCTGGAATGACCGACACGAGCAGCTTCGGCCCGAACGCGATGGCCGCCGGCACCGAGAAGGCCAAGGCCATGTTCGGCGAGATCAACGCGCGCGCCAAGGGCGTCGCCGAGAAGAGCGCCAAGTTCATGGAGGAGCTCACCGAGCTTACCAAGGGCAATGTCGAGGCGATCGTCGCCTCCGGCAAGATCGCCGCCAAGGGCGCCGAGACCATGGGCGCGGATGCCGCCGCCTACAGCAAGAAGTCGCTCGAGACCGCGACCGGCGCGATGAAGAGCATGGCCGCCGTCAAGTCGCCGACCGAACTGTTCCAGCTTCAGGGCGAGCTCGCCAAATCCTCGTTCGACGCGATGGTCGCCGAGACCTCGAAGATGACCGAGACGATGGTCAAGCTCGCCGGCGAGATGTTCCAGCCGATCTCGAGCCGCCTTGCCGTCACCGCCGAGAAGATCAAGGGCGTCGCCACCCTCTGATCCGCCGCGCTCCGGCGCGGGTTCGCGGCGGCCGTCGCCCCCCGGGCGGCGGCCGTTCGCGTTTCGAGCGCTTGCGGACACGCGTGGCCTTGCTCTCGGCGGGGCGCTTGCCATATCGTGCCGATGCGGATGACCATGGCGTGGATGAACATACGGGCGGGTGCGATGCGGACGGCGAATACCGGCGAGATCCGGATGGCGCAGCGCAAGGATCGCGACGGCGAGGGCGGCAGCGGCCTCGGCGTGGCGACGCGCACCCGCACCCGCACCAAGCAGCCCTCGCCTTACAAGGTGCTGATGCTGAACGACGATTACACGCCGATGGAGTTCGTCGTGCTCTGCCTCCAGCGCTTCTTCCGGATGAACATCGAGGATGCGACGCAGGTGATGCTGCACGTCCACCAGAAGGGCGTCGGCGTGTGCGGGGTGTTCAGCTACGAGGTCGCCGAGACCAAGGTCACCCAGGTGATGGATTTCGCCCGCGCGAACCAGCACCCGCTGCAATGCACGCTGGAAAAGGCGTGACGCGCGCCGCGCCGGGCGATCAGCGCCGGATCGCGCCGTCGAGCCGCTCGGCGGTGACCGGATAGCCGATCCCCTCGGGCAGGCACAGCCAGCGCTCGCCGTCGCGCTCCTCGACGAACGGCGTCACCACCATCTCGGGCCGTCCCGCCGCGTCGGCGCGCGCCGCGCCGGCGTCGCCGAGCGCGGCCAGCCGCTCCAGCAGCCGGCGCGTCGGGAACATCAGCCGGTGTCGGCCGGCGGCGGCCTCCGCCAGCGCCTCGGCGGCGGTCATCCAGAAGACCGCGACGGTCTCCTCGCCATCGGGCGCGGCCGGCCCGCCGCCGGGCGCCTCGGCGATGTAGAAGCGCGTGTCGAAGCGTCGCTGTCCACCCGCCGGCGGGAGCCAGCGCGCGAACGGCGCGAGCACGTCCGGCGCGACGCCGAGCCCGGCATCCGCGAGCAGCCGCCCGAACGGCTCCCCGGCGCGGATACCCGCCCGCAGCGCCGCGACGACGGCTTCGTCGGGCACGGGATCGAGACCGACGGCGATGCCGGTTTCCTCGATCGTCTCGCGGATCGCGGCGATGCGCGGCGCCGCCGCGGCATCGCCCCGTTCCAGCGCGAGCGCATGGTCGCCGGGATCGACGCGGCCGCCGGGGAAGACGAGCGCGCCACCCGCGAACGCGAGCGCCGCGCCGCGCTCGATCATCAGCAGCGGCGACGGGTCGCCGGGCCGGGCGGGGCCCCCGAACAGGATCAGGCTGGCGGCATCGGCGGGCGGGTTCATGCCCGGCTTGCTCCGCCAAGCTCGCCGATCACGAAGGCGAACGCCTCGGCGCGTTCACGCAGCGCCTCGAAGCGGCCGGACTTGCCGCCATGGCCGGCGCCCATGTTGATCTTGAGCAGCAGCGGCGCGGCGCCTGTCCCGGTGGCGCGGAGCCGCGCCGCCCATTTCGCCGGCTCCCAATAGGTGACGCGGGGATCGTGCAGGCCGCCGGTGATGAGCATCGGCGGATAGGCCTGGCGGGAGACGTTGTCGTAGGGCGAATAGCCGGCGATCAGCGCGAAGGCGGCGGCGTCCTCGATCGGATTGCCCCATTCGGGCCATTCGCCGGGGGTGAGCGGCAGCGTCTCGTCGAGCATGGTGTTGAGCACGTCGACGAACGGCACGTCCGCCACCACCGCGCCCCACAGCGCCGGATCGGTGTTGGCGACGACGCCCATCAGCTCGCCGCCGGCCGAACCGCCGTTGATGGCGATCTTTCCGGGCGCGGCGTGGCCCGCCGCGATCAGGCCGTGGGCGGCGTCGACGAAATCATGGAAGGCGTTCCAGCGCCGGGTGGCGGTGCCGTCGAGATACCAGCCATAGCCGAGCTCGTCGCCGCCGCGGATATGGGCGATGGCGAAGGCGAAGCCGCGATCGAGCAGGC
>CAXTPE010000225.1:0-4494 GCA_964245925.1 uncultured Sphingomonadaceae bacterium
GCCTCGCCGTCGCGCCAGTTCACCTGATAGCCAAGCTGCGTCAGCAGGTCCTCAAGCTCGTCGGCGCAGCCGTGCACGTCGCCGATGATGTCGAAAGGCCCGTGCTCGTCGCGCCGGTCGGTCCACAGCGGCTTGCGCTCGATCGTCGCCGCCTCGATGCTTTCCGTGGAGGCGAGACGCCACACTTGGCGGAACCCCTCCCTGGCAAGACCGCGAAAGCCCTTACGGATCTCGCCGATCACGCGCTGCGGCACGGCTGGGCCGAAGGTGTAGCGCGACAATCTGGATGGGAACTGCGCGACAATCTGGATGGCAATCCGTCGACGCAGCGTTGTGATGATCGCGGTGTCGGCTGTTGGGCGCAAGAGGTTTTGGCGTTTTGATTGTCGCGGCGCGTCAATCGGGTTGGTCGGCTTTGATTGTCGCGCGAGATGGCGGCCTGCCTGGACCGCGCTTGCGCTCGAGGGCGACGCGGCGGCGATAGCTTTCGACGTTCATCTCGATGATGGTTGCGTGATGGACGAGGCGGTCGACGGCGGCGAGCGTCATGGCTGGGTCAGGGAAGATCCTTCCCCATTCGCCGAAGGGCTGGTTGGCGGTGATGAGGATGGATCGGCGCTCGTATCGCGAGGCGATGAGTTCGAAGAGGACGCTCGTCTCGGCCTGGTCCTTGGTGACGTAGGCGAGATCGTCGAGGATGAGGAGGTCGAAGCGGTCGAGCTTTGCGATGGCGGCTTCGAGGACGAGGTCGCGGCGGGCGACCTGGAGCTTCTGAACCAAGTCGGTCGTGCGGGCGAAGAGGACCTTGGCGCCGTTCTCGACGAGAGCGAAGCCGATGGCGGCGGCCAGATGCGACTTTCCTCCTCCGGGCGGGCCGAAGAGGAGCAGGTTGGCGCCGCTGGCGAGCCAGGCGTCGCCGGCGGCGATGGCCATGATCCTGGCCTTGGAGACGGTGGGGACGGCGTCGAAGTCGAAGCTGTCGAGGGTCTTTCCGGGCGGCAGGCGGGCTTCGTTGAGATGGCGCTCGATGCGGCGCCGGTCGCGCTCGGCCAGTTCGTGCTCGGCGATGGCGGCGAGGAAGCGAGCGGCGGGCCAGCCTTCGCGATCGGCCTGTTCCGCGAACTTCTGCCAGAGCGTCTTGATGGTGGGCAGGCGCAGTTCGTTGAGCATGACGGACAGGCGGGCGGCATCGACGGGGCCGGCATCGGCCTTGGTGGTGGGCTTGGTCATGCCGCTTCTCCCATGACGGTGCCGTCGACGAGGCTGTCGTAGTCGGTCAGCATGGAGAGGCGGACCTCGACGACGGGGACTGCTGCGGGATCGGGGCCGAAGCGCGCTTGAAGGGCGGCAAGGTCGGGCAGGCTCCCGGCATCGAGATCGTCGTCGAGGATGGCGGCCAGTTCACTCTCGCAGGCGCGATCGTGAGCGAGCGCCAGCAGCCCGACCATGATCCGGCAGGCGGCCCTGTCGGTCAGGGTCTCGCGCAGCCGGTCGAAGGTTCGCCGATATGCTTCTCGAGGAAAGAGCTGGTCGCGGTAGACGAGCCCGAGAAGCGCCATCGGCTTCCTGCGCAGCGAATGGATGAGGTGGTGGTAGTCGACGACCCTGCCGTGCCGGCCGTCGGGCGTGGCTCTGCCGCGGGGCAGGCTCATGAGGAAGCTGGCGCCGAGAAAGAGATCGAGGCGATCGTCGAAGAGGTGGACACGCAGCCGGTGGCCGATAAGGCGCGAGGGGACGGAATAGAAGACCTTGCGCAGGGTGAAGCCGCTCGTCGATGTGACGCGCACGCTCAAATGCTCGTGGCCGGCAGTTCGTGTGTCGGGCAAGGCTTGGAGGAAGGGGCGTTCGCTGTCGATGCGCTTGGCGATGCGGGCGTTGCGGCGCGCGAGGAGTTCGTCGACGAAGGCACGATAGGCGCCCAGATCGGCAAAGTCGGCGCTGGCGCGGATGAGAAGCGCGTCGCGCACGGCCGCCTTCAAATGACCGTGGGCGCTTTCGATCGCGCCGTTCTCGTGAGCGAGGCCGGGGTTGTTGCGGGTCGGGCGCATGCCGTAGTGGCCGCACAGGGCCTCGTAGCGCCGGGTCAGGTCGTCCTCGGCGGCGGCATCGAGATTGCGGAAAGCCGCCGAGAGGCTGTCGGTGCGATGCTGGCGGGGCGCGGCACCCAGCGACCACAGGGCGTTCTGCAGACCTTCCGCGAGCGCGACGAAGCTCTCGCCGCCGAGCACGACATGGGCATGGGCGAAGCCGCAATAGGCGAGCCGGAAGTGATAGAGCCGGTGATCCAGCGGCGCGCCGGCGATCGTGACGCCGAGATCGGCCATGTCGGTGAAGTCGGACAGGCCGACCTCGCCGGGCCGGTGGGTCTGCCGGAAGATGACCTCCTGTTCCTCGCCATGAACGGCGCGCCAGGAGCGGACCCGGCGCTCCAGGGTCCGTCGCACGCTATCGGGCAGGTCGGGATGGCGGCGCCGCATCTCCTCGAAGAGCGCCACGGGACGAAGCCCCGGCGCCTCCTTCAGAAGCGGCACGATCTCGGCCTCGAAGAGTTCGGCCAAAGGATCGGCCCGGCGCCGAGCGCGAGGCGCCTTCCCCATCGATGGCAGGGCCGGCGCCTTCTCCAGCCGATAGGCTGTGCTGGTGCTGAACGACGCCTTGGCGGCCGCAACGGTCACGGGGTCTGTCTGGCGGAACTTCATGTAAAGCCTCATCTGGTGATCGGTGATGTGGCGGCCGGGCAAGCGGTGTTCCTCTCGGTCGAGACGGAACCACCGCAGGCCAAGCCGACCGCGATCGCCAGACAGGGCTTCAAAATCCCTGGCCGCCCGTGTCGTGACTTCGATCAGGCTACGCCCTCAATCCGTCACGAACCGGCGCCTGCTTCTCATCCAGATTGTCGCGCCGTCCCACCCTGATTGTCGCGCCACACTCTAGATCGCTTCACTGGTCTGCCCCCTGAAAAGTGGTCCTCCCTGAAGTATGCCCGCGGGGCATTTGGAGGACGTTGGAATGAGTCAGAAGAAGCACAAACCGGAGGAGATCGTCGCCAAGCTGCGGCAGGTTGACGTTCTGCTTTCGCAAGGGCGCACGGTCGGCGAAGCGGTCCGCACGATTGGAGTGACGCAGTTCACGTATTACCGCTGGCGCAAGGAGTTCGGCGGCTTGAAGTCGGATCAGGTCAAGCGGCTGAAGGATCTTGAGAAGGAGAACGAGCGGCTCAGGAAGGCTGTCTCCGACCTGACGCTCGAGAAGCTGATCCTGCGCGAGGCTGCCTCGGGAAACTTCTGAGCCCCGCCCGCCGCCGAGCCTGCGTTGAACAGGTCACGACGAAGTTTGACGTGTCGGAGCGGTTTGCCTGCCGTGTTCTGGGCCAGCATCGCTCGACCCAGCGCAAGGTGGCCAAGCCGCGTGCCGACGAAGCGGCATTGACCGCCGACATCGTGGCGCTGGCCGAGCAGTATGGCCGTTACGGCTATCGCCGCATCACGGCGATGCTGAGGACAGCCGGCTGGATCGTCAACGCCAAGCGCGTGGAACGCATCTGGCGGCGGGAGGGGCTGAAGGTTCCCCAGAAGCAGCCCAAGCGGGGGCGGCTCTGGCTCAACGACGGATCGTGCGTCCGGCTTCGGCCGGAGCGACCTAACCATGTCTGGTCCTACGACTTCGTCGAGGACCGCACCCACGACAAACGCAAGTTCAGGATGCTGAACGTGATCGACGAGTTCACCAAGGAATGCCTGACCATCAGGGTGGGCCGCAAGCTCAAGGCCACCGACGTGATCGACGTCTTGTCCGATCTCTTCATCCTGCGCGGGGTGCCCGGCCATGTTCGTTCCGACAACGGACCGGAGTTCGTGGCAAAGGCGGTGCGCGACTGGATCACGGCCGTCGGCGCCAAGTGCGCCTTCATCGAACCCGGCAGTCCATGGGAGAACGGTTACTGCGAAAGCTTCAATTCGAAGCTGCGCGACGAACTGCTCAACGGCGAGGTGTTCTACAGCCTCGCCGAGGCCAAGATCGTCATCGAGGCTTGGCGCCAGCACTACAACACGGTCAGGCCGCACTCAGCGCTGGGCTACAAACCGCCGGCACCCGCCGTCGTGCTGTGGCCGGCTGCGCCATCCGGACCTGCTTCGCCGGCCACCCCAGCCGTAGCTGCAAGACCCGTCATGCACTAAGATCAACCCCGGACCACCAACCGGGGGCAGGCCAGTTCCCGTTCTCGCGCAGCGGATAAATGTGCGCGGTGGCGGCGGCACTGACGCGTCCAGCAAGATGGGTTGCGTGTGGGTGAGGATAGGCTGGGCGATGCGGTGGGATAAAATCCATTCGCGGTCCGCCTCCGGCGTGTCGGGCGGCAGCGGGTTGGGCGCAAGCCGCCAGCCATCACCATCGGTTGTTGCCTGTTCTCGCATTCTTCCTGCGACCTCGACCGGAAGGAGATCGAAAACGCACTGCCCATTTTGCGGAACAAAGGCATCGAGATAGATGAGC
>CAXTPE010000226.1:0-4489 GCA_964245925.1 uncultured Sphingomonadaceae bacterium
CGGCGAGATCCCCGCCGATGCTGAAGCAGCGCCCCGCCGCGCCCAGCGTGACGCGCGCGATCGCCGGATCGAGCGCGGCCAGCGTGAACGCCTCGTGGAGCGCGTCGCGCATCGCCGCGTCGATCGCGTTGCGCGCGTCCGCCCGGTCGAGCGTGATGGCGAGCGTGTCGCCATCGCGCGCGACCGTCAGGCGGTGGCCGGCGGCGGGCCGGGGGGGCGGCCGTCGCGCCAGCCAGGCCGCGAATTCGGCGCTGCCCTGAAGCGCGGCGAACGCCAGCGATTCGATCGTCAGCGCGGCTTCGGCGGGCATGCCCTCGATCGCGCGCAGCAACTGCACGGCGACGGCGGCGGCGTGCGGCGCCGCGCGTACCTGGCGGACGATGCGCCGGGCGGCGGCCTCGTCCGGCACGACCATGTCGAGCCGCTCGCCGCCCGCGCCGCCGCGCCCGATCCCGATCACCGGGAAGGGCGGCATCGGCAAGCTTGGCGCGTCCGCCAGCGCCGCGCAGTCGACCAGCGCGAGCGACGCCCCGCAGCCGCTCCACTCGATCGGCCACGCGCGGGGATCGATCCGCACCACCTCGTCCACGCCGCCTCCTTCCACAACGCCCCGGCGCTATTCGCCCGGCGCGCGCCATCGGACATTGCCCGGCGCGCGCCCCGCTTGCACAACATCGGCCATATATGAACGGGCGGGACGACGGGGCATGGCCAGCACGATGATCGGGGCGGCAAGCGCCCGCGCGACGCCGGCGCCCGCCGCCGGCTACAACCTGCTCGGCCAGCGGCTCGGCCGCAAGGGCCGCGACACCCGCCAGCGCATCCTCGACGGCCTGGCGCGGCGGCTGGCGCGGGACGACGGCGCTCCCGTCTCGCTGAGCGCGGTGGCGCGCGAGGCCTCGGTCGCGATGACCACGCTCTATCTCTATTTCGCGGATCTGGGCGAGCTGACCCTCGCCGCGCTCCAGCCGGTGGTCGAGGATGCGCGGTCGTTGCAGATCATGCTGCGGCCGCGCTGGCCCGACGAGCAGCTCGCGGAGCGTTGCGAAGCCTATCTCCTGGCGCACCAGGCGTTCTGGCAGCGCAACGCGCGTATCCTCCATCTGCGCAACGGCTTCGCCGATGCCGGCGACCGGCGCCTGCTGCGTTCCCGCATCCATCTGGCGAAACCGCAGATCGGCGGCCTGATCCGGCAGATGGACGGCGATCCCGCGGCGGTCGAGTCGGTCTGCTTCCACATCGCGATCGTCGTGATGACCGGGATCGAGCGGGTCGCCACCGTGGTGACCAGCCCGCATTTCGAGATGACGCTGGAAGAAGCCGAGATCGGCCTGAGCGGCGCGCCGCCGGCGCAGCTCGAGGCGGCCGCCCGCGCGCTCGAGCTCGCGATCCGCGATCAGCGCGCCGCGTCGCGGCGGCGCTGACGCCGTTGCCCCGATGGCTGGCGGCGGTTAGAGCGCTCTCCCACCAGCCTGGTCCACCGTCGTCCGTTCACCCGAGCGAAGTCGAAGGGCAGGATATGGCGTCGGCCGTGCCTCGACTTCGCTCCGCACGAACGGGGACGTGGCGCAGACTGGACGGAACCACTCCATCGCGCGGCGCCGCTTCTGCCGCCAGCCCTAAGGATGACAAGCATGCCCGGCCGCCGCCGTCCCGTCCCGCGCGATGCCGCCCCCGTGGGATCGAGATGAGCGTTTCGGGCGAAGCGGGGCTGCGCGTCCAGCGCGAGGGGGCGATCCTCCGGCTGGCGCTGGATCGTCCCGCGGTCGGCAACGCGATCGATCTGCCGATGGCGCGGGCCTTGTTCGACGCCGCGATCGAGGCCGACGAGGACGATGGCGTCCGCTGCGTGGTGCTGACCGGCACCGGCCGGCTGTTCTGCGCGGGCGGCGACGTCGCCGGTTTCGCCGCGGCCGGGGATGCGCTGCCGCAATTGCTCAAGCGGCTGACCGGCACGCTCCACTCGGCGATCGCGCGGCTGGCGCGCATGCCCAAGCCGCTGCTGACCGTCGTCAACGGCCCGGCCGCCGGCGCGGGTTTCGGGCTCGCGGTGCTCGGCGACGTCGTGATCGCATCGAGCAGCGCGCACTTCACGCTCGCCTACACCGGGCTCGGCCTGTCGCCCGATGGCGGGGCGACATGGCTGCTGCCCCGCCTCGTCGGGCTGCGGCGCGCGCAGGAGCTGGCGCTGACCAACCGCCGGGTCGATGCGGCCGAGGCGGTCGCGATGGGGCTCGTGACCCGCGCGGTCGCGCCGGAGGCGCTCGAGGCGGAGGCGGAGGCGACGGCGCTCGCGCTCGCGGCCGCCGCGACGCTGTGCCTCGGCGCGACGCGCCGGCTGCTGCTGGACAGCTTCTCCACCGCGCTGGAGACGCAGATGGAGCATGAGGCGCGATCGATCGCGCAGCTCGCCGCGACGCCGCACGGGCGCGAGGGTGTCGCCGCCTTCGTCGCGCGGCGTGCCCCCGATTACCGCTGACGGAGCCTGAGCCCATGGCCGAAGCCTATATCGTCGAAGCCTTGCGCACGGCGGGCGGGCGCCGCAAGGGCGCGCTCGCCGGCGTCCATCCGGCGGACCTGGGCGCCGCCGTGCTGGATGCGCTGATCGCGCGCACCGGCGTCGATCCGGCGGCGGTCGAGGACGTCATCGTCGGCTGCGTCAGCCAGGCCGGCGAGCAGGCGTTCGCGTTCGGGCGCAACATGGTGCTCGCCTCCCGGCTGCCGGACAGCGTGCCGGCGGTGACGATCGACCGCCAGTGCGGCTCCTCGCAGCAGGCGCTGCACTTCGCCGCGCAGGCGGTGATGTCCGGCACGCAGGACGTGGTGATCGCGGCGGGCGCCGAGAGCATGACCCGCGTGCCGATGGGCTCCAACTACCTGCTCCACGGCCAGGCCGGCCTCGGCACCGGACCGTGGAGCGCGCGCATCCTCGATCGCTACGGCATCGCCGAATTCAGCCAGTTCACCGGCGCGCAGATGATCGCCGACAAATATGGCTTCAGCCGCGAGGACATGGATGGCTATGCGCTGCGCAGCCACCGGCGCGCCGCCGCCGCGATCGAGTCGGGCGCGTTCCGCGAGGAGATCGTTGCCGTGGCGATCGACGGCGGCAGCTTCGCGCGGGACGAGGGCGTGCGCTTCGATGCCTCGCCCGAGGGCATGGCCGGGGTCAAGCCGATCCGGGAAGGCGGCACGATCACCGCCGCCAACGCCAGCCAGATGACCGACGGCGCGTCGGGCGCGCTGGTGGTCAGCGCGCGGGCGCTCAAGGATCACGGGCTGACGCCGCTCGCGCGCGTCCACACGCTGGCGGTGACGGCCGGCGATCCGGTCATCATGCTCGAGGAGCCGATCCCGGCGACGCGCAAGGCGCTCGCGCGCGCCGGCCTCAAGCTCTCCGACATCGACCTGTTCGAGGTCAACGAGGCGTTCTCGGCGATCCCGATGGCCTGGCTGAAAGCGCTCGATGCCGATCCGGACAGGCTCAACGTCAACGGCGGCGCGATCGCGCTCGGCCATCCGCTGGGCGCCAGCGGCACCAAGCTGATGGCGACGCTGCTCCACGCGCTGAAGGCGCGCGGCGGCCGCTACGGCCTCCAGACGATGTGCGAGGGCGGCGGCATCGCCAATGTCACCATCGTCGAGATGCTCTGAGCCGGACCGATGGCGCCTGAAGCGATGTTTCTGGCGGGACTTGCCCTTGACGCGCGTCCCGCGGATGCGGCCTAGAGCGGTTCTCGATCCGATTGCATCGGATCGGCCGCTCTGGATTATTGATTTGCCGCGTTTCCGAGCCAGCAGGTGATTCCGCCTGCTTCGAAAACGCTCTAGCTCGGCGGCGGGCGCGGGCACAGCGAGGACGGGCAGGACATGGAAGTTAAGGATGTCGCGGCGATCGTCACCGGCGGCGCGTCGGGTCTCGGCGGCGCCACCGCGCGGATGCTCGCGGGCAAGGGCGCGAAGGTCACGATCCTCGATCTGAACGCCGAACAGGGCGAGGCGACCGCGCGCGAGATCGGCGGCGCCTTCCTCCGCGTCAACGTCACCGACGATGCCGAGGTGAGCCACGCGATCGCCGACGCCGCCGCCCGGCATGGCGTCGCGCGCATCCTCGTCAACTGCGCCGGCATCGCGCCGGCGATCCGGATCGTCGACAAGCAGGGCCAGCCGCATCCGCTCGAGGCCTTCAGGAAGGCGGTCGAGGTCAATCTGGTCGGCACCTTCAACATGATGTCGAAATTCGCCGCCGCGCTGATCCCGGCCGAGCTGGTCGGCGAGGAGCGCGGCGTGATCGTCAGCACCGCCTCGGTCGCGGCCTATGACGGGCAGATCGGCCAGGCGGCCTATTCGGCGTCCAAGGGTGGCGTGGTCGGGCTGACGCTGCCGGCGGCGCGCGATCTGGCGCAGCACCGCATCCGCGTGATGACGATCGCGCCCGGCATCTTCCTGACGCCGATGCTGATGGGCCTGCCGCAGGCCGCGCAGGATT
>CAXTPE010000227.1:0-4424 GCA_964245925.1 uncultured Sphingomonadaceae bacterium
GTGAGCGCCGCGTCGCTCTGGGTGGCGAGCAGTTGCGCGTCGAGCTGGTCGAGCCTGTGCTCGCTCTTCGGCTTGCCGCAGCCGGCCAGCGCGAGCGCCATCGCCAGCGCGGTGATCGGAAGGGCGGACGACGGGGAGGGGGTGCGCATCGAGATCGGCTCCGGACGTGCGAAGCCTGATACGACGATGTGGTTACCGGATCGTTAGAGGCCGTTCGGGAAAGCCGGTGCGATCGCTCTCGCGAACAGCCTCAGCCGAACAGCAGCGCCCAGAGCAGCAGCAGCAGCCCGAGCATCGATACCGCCCACGCCGCCGACCGCCACATCGGCACGCCGGCGGCATAGAGCGGCAGATAGACCACGCGCCCCCAGAAATAGAGGTGGGCGCCGACAAGCGTCGTCCAGCCGAGCCGGCCGGCGGCGACGCAGCCGAGCAGCGCGCCGATGACCAGGGGCAGCGTCTCGAACAGGTTCGCCTGCGCGCGCAGCAGCCGCGCGGGCAGGGGATCGAGCGGCGGCATGTCGGCGTCGCGCGCGCCCATGTTCCAGCTCGTGCCATATTGCCTGGTGCGCGCCTGCCCCGCCGCCATGATGTGGACGATCGCCAGCACGATCGTGGCGCCGAGCAGGATCAGTTCGGTGGGCATGGCGGGCTCCTTCTCGCGCATGCTGTGCCGCCGCCGCGCGCGCGTCAAGCAACCTCGCGCGGCCATGGCCGTTACGCAGCCGAGGTCATCGGCCGGAGGCGGACCATGTCGGACGGATCGGCGGCGGACACGTCGAAGTTCATCGAGGCGGGCGACGCGCGACCGCCCTCGCCGACCGAGCGGGATCCCCCGCTCGCGCCGGATGGCGACGACAGGCGCTGGCGCGAGAACCTCGATGCCGGTCGCGACGAGGCGCCGACCTCCGCGCGCGAGGACGAGGGCTGGCGCGGTCTCAAGCCGTTCTGATCCCTCCCGGCAGGAGCCGCCCGTGCAGCAGCGCTTCGTCAACAAGACCGTTATCGTTACCGGCGCGGGCTCCGGCATCGGCGCCGGCGCCGCGCGGCGCTTCGCCGCCGAGGGCGCCAATGTCGTGCTCGCCGGGCGGCGCCGGGATGCGCTCGACGGCGTCGCCGCCGAGCTCGCCGCCGCCGATCGCACGCTCGTCCAGCCCTGCGACGTCTCGGACGAGGCGCAGGTCGACGCGCTCGCGGCGGCGGCGGCCGGGCGCTTCGGCGGCATCGACGTGCTCGTCTCCAACGCCGGCACCGCCGTCTTCAAGGATTTCGCCGAGACGACCACCGCCGATTGGCGCGGGACGATGGCGACCGACCTCGACGGGGTGTTCTTCTGCGCCAGGGCCGCGCTGCCGTACCTCGAGAAGAGCGGGGGTTCGATCATCCATGTCGCCTCGGTCTCCGGCCTCGGCGGCGACTGGAAGATGAGCGCCTACAATGCGGCCAAGGGCGGCGTCGTCAACTTCACCCGCGCGCTCGCGCTCGATCTGGCCGGGCGCGGCATCCGCGTCAACGCGGTCGCGCCGAGCTTCACCGTCACCGGCATGACCGCAGACATGACGGACGATCCCGCGCTGGTCGCGAGGTTCATGGAGCGCATGGCGCTCGGCCGCCCCGCCACGCCCGACGACATCGCCGGGCCGATCCTCTTCCTCGCCTCGGACGACGCGCGCTTCGTCACCGGCGCGATCCTGCCGGTCGATGGCGGCATGACGGCCTCGAACGGCCAGCCGGCGAGATAGGGCGCGTGCTCGGCTCCCGCTCCCCGCTTCTCTTCGTCATCCCCGCCCGCGCGGGGATGACGCCGGGTAAAGCCGGGGGCATCCCGCTCCGGATTATCGATCTGCCGCGTTTTTTTCCGAGCCGGCAGGTGGTTCCACCTGCCTCGAAAACGCTCTGGCTCAGCGCCGCCGTGCCTTCGTCGGCGCGCGCGTGCAGCGCGTATAGGGCCGGCGCGAGCCGACGGTCGCGAGCGCGAAGCCGTTCGGCCCGTCGAGCGTGCCGATGTTGTTCGCCAGCGGACCGCCCATGAAGCGCAGCGTTCCGCCGGCGGCGACATAGCGCCCCGCCGGGCCGGCCGCGCGATAGCGGAACCCCGGCAGGATCGAGAGCGGGAACATCCCCGCGTCGGCGCCCTCGCAGACATAGGCGCCGGCCCGCAGCGGCCCGGCCGGCGGCGCCGCGTGCGGGTGCCGGCGCGCGCCCGCTGGCGCGCCGGCGGCGAGCGCGATCGTCAGCGCGACGGCGGCGAGGATGACGGGGCGGGGCGGGATCATGCGGTTCTCCTGTTGCCGGGAGAATAGCGACACGCGCGGCCGCGGCAATGTTCTTGGCGGGCCGGCGCGCTCGCCGGTATCCGGCCGACATGAGAATGGCCGCCGAGCCCTTTCGCCCGACGGCCATTCCGCATGGTCAGCGGCCGGAGGTCCGGCCCGGGAGACCGAATCCGCGCTGCTAGCGCGAGATCCCCCGAACGGACGACACCGACCTCTGTGCTGAACCATGAGACATCGGATCACCTCCTTTCGCAATGTTGACGACGGCGCCGAATGTGAATCATCCGCCGGCGCGTTGCAAGCCCCGATCGAGCCGCGTCCGCGCTATCCCCGGCAGTCCTCGATCACGCGGCCGACCTCGGGATCGGCCGGCAGCGCCAGCCGCGCGGTGCCGGTCGCCGCGACGATGAAGCGGCCCCGGCTGAACGCGATGCGATCGAGGTCGCGGTCGGCGGCGGGGGCCTGGGCGGTGATCGCGGCGCCATCGCCCGCCGCGGCATAGGCGAAGCTGCCGGCGGACGTGGTGAACGCCATCACGATCGCCTGCCCCCGCGCCGTTCCCGCGCGGACCAGCAGCAGGCGGCGCGCGGGCAGGTCGCAGCGCAGCGTGAACATCGCCTGGCCGTCCGGCGCGACGAAGCGCGCGCCCCCGGTGCTGCTCCAGCGCCAGTCGCCGGGGGTGCGGGGGAGGTCGCGCCAGTCGTCGCTGGCGGGCGGGGCGACCGGCATCGGCTGCGGCGGCGCGGCCGGCGGCGGTGCCGCGGGCGGCGCCGGGCGCGGCGCGATGCAGCTCGCCAGCGGCAGGAGCAGCAGCGGCGCGAGGCGGGCGAGACGGTATGCGGAGGCCATGCGGCGGCTCATGCCCGCGCCGGCGCCGGCTGGGAAGCGTCCGTATCGGCCGGCGCCGCGCCGGACGCGTCGACATGCCCCTCGGGATCGGGATGGATCAGCACCTCGACGCCCGGGAATTCGCGCCCCAGCCGTGCCTCGACCTCGTCCATCACGCGGTGCGCCTCGGCGACGCTCATCTCGGGCGCCACCCAGACGTGGAACTGGACGAACTCGCGCGACCCGCTGGAGCGCGTGCGCAGGTCGTGGATGCCCTTGAGCTCGGGATGCCGGCTCGCGATCTCGACGAACCGGCGGCGGCGCTCCTCGGGCCATTCATGATCCATGAGCTGGTCGATCGCCTGCGCCGACGCCCGCCACGCGCCATGCCCCAGCCACAGCGCCACCGCGACGCCGAGCACCGGATCGGCGCCGGCGATGCCCGCATGGCGCTCCAGCACGAGCGCGAGGATCACCATCGCGTTCAGCAGCAGGTCGCTCTGATAATGGATGCTGTCGGCGCGGATCGCGACCGACGGCGACAGCGCGAGCGCGCGGCGCTGGTAGGCGAGCAGCGCCAGCGTCGCCGCCGCCGCGACGATCGAGACGAGGATGCCCGCGCCGGCCTCGCGCACCTGCGATCCGCCCAGCAGCGCGGCCACCGCGCGCGCCGCGATCGCCGTCGCCGAGACCGCGATCAGCGCCACCTGGAAGAGCGCGGCCAGCGCCTCCGCCTTGCCGTGGCCGAAGCGATGCTCGCGATCCGCCGGCGTCGCGGCGATGCGAACCCCCCAGAGCGTCACCAGCGAGGCGAGGAGATCGAGCGCGGTATCGGCGAGCGAGCCCAGCATCGCCACCGACGCGGTCGTCCAGGCCGCCCAGCCTTTCAGCGCGAGCAGGAAGCCGGCGGTCGCCACGCTCGCCAGCGCGGCGCGGCCGGCGATGGCGCCGTGATCGGGGCGGGCGCTCATGGGAACAGCAGCCCCTCGTGCCAGTCGTCACCGGCGCGGGTGAACAGCCGCCGCTCGTGCAGCCGGTGGGCCCGATCCTGCCAGAACTCGATGCCCGCCGGCACGACGCGGAAGCCGGACCAGTGCGGCGGCCGCGGCACCGGGCCGCCCGCGAACCGCGCCGCCACCTCCTCGAAGCGCGCCTCGAAGGTCGCGCGCGCATCGAGCGGGCGCGACTGGTCGGACGCCCAGGCGCCGAGCTGCGACTCGCGGCCGCGCGTGGCGAAATAGGCGTCGGCCTCGGCATCGCCGGCGCGCTCGACCGGCCCCTCGATGCGCACCTGCCGCCGCAGCGTCTTCCAATGGAACA
>CAXTPE010000228.1:0-4395 GCA_964245925.1 uncultured Sphingomonadaceae bacterium
GGCGGTCGCTGGAGCGCGGTGGATGCTGAAACAAGTTCAGCATGACGATCCTTGTCGAGGGGGGTACGTCCGAAACGAGTTCAGGATGACGGCGGGATTTACGCGCGCTTACCCCGCCAAATGCGGCACATCCAGCCCCGCAAGGCTCTTCGTGAAGATCTCGCAGCCGTCCTCGGTGATGCCGATCGAATGTTCGAACTGGGCGGAGAGCGAGCGGTCGCGGGTGACGGCGGTCCAGCCGTCGTCGAGCACCTTCACGTCCGCGCGGCCGATGTTTATCATCGGCTCGATCGTGAAGAACATGCCGGGCCTAAGCTCCGGCCCCGTGCCCGGCCGGCCGACATGGACCACCTCGGGCGCATCGTGGAACACGCGGCCGAGGCCGTGGCCGCAGAAATCGCGCACCACCCCGAAACGGTGCGCCTCGGCGAAGCTCTGGATGGCGTGGCTGATGTCGCCGAGCCGCGCGCCGGGCCGGGCCGCGCCGATCCCGCGCATCATTGCCTCATAGGTCACCTCGACGAGGCGCCTCGCCTTGATCGGCACGTCGCCGACCAGGAACATCCGGCTGGTGTCGCCGTGCCAGCCGTCGAGGATCACGGTCACGTCGATGTTGGCGATGTCGCCGTCCTTCAGCGTCCTGGCGCCGGGAATGCCGTGGCAGACGACGTGGTTGACCGAGATGCAGACCGATTTCGGGAAGCCGCGATAGTTGAGCGGGGCGGGGACGGCGCCGGCGCGGAGGATGTGCGCGTGCGCGAGTCCGTCGAGCTCCTCGGTGGCGACGCCCGGCACGACATGCGGGACGAGCGCGTCGAGCACCTCGGCGGCGAGCTTTCCGGCGCGGCGCATGCCCTCGAACGCCTGTGGGCCGTGCAGCTTGATCGCGCCGGTGCGCTCGATGACGTCGTCGGCGGTGACGGAGACATAATTGACCATGGCGAATGCGCCATAGCGCCGACGCACCGGCTTTGCGAGCCCTTCCAGGCGCGCTAAGGGGACAGGCGATGGACCCCGATCAGCGCATCTGGACCGCCGGGCTGGTGGTCATCGGCGACGAGATCCTCTCGGGCCGCACCCAGGATCTCAATGTCGCGCAGGTGGCGCTGTGGCTGAACGGGCAGGGGATCAGGCTCGCCGAGGTGCGTGTCGTCCCCGACGACATGGCGGCGATCGCGGACGCGGTGAACGCGCTCAGGGCCAGCAACGACTATCTCTTCACCACCGGCGGCATCGGCCCCACCCATGACGACATCAGCGTCGATGCGGTGGCGGCCGCGCTCGGGCGCGCGGTGATCGTCCATCCCCGCGCGCGGGCGATGCTGGAGAGCTATTACGCCGGCCGCGGCGGCCTCAACGAGGCGCGGCTGCGGATGGCGCGGGTGCCCGACGGCGCGGCGCTGATCGATAACGGCGTCTCCGGCGCGCCCGGCATCCGCATCGGCAACGTCTTCATGCTCGCCGGCGTGCCCAACATCGCCGGCAACATGCTGGCGGCGCTCGCCGGCACGCTGCCGGGCGGCGCGCCGGTGCTCTCGCGGACGATCGGCTGCTGGACCGCGGAGAGCGAGGTGGCGGATCTGCTGCGCGAGACCGAGGAGGCGAGCGCGGGCTGCGCGATCGGCAGCTACCCCTTCTTCCGCGAGGGTCGGGTCGGCGCCAATTTCGTGATCCGCTCGCACGACCCCGCCGCGCTGGAGGGGTGCGCGGTGCTCCTTGCCGATCGCCTGGGCGCGGTGGGTCGCGAGCCGGTCGCCGGCGGCATCTGAGCGCGGACGGCAGGCGCGGCTGTCATCATCCTTTCATCGATCGGCCTGATAGCACGCGTCATGAAACGACGACTGTTCTGCATCGCCGCGCTCGCCTGGCCGCTGGCGGCCGCCGCCGACGCGGGCGATCCGGGCGGCTATCTGCCGCCGGCCGGCTTCGACATGTTGGCGGTGCTGCCGCCCGCGCCACGGGCCGGCGATCCGCGCGACACGGCGGACCGCGCGATCTTCCGCGCCACCCGCCGCCTCGTCGGCACGCCGCGCTGGGCGATGGCGACGAACGACGTCAAGCTCGCGCCCGACGACCTGCTGCGCGACTTCAGCTGCGCCGCCGGCGCGCGGCTCGACGCCGCGCCGCTGCCGGCCACGCTGCGCCTGCTGGCGCGCGCCGATGCCGATACCGGCCGCGCGAGCGGCATCGCCAAGGCGCGCTACCGCCGGCTGCGCCCCTATCAGATCGAACCGGGAGCGATCTGCCAGCCGGCCGCGGAACTCAAGGGCAGCTTCGACTATCCGTCCGGGCACACCACGCTCGGCTGGACCTGGGCGACGCTGCTGGCCGAGCTGATGCCCGATCGCGCCACGCCGATCCTGGCGCGCGGTCGCGCCTATGGCGAGAGCCGGATCGTCTGCGGCGTCCATTACTCGAGCGCGGTCGACGGCGGGCGCCTGACGGCGTCGGCGACGCTCGCGGCGATGGCGGGGCTGCCGGCGTTCCAGGCCGATCTCGCCGCCGCGCGCGATGAGGTGGAGAAGGTCCGCGCGCGCCTGCCGGCGCCGGACGCCGCCGCCTGCGCGGCCGAGCGCGCGCTGGTCGCGCGGCCGCTGTAGGCGATCAGCCCCCGCCGACGTCCCCGGGCGTGGCGGCGCGGTGTACCGTGACCGACGAGGATGTCGCGTCGTCGATGTCGCCCGGCGCCGCCGTGCCGCGATGGACGGTGACGGCGCGGACGAGCTCGTCGGGCATGGCGCCGGCCGGCGCGGGAGCGCCGCCGCGATGCACCGCGACGCCGGCGACGGTGTAGATCGTCTCCGCGAGCGATCCGGCCGAGGCCGCGCTCGCCGCAGCCGCGGCCGCATCGCTGTCCGGCTCGGTTCCCGCATATTGCTGGCTGAACGCGTCCAGGCCGCCGAGCGCGCCGCGCCAGCGATAGAAGATATGCGAGCCGATCAGTGCCACCCGGTCGAGGCTCGCCGCCCACCATGGTAGCACCGCGGTGGTGTGATAATAGGTCGCCAGCCCGATCGCCGGATAGATGCTGCCCGCGAGCGCCGCCCGGGCGACCTCGCGGGCGCGCTCCCAGGCGTCGGGCTCGCGCCGGTAGAGCAGCGAGCCATCGCAGGTGAAGGTGAACTGGCAGCCGGTGGTGCGCTCGGCGCCCTGGTAGACGACGCCGCACACGCTGTTCGGGAAGGCCGGGCTGCGCACCCGGTTGAGCACCACCTGCGCGACCGCGCGCTGGCCGTCGAGCGGCTCGGAGCGGGCCTCGTAATAGATCGCGGCGGTCAGGCAGTCGAGCGAGCGGCGCCCGTCCTCGTCGCTGCGCGCGGCATCGACGAACGGCGGCAGGGACGGCATCGCGCCGCCGTCGGCGCCCGCGCCGTCCAGCGCGAGCAGCGCGGGCGACGGGCCGCCGGGCACCGGCGGCGCGGCCGCGCGATCGGCAGGCGCGGCGCCGGCGCTCGCCAGCGGCGCGGTAGGCGACGGCGGCACGCACGATGCCGCGAGCAGCAGGATCGCGAGGCCGGGCAATGATCGATCGTGCATGGCGGTGCCCGGGAGCGGAAGTCCGGCGCCCGGCCTACCGTCAAATCCTTTTGGCAAGCTTAACCACGCGCTCGCCTGCTCCGCGCCCGCCGGCAGGGGATGCCGCCATGTGGATGCCGCTCCCGCCCGGGTCGCATCGGCCGGGGGGCAGGCATCCGATGCGCATCATCGCAGGCGCCGACATCCCGCGACATGACCAAAGGTTCAGCTTGCAAGCCCGATCCTGGATGGTAATGATACACCATCACAAAGGGGTTTTGCATGAAAGTCGGGTTCCTGGCCGGCGGCGCTCTCGCCGTGCTGGCGATGTCGGGCGGCGTCCACGCGCAGACGAGCACCATGGATCAGGCCGCCACCGGCCCGGCGCCCGCCGGGCGGACCGATCCCGCTTCGCGCGGCTCGTCCGAGACCCCGGCGGCGGCAGCGGACATCGTCGTCACCGCGCAGCGCCTCGACGCGGCGCGCGCCTCGATCCAGCCGAGCCTCGGCGCCACCTCCTATACGATCACCAACGCCACCATCCAGGCGCTGCCCGGCGGCGACAACCAGCAGTTCAACCAGATCATCCTGCAACTGCCCGGCGTGGTGCAGGACGGCTTCGGCCAGTTCCACGTCCGCGACGATCACAACAACCTGCAATATCGCATCAACGGCACCATCCTGCCGGAGGGCCTCGCCGTCTTCGGCCAGACGCTCTCGCCGCGCCTGATCGAGACGTTCAACCTGCTGACCGGCGCGCTGCCCGCGCAATACGGCCTGCGCACCGCCGGCATCATCGACGTCACCACCAAGAGCGGCCTGTTCAACAACGGCGGCGTGGTGTCGCTCTACGGCGGCAGCCACGGCATGATCGAACCG
>CAXTPE010000229.1:0-4391 GCA_964245925.1 uncultured Sphingomonadaceae bacterium
TGACGTTCACGATGATGCCGCAGCGCGCATAGGTCGATTTGCCGAGGCAGATCACCAGCACGTCGCGCGGCACGCGGAAATATTCGATCGTGCGGGCCAGCGCGAAGCTGTTCGGCGGGATGATGCACACGGCGAGCCGGCGATCGACGAAGCTGTTCCGCGCGAAATCCTTCGGGTCGACGATGGCATTGTCGACATTGGTGAAGATCTTGAACTCGTCGGCCACGCGCGCGTCATAGCCGTAGGAGGAGAGCCCGTAGCTGATGCAGCCGTCCGCGCGCTGCGATTCGACGAACGGCTCGATCATGCCGTGGGTCAGCGCCTGCTCGCGGATCCAGCGATCCGACTGGATAGACAACGACCTAGGCCGCCTGCTTGCGATTACGCAGGAAGGCGAAGAACTCGACGCCCTCGCGCAGGCGGCGCTTCATCATGTCGAAGTCGCGCAGCATCTCGCCCATGATCGCGCCGATCTTGCGGGGGCGGAAGTAGAAGCGCCGGTAGAACTCCTCGACCTTCTCGAAGATCAGGCTCGCCGGCAGATGCGGATAGCTGAGCTGCGCCAATTGGGTGCCGCCGTCGGTCAGCAGATGGTCGCTTCCGTCGAACCAGCCGTTCTCGGTCGCCTGCCGATAGAGGAAGGTGCCCGGATAGGGCGCGGCGAGGCTCACCTGGATGGTGTGCGGGTTGATGTCCTTGGCGTACTGGATCGTCTCCTCGATCGTCTCCTCGGTCTCGCCGGGCAGGCCGAGGATGAAGGTGCCGTGGATGACGATGCCGAGCGCGTGGCAATCCCTGGTGAACTGCCGCGCGACATCGACGCGCAGGCCCTTCTTGATGTTGTGGAGGATCTGCTGATTGCCGCTCTCATAGCCGACCAGCAGCAGCCGCAGGCCGTTGTCCTTCATGATCTTCAAGGTCTTGTAGGGCACGTTGGCCTTGGCGTTGCAGGACCAGACGACGCCGAGCTTGCCGAGCTCGACCGCCAGCGCCTCGACCCGCGGCGCATTGTCGGTGAGGGTGTCGTCGTCGAAGAAGATCTCCTTCACCTGCGGCAGCTCGGCCTGGACATATTTCACCTCGGCGATGACGTGGGGGATCGAGCGGGTGCGGTAGTTGTGGCCGCCGACGGTCTGCGGCCAGAGGCAGAAGGTGCAGCGGCTCTTGCAGCCGCGTCCGGTGTAGAAGCTGACATAGGGGTGCTTGAGATAGCCCCCGAAATATTTCTCGATGGTGAGATCGCGCTTGTAGACCGGCGAGACGAAGGGGAGCTGGTCCATGTCCTCGATCACCGGGCGATCGGGGTTGTGGACGATGACGCCGCCGGCATCGCGCCACGAGATCCCGCGGATCGTCTCCCAGGGCAGGCCGTCGGCGACGTCCTTGATGGTGAAGTCGAACTCGTTGCGGGCGACGAAATCGATCGCGGGCGAGGCCTCCAGCGATCCCTGCGCGTCCACCGCCACCTTGGCGCCGATCATGCCGATCTTCAGCGCGGGATTGCGCGCCTTCAGGAGCTCGGCGGTGTGGACGTCCTGCCGGAACGAGGGCGTCGAGGTGTGGAGGACGACGAGGTCGCGATCGTCCGCCTCGTGCCTGATGTCGTCCCACGAGAGATCGTGCGCCGGCGCGTCGATCAGCTTCGATCCCGCGACGAGCGCGGCCGGCTGGGCGAGCCAGGTCGGATACCAGAAGGAGCGGATCTCGCGCTTCATCTGGTAGCGCGCGCCGGCGCCGCCGTCATAGCCGTCGAACGAGGGCGCCTGAAGGAAGAGGGTGCGCATGCCCATGCCGAACTCCGCTTGTCTTGCCGTGACCCGCCCGCCGACGCCCTAGCAAGCCGGCCGCGCGGAGGCCAGCGGCATGGGCGCCGCCCCGTGGCTCGCTTCAGCCCTTGACGTGCAACGCGCAGATCAGCGTGAACAGCCGCCGCGCGGTATCGAAATCCACCTCGATCTTGCCGGCCAGCCGCTCGACCAGCAGCTCGGCCGCCTCGTTGTGGATGCCGCGGCGCGCCATGTCGATCGTCTCGATCTGCTGCGGCCCGGCCTTGCGGATGGCATCGAAATAGCTGTCGCGGATCGCGAAATAATCCTTGATGGCGCGGCGGAAGCGGATGATCCCGAGGATCAGCGTCTCGAGCGCGGTGCCGTCGGCGCGCGCGATGTCGATGCCGAGCCGCCCGTCCGCCACCCGCAGCCGCACCCGATAGGGGCCGGCATAGCCGTCCGGATGCGCGCGCAGCGGCCGGAAGCGATTGCCCTCGAGCAGATCGGACACCGCGATCCGGCGCTCCTGGTCGACGTCCGCGTTGCGCCAGCCGATCGTGCGCTCGTCGAGTTCGATGTCGATGATGCGCGGGTCGGCCATCGCCCGGCGTCTAACGGGAGCGCCCGCGGAAAGCGAGCGAGCCGGACTGCCGGAACGCTCCACAATCTTATCCAGCGATCCGGCCGAGCCGGTTGAGCGCATCGTCCGAATGGCGGAAGATGGCGCCATGGCCGAACCGATCCGACTCATGCCCCCGCCCACGGGCGAGGAGGGGCCGCGCCTGCCGCACAATGTCGAGGCGGAGGCGGCGCTGCTCGGCGCGCTGATGATCGACAACCGGCTGGTCGAGGACGTCCAGCTCAGATTGCGGCCCGATCATTTCCACGAGCCGGTGCACGGCCGCATCTACGAGGCGCTGCTGCGGCTGGTCGATCGCAACATGATCGCCAATCCGGTGACGCTGCGCCCGATGTTCGAGGGCGACGAGGCGATGCGGACATTGGGCGGCCCGGCCTATCTCGCCCAGCTTACCGGCTCCGGCGCGGCGCTGATCGGCGCGCGCGATTTCGCGGGGCAGATCTACGAGCTCGCGCTGCTGCGCGCGCTGATCGGGGTCGGCCGCGACATGGTCGAGAAGGCGATCGACACCTCCGAGGCGGTCGACCCCAAGACGCAGATCGAGGCGGCGGAAGTGGCGCTCTATCGCGTCGCCGAGGAGGGCGGCGAGACCGGCGCGGTCAAGAGCTTCGCCCAGGCCTCGACGCTGGCGGTGAAGACCGCCGAGCTCGCGCTCAACTCCGGCGGCCACGTCTCCGGCATCACCACCGGCTTCGACAGCATCAACGCCAAGATCGGCGGCCTCCACCGCTCGGACCTCGTCATCCTCGCCGGCCGCCCCGGCATGGGCAAGACCGCGCTCGCCACCAACATCGCGTTCAACTGCGCGCGCCGCTATCTGCGCGACATCGAGGACGGCATCGCCGCGGACCGCTCGATCGGGGCGCCGGTGGCCTTTTTCTCGCTGGAGATGGCGGCCGACCAGCTCGCCAACCGGGTGCTCGCCGAGCAGTCCGGCATCGTCTCGGAGAAGATCAGGACCGGCCTCATCAGCCAGACCGAGTTCCGCGAGTTCGCCCGCGCCGCCTCCGATCTGGAGAAGCTGCCGCTCTATATCGACGACACGCCGGGCCTCACCATCGCCGCGCTCCGGACGCGCGCGCGGCGGCTGAAGCGCCAGCGCGGCGTCGGCATGATCGTGGTCGATTATCTCCAGCTCCTCTCGGGCTCGGGCCGCGCGTCGAGCGAGGCGAACCGGGTGCAGGAGATTTCCGAGATCAGCCGGGGCCTGAAGCAGCTCGCCAAGGAGCTGAACGTGCCGGTGCTGGCGCTCTCGCAGCTCAGCCGCGCGGTCGAGCAGCGCGAGGACAAGCGGCCGCAGCTCTCGGACCTGCGCGAATCCGGCTCGATCGAGCAGGACGCGGACATCGTGCTGTTCGTCTATCGCGAGGAATATTACCTCACGAACCGCCAGCCCAATCCGGACGACGGCGCGGCCTATGCCGCCTGGCAGGCCGACATGGAGCGGGTGTTCGGCCTGTCCGAGCTGATCGTCGCCAAGCAGCGCCACGGCGCCACCGGCAAGGTGAAGCTCAAGTTCGAGGCGAAGATCACGCGCTTCTCGGACTATGCCGAGGATTACCGGAGCTGATCCGGCCGGTCGGATCAAGCCGGGCTTCTCCTGATTGCTTCCATTCCGCTCGTGTCGAGCCCTTCGACGGCGCGCGGGGCGGGCGCTCGGGATAACCCTCCGCCGTCGGCGGAAGTCGAGACATCGGCGCGGGCGCCTCACGCCACCTTGGCGGCGGCGCCCTCTTCGGGATCACGCAGCACATAGCCGCGGCCCCAGACGGTCTCGATGTAGTTGTCGCCGCCGCACGCCAGGCTCAGCTTCTTGCGCAGCTTGCAGATGAACACGTCGATGATCTTCAGCTCGGGCTCGTCCATGCCGCCGTAGAGATGGTTGAGGAACATCTCCTTGGTCAGCGTCGTGCCCTTGCGGAGCGAGAGCAGCTCCAGCATCGCATATTCCTTGCCGGTCAGGTGGACGCGGCTGCCGTCGA
>CAXTPE010000230.1:0-4382 GCA_964245925.1 uncultured Sphingomonadaceae bacterium
CGCCCGCCGCCGCCACCGCGCATGGCGCGGTGTTCGCGCGGATGGGGAGGAACATCGTCTGGCTGCTCGGCGGACGCGGCTTCGCGGGCATCGTCAGCACGCTCTATCTCGCGGTCGCGGCGCGCGCGCTCGGGCCGCATGGCTTCGGGCTCTTCACGCTCGTGCTCGCCTATGGCCAGGCGATCGCCAATCTCGTCCAGTTCCAGTCGTGGCAGGGCGTGATCCGCTATGGCGCCACCCATATCGCCGCGGCGCGGAGCGACCGGCTCGCGCGGCTGCTGGGGTTCACCGCGACGCTCGACCTCGCGAGCGCGCTCGCCGGCGCGGGGATCGCGGCGGCGGGCGTCCTCGTCGCCGGGCCGCTGCTCGGCTGGAGCGCGGTGGAGGAGGCGCGCGCCGGCCTGTTCGGCGCGGCGCTGCTGCTCTCGATCGGCGCGACCCCGAACGGCATGCTGCGGCTCGGCGACCGCTTCGATCTGCTCACCTATACCGAGGCGGTCGGCCCGATCATGCGGCTGGCGGGCGCCTGCATCGTCTGGCGGATCGGCGGCGGGATCGACGGCTTCCTGATCGTGTGGGCGGCCGCCGCGCTGCTGCAGAGCGCGGCGAGCTGGGCGACGGCCGTGCTGGCCGCGCGGATGCGGCTCGCGTTCGGGCGCGCGGCGCTGCGCGCGGCGATCGCCGAGAACCCGCGCATCTGGCGCTTCATGCTGCTCACCAACGCATCGACCTCGCTCAGCATGCTGTGGCAGCAGCTCGGCGTGCTGGCGGTGGGCGGCGTCGCCGGCGCGACCGCGGCGGGCGGCTTCCGGCTCGCCGCGAAGCTCGCCAAGGCGCTCGCCCGGCCCGTCCAGCAGATCGCGCGCGTGCTCTATCCCGAGCTCGCCCGGCTGATCGCCAGCGAGGATCATGCGACGCTGGTGCGGGTGGTGCGGCGCGTGAGCTGGATCGCGGCCGCGCTCGGGCTGGCGATCGTGGCGGTGACCGGGCTCGGCGGCGGGCTGGCGCTCGATCTGGTGGCGGGCAAGGCGTTCCGCTTCGCGCATCCCTTCCTGCTGCTGCTCGGCGTCGCGGCGGCGATCGACCTCTCCGGCTTCGCGTTCGAGCCGCTGCTGAACGCGCATGGCCGCGCCGGCCGCGTGCTCGTCACCCGCGCGATCGGGGCTGCGACCTATGTGCTGCTGCTCGGCGTCCTGCTGCCGACGATCGGGACGCTGGGCGCCGCCTGCGCCGCGATCGGCGCGAGCCTGGCGATGCGGATACGGCTGGGGCTGATGGTACGCCGGCTGCTCAGGCGGACGCCGCCCGCCGCGCCGGCGGCGGTGACGGCATGATCGCGCGCGCGCGGAACCCATGACCGGCCGGGCGGTTCCGGCGACGTTCCCCATCGGCGGCCGGACCCAGCCCATGCGCCTCCAGATCGACGCCACGCTTGCCTACACCCTGCCCGCGCCGGCCGACATCCTGCTGTCGCTGGAGGCGATCACGATGGGCGACCAGCAGGTGGCGAGCGACCTGCTGACCGTCTCGGGCGTCGGGCCGATGACGCCGATCCCGGGCGAGGAGAGCCTGGGCCGGCGCACCTGGATGCAGGGCAGCGGCGCGTTCCTCGCGACCTACACCGCGAGCGTCGACGTGAACCGCGCCGCCCCCGAGCTGGCCGGCAAGCGCGCGGCGCCGCGCGCGGCGGTGCCGGGGCTGGTCGTGCCCTATCTCTGGCCGAGCCGCTATTGCGAGGCGGATCGCTTCGAGGCGTTCGTGCGGCGCGAGTTCGGCGGCTGCCAGGGCGGCGACAAGGTGCTGGCGATGGCCGACTGGATCTTCGGCCATGTCGACTATCGGGCCGGCACCAGCGACAGCGCCACCACCGCCGCCGACACCTTCGTCCAGCGCCGCGGCGTCTGCCGCGACTTCGCCCATCTGATGACCAGCTTCTCGCGCGCGGCGGGGATACCGGCGCGCGCCGTCAGCGCCTATGCGCTCGACCTCCAGCCGCAGGATTTCCACGCCGTCGTCGAGGTATGGCTGGAGGACGGCTGGCATATCGTCGACGCGACCCGGCTCGCCCGGCCCGAGGGGATCGTGCGGATCGCGGTGGGGCGCGACGCGACCGACATCAGCTTCATGACGATCTTCGGCACCGCCGATCTAGAGAGCCAGCAGGTCACGGTCTCGCGGATCGGCTGACGGCGGAACGGGCGCGGAGACGGCTCGTTGAATCGCCCTGTTTTCAGGAGAAGCGCGATGGACGAGCGGGACAGCGGCAAGCCGGACACGTCGACCACCTATGTGCGCACCGCGCTCGACGCCGACGACATCGCCGCGCTCAAGCGCGATCCATCCGACGAGAGCGCCAAGCTCGACGTCGCGCTCGACGAGAGCTTCCCGACCTCGGACGCGCCCTCCAACACCCAGCCCGGCAAGGGCAGCGATCCGGCGCCTTCGTCGGGCTTCGATCCCGAGGCGGAGCGCGAGCGGATGGCGGCGAAGGAATAGCCGCGGCGGCACCGATCTCCAGGCGATGGACGAGACGTACAAGGCCCTGCGCGAGGACTATGCCGCGCGTGTCAAGGCGGTGCGGAAGAGGCTGGGGCTAACCCAGGAAGAAGCCGGCGTCATCGTTGGCGGTGGCAAGCGGGCATTTCAGAAATATGAGCGCGGTCTCACGCCGCCAAGCGACGCGGCGGTGGGCTTGATCGAAGTGCTGGCGCGCCACCCTGAAGAGGTTGCGACGCTTCGCGCGTTCCGGCTGATGCCGAAGCAGTCAGTGAGCACGGCGAGCAAGCGCGCGACCGTGTTCGGCCCGATGGGGGTGAAGCGCGTCAAACATGGTATGCGAAAAGCACACGCTTAGGTTCGTGACGCCTGCAAGGTCAAAGCTCGATCAAAGAGACAAGACTTGGCAATTGATCTCGGTGACAGACTGGCCGGTAATCGGGGGCTGATAGGGCGTAGCTTACGCCAGCGCTTCCGTCACGCGGATCATCTTGACTTCGGCGGCCGGGCGAAGGCACGTCGCGTCTATGGTCCGCCGACTCATCTCCCTCCTGCTCGCGGTCGCGCTGCTCGGCGTGACGGGGCAGAGCGCGGCCTCTGCGGCACATGGGCCGAACCCGATGCCGTCGGCGCCCATGTCGATGGGCATGGCGGACTGCGTGAAGATGATGGCGCAGGCCGCTCCCGAACAGGCGGCCAGGTCCGGCAGGCACAAGGGCTGCACGCCGGCCGATTGCCTCAAGTGCATGATCGCCTGCGCCGGCATCGCCACGGCGCTGCCCACCGACATGACGCCGTCGCTCGTCGCCTACGATCGGCGCGCGATCCGGCGTCCCTGCCTTGCACATCCGATGCACGGCCGCTCGCTCCAGCCAGACATCCAGCCACCCATCGCCTGATCTGAACCCATCGGCCTGGCCGTTCGCTCGCCGCGGGGCGTTCCCGTCGCGCGTGTCGTGCCTAGCCGTCTTCCGTTCAGATCAGGAGCATTTCCATGAGAGCTCGTCTCTTTGCGCCGCTGCTCGCGGCGATCCCGAGCCTTGCGTTCGCGGGGCCGCTCACCTTCGAGGCGGCGCTGCGCCAGGCGCAGGCCACGGCGCCGTCGCTCAAGGCCAGCGCGCTCGGCGCCGATGCCGCGCGCTCGGCGCGCGAAGCGGCGGGCGCGCTGCCCGATCCGACGCTGGCGGTGGGGATCGACAGCTTTCCGGTCTCCGGCCCGCTCGCGTTCGAGCCCGACCGCGACGACTTCACGATGGCGCGGGTCGGCGTCTCGCAGGAGTTCCCCAATCTCGCCAAGCGCCACGCGCAGCAGGCCCGCGCCGACACCGATGTCGCCGCCGCGGAGGCCGATCGCGTCGCGGAGGCGCGCAATGTCGAGGTCGGCACCGCGCTCGCCTGGATCGGCCTCGCTTATGCCGGACGCCGGCTGGCGGCGCTCGATGACCTGCTTGCGCGTCTCGATCATGTGGTGGAAACGACCCCCGGCGCGGTCGCCTCGGGCAGTGCGCGGCCGGCACAGGCGCTCGCCGGACAACAGGCGGTCGCGGCGTTGCGGGATCGCCGTGCCGAACTGGTGGCGTGGGCGGCGCGGGCCAGAGCGACCCTCACCCGCTGGACGGGCGAAGCCGATCCCGAGATCGCCGGGCCGATCCCCGACTTCGCGCTCGATCCGGAAAGCTTCAGGGCAAATCTTGACGAGGATCCATCGATCCGCATGATCGACGCGCAGGGTTCCCAGGCCGCGGCGGATGTGCGGGTGGCGCAAGCCGGCCGGCGGCCGGATTTCGGCGTGAACCTCGCCTATCAGCGCCGCGATCCCCGGTTCGGGGATTATGTCTCGGCCGGCGTCACGATCAGCCTGCCGACCTTCACGCGCCGCCGCCAGG
>CAXTPE010000231.1:0-4346 GCA_964245925.1 uncultured Sphingomonadaceae bacterium
GGCTCCAGATCAACGCGCAGAACTGCGTCCACTGCAAGACCTGCGACATCAAGGATCCGACCCAGAACATCAACTGGGTCGTCCCGGAAGGCGGCGGCGGACCGAACTATCCCAATATGTGACGCGGCGCCCTCGCCCTCGTCCCGGCGCGGGCCGGGGCCGCCGGACGGCGGATCGCCCGCTCCTCCAGCCGGGACGGCGTTCATGGATCCCCGTTTGCGTGGGGGACGACGGCGTGGGCGAGGGGCGTCCCCGCGCGGGACCGCGTTAACCGCGCCTCCGCATGGCCGGGATGGTCAACACACCGTTAAGAGCTGCGCATGACGCAGGCAGCTCTCCGCGCGATGGTCTTCCCCGAGCCGCTGGCGCTCGGCGACGACGCGCGTTTCTTTCTGCGCTGCTACGCCTGGGGCTTCGCCTTCTTCCTGGCCTTCCTGAGCTAGAGGGTTCTCGAAGCAGGTGGGAATCACCTGCTGGCTCGGAAAACGCGACAGATCGATAATCCGGAGCGGCCGATCCGATGCAATCGGATCGAGGATCGCTCTAGACCTGGCCGGCCACCGCGTCGCAGGCGACGCACGCCATATGCAGCCGCCACGCCAGCGCGGCGGCGCCGACGCTCGCCACCGCCACCGCCAGCAGCGTCTCGGCCACCGATACGCCGGCATGCACCAGCGCCACCAGCACGAGCGCGCCGAGCACCATCGCGCCCGCGTTGACGATGTTGTTCGCCGCCACCGTGCGGGCGGTGTGCGCCGGCGCCACGGTCGTGGTGAGGAAGGCGTAGAGCGGGACCACGAACATGCCGCCGGCGATCGCCACGCCGAGCAGGTCGATCAGCACGCGCTCGGCATTCCGCAGCATCACGAACTCGCCCAGTGACACCATGCCGTCGCCGGCGGGCGGCCAGTGCCGCACCGTCCAGTAGAGGTGGCAGATGAAGAGCCCCATCGCGATCGCGGCGGCCGGCGCGAACTTCGCCGACACCTTGCCGTCGAGCAGCCGGTTGATCGCGATCGAGCCCAGCGCCACCCCCACCGAGAACACCGCGAGGAACAGCGTCGCGACACTCTGGTCGGCATCCAGCACGTCCTTGACGAGCGGCACGAACAGCGCGGCGAGGATCGCGCCCTGCATCCAGAAGAAGCTGATCGCCGCGACCGCGAGGAACAGCCGGGGAACGTGCATCGTGTCGGCGACCAGCCGCCACGACGAGCGGAACGGATGATAGTCGACGCCCGCTTCCGCCTCGCTGGCGCCCGGCGGCGCCGGAGGCACCTGGCTGCCGGCGATGCGGCCGACCAGCGCGGTGGCGAGCACGAGTGCCGCGGCCGCGCCCGCCGGGATCATCCCGCCGACCAGGATGCCGAGCAGGATCGCCCCATAGGTGCCGCCCTCGACGAGGCCGGTACCGCCCAGCACCTCGTCGGGCCGCAGGTGCTGGGGCAGCAGCGCATATTTGATCGGGCCGAAGAAGGTCGAGTGCACGCCCATCGCGAAGAGCGCGAGCAGCATCAGCGGGATCGATCCCATCACCAGCCCGGCGGCGCCCGCCGCCATGATGCCGATCTCGAGGCTCTTCACGATCCGCACGATGCCGGCCTTGTCGCAGCTGTCGGCGAGCTGGCCGGCGAGCGCCGAGAAGAGGAAGAAGGGCAGGATGAAGATGGCGTTGGCGAGCGCGTTGAACGCCGCCTCGCGCGCCTCGTCGGTGAAGATCCGGTAGGTGACGAGCATCACCATCGCGGTCTTGAAGAGATTGTCGTTGAACGCGCCGAGGAACTGGGTGGCGAAGATGGGGAGGAAGCGGCGTTTGGTGAGAAGTCTCAGCGATGCCTGCATGCTGTCCGCGATGCCGTTGATGTCATGGGCGAGCATAGCCGAACCGCGCAGCCCCGCCAAACGGCAAAGCCCCGCCCAACGGCAAGGCCGAGGCGCGCGCGGCGCTGTTCTATCCGGGCGGTGCTTGGGCTAGAGCGGGCGGCGCGATGCTGACGCTGCCCAACCTCCTGACGCTCTCGCGCATCCTGGCGGTGCCGATCCTGGTGGCGCTGCTGTGGCAGCCGGGCTGGCTCGGCTACACGCTCGCCTTCCTGCTCTACGGGATCGCCTGCATCACCGACTATCTGGACGGCTATCTGGCGCGCGCGCAGGGGACGGTCTCGAAGCTCGGCGTGTTCCTCGATCCGATCGCCGACAAGATCATGGTCGCCGCGGTGATCGTGATGCTGATCTCGACCGAGCGGGTGGTCGGCGGCCATCCGGTGGTGGCCGGCTGGCATGTCGTCGCGGCGCTGGTGATCCTGCTGCGCGAGATCGCGGTCTCCGGGCTGCGCGAGTTCCTGGCGCAGCTCTCGGTCTCGATGCCGGTGAGCCGGCTCGCCAAGTGGAAGACGGCGATCCAGATGGCGGCGCTGGGCGCGCTGATCCTGGCCGGCGCGCTGCCGGAGTGGCCCTGGGTGCATGGCGTGGGGCTGGCGTGCCTGTGGGCGGCGGCGGTGCTGACGGTGCTGACGGGCCGGGACTATCTGCGCGTCGGCCTGCGCCACATGGATTGATCGGACCAGGACTGAACATGCCGCTGCAAGTACTTTATTTCGCTGCCGTTCGCGAGGCGATCGGGCTGGCCGGCGAGCACGTCGACCCACCCGCCGGATCAGCCACCGTCACCGCGCTGATCGACTGGCTCGCGGCGCGAGACGATGCCCATGCCGCCGCCTTCGCCGATCGATCGCGGCTCCGCGCGGCGCTCGACCAGCGCTTCGTGGCGCTGGACGCGCCGTTGGGCGACGCGCGCGAGCTGGCGCTGTTCCCGCCGGTGACCGGCGGATGATCCGCGTCGCCGTGCGGACCGGCGACATCGACGTCGCGGATGCGCTCGGCCGGCTGGAGGCGCTCGGCGGCGGCGGCGTGGCGAGCTTCACCGGCGTCGTGCGCGGCGGCGGCGGGCTGGCGGCGCTGGAGCTCGAGACCTATCCGGCGATGGCGGAGCGCGCGCTGAACGCGATCGTGGAGGACGCCGCGGGGCGCTGGGAGCTGCTCGGCGCGACGCTGATCCACCGCCACGGCCTGCTCGTGCCGGGCGAGCGGATCGTGCTGGTCGGCACCGCCGCGCGCCGCCGCGCCGCCGCGCTGGACGCCTGCGCCTTTCTCATCGACTGGGCAAAGACCAAGTCACCCTTCTGGAAACGCGAGCATTTCACGGGCGGCGAGCAGCGCTGGGTGGAGCCGCGGGCGGAGGACGACGTGGCGGCGGAGCGGTGGGAACGGGCCTGAGATGCCGTCCTCGGCCGGCTATCCGAGCCTTCGCCGGCATGACGACGGGATCACTCCGTCGCTTCGGCGTCCAGCGCGTAGCCGGCGGAGCGGACCGTGCGGATCACGTCCGGCAGGCCATCGCCGTTGATCGCCTTGCGCAGCCGGCGGATGTGGACATCGACGGTGCGCGGCTCGATCTCGGCGTCGCGGCCCCAGACGCCGTCGAGCAGCCGCTCGCGCGAGAAGACGCGGCCGGGATGCTCGAGGAAGTGGCGCAGCAGCCGGAACTCGGTCGGCCCGAGCGGGACCGCCAGGCCGCCGCGGCGGACCTTGTGGCTCACCATGTCCATCTCGATGTCGGCATAGCCGAGCCGCTCGCCGGCCAGCGCCGGCCGGACGCGGCGCAGCACCGCGCCGACCCGCGCGACCAGCTCGCGCGGGCTGAACGGCTTGGTGATATAATCGTCCGCGCCGGTCTCCAGCCCGCGCACCCGGTCCGCCTCCTCGCCGCGCGCGGTGAGCATGATGATCGGCACGTTGGCGGTGGCGGGCGAGCGCCGCAGCCGCCGGCAGACCTCCAGCCCCGAGGTGCCGTCGATCATCCAGTCGAGCAGCACGAGATCGGGCGCGTTCTCGGCCGCCAGCAGCAGCGCCTCGTCGCCCGAGCCGGTGTGCTCGACGTCGAAATCCTCGCGATCGAGGTGCCAGCGCAGCAGCTCGGCGAGCGCGGCGTCGTCCTCCACCAGCAGCACATGGCCGCGCGACATATCGCTCAGAGCCCTTCCGTCGACGGGCCCGTGTCATGGCCGCGGCCGGCCGCCAGCGAATCGGCGCCGCGCGCTCGCTCGGTGAGCTGCTCGCCGGTGGCGGCGAAATAGACCATCTCGGCGATGTTGGTGGCGTGATCGCCGATCCGCTCGAGGTTCTTGGCGATGAACAGCAGATGGGTGACGGCGGTGATCGTCTGCGGGCTCTCCATCATGTGGGTGAGCAGCGCGCGGAACAGGCTGTTGTAGAAATCGTCGACCTGCCGGTCGCTTTCGAACACCCGGCGCGCCGCATCGGGATCGCGCGCGCCTTAGGCGTCG
>CAXTPE010000232.1:0-4337 GCA_964245925.1 uncultured Sphingomonadaceae bacterium
CGTTCGGCATCCGCGACGTGGGCATCCGCGCGCTCGGCAGCCTGGCGATGGAGCATGCGCCGGGCGCCACGCTGCGCGAGATCTCGCAGGATCACACCGTGGCCGAGTGCGGCTACGATTACCTGCTGGACGGGAGTCGCGACGATTACATCGGCCGCGCCGGCGCGCTCGCCTCACTGGCGGAGACCCCGCAATACCGGCTCGTGGGCTTGCGCGTCGAGACCAGGACCGCCGATCCGGTCGGCGACGAGCCGGTGTGGCTGGGCGAGAGCTATGTCGGCTATACCAGCTCGGGCGCCTATGGTCACACCGTCGGCTACGCGCTGGCGATGGCGTTCCTCGATGAGGCCGGTCTGGCCGAGGGCGCGGCGCTGGAGGTGACGCTGCTCGGCGAGCGCTGCCCGGCGCGGGTGGTGGCGATCCCGTTCCCGAGGGATGTGGGGGCGGTTTAAATGTTATCAACCCGCCCCGTCATACTTGCCGAACGTGTTCCGGCATCCACCGTCACAAGGTCTACCAACCCCCGCTGCTCCCGAATAGAGATGTCGAGATCGTCCACGATTTCCTCCATCGTCGGCGGCTCTCGATCTCCCCATTTCCGGGTAATCGCGGCTGACCAATCTCTTTGATTGAACGGATCACGCGCGTAGGTTGCGAACACCCAGCTAAAAAATGGGCCATAGTCGACGCGCCATTGTAGACCGGATCGGCGAGACCAATCATTCGTGGCTTCCTTTTCGTGCGCCATGAAGGCCGCTTCGGTCGCATTATTGAGGCGGCAGAAGTGAGCAATGGTATCGTCGATTGCGCGCTGGGTTAAATGCCCCTGGGCAACTAGCGTCTTAGTCACGCCCCAATGCTCAACATGATGACAATGCCAGCAAACCAAAGATACATTGGCGAGCCGAGCAATAGCCATATGGCCATTTTCAACATACTGCCATTTCTCATGAGCGGACAGCTTCCTCGATTCATCATGCTTACCGCACGTTGCGCAAAATTGCCCCTGTCGCTCGATCAGGGCTTTCCGGAATTTTGCCCATCGTGTTTGCGGCATGAGTCTCCGCATGTTCCATCCCCAAAGAGGAACCGGAACAAGCTGGATGTGAGGCTCATATTTCGGCGCGGCAGCGGCGCCCTGTGACGAATTAGCGCTCATCTGCTGCATCCGATTCATCCACGCCACGCTCGACGCAGCGTTGTATCCATGCGTTGAGTGACTGGCCGCGAGTTTCAGCAACCGCAGCAGCACGCCGACGCAATGTTTCTGGTAGCCGCAGCGTAAATCTAGCTTCGGGATCGCCCGCCTCCGGCATCTCCCCGAACTCTGTTTCAACCTTTTCCGCGCTACAATTATGTTCCATCCATGTCTGCGCGGCGTCTCGCTGTAGCGGTTTTATTTCCTCGCGCAGATCTGCCATATTCTCTATATAGAGAAAGTAAGCTCCATGGCGGTTCTTGTATAACGCCTTTTCCCAAGGTCCGTCATCCTGTTCGCCAAACCCCAACAGGGTTGCCGTTTCAGTATTGTACGTCTTGCCATCGATAATGCGCTTACAACGGATTTGGTCGACCATCTTGTTCCCCATCACCTGACACCAGGTGATGGGGCTCTATTTCAGTTGGTGTCACCTGTCAACAGATGACACCACTGATGAAAATATGCTCATGTCGCCTTGCTTCCAGATTCCGCCACTCAACGTTGGCGCGATTACGCACAACGGCCGTCAATCGTCCTTGGTATGCACGTCCCAATGCTCGACGGCCCTGCCGTTCGCGAAACGCCACATGTCGAACGTCGTCGTCGTGTAGGTCTTGGCCGGATCCTTCGAATCCTTGACCGGGATCACATAGGCGACGATCACCTTGTCGCCCTCGGCCACGACCGAGACCAGCTTGGTCTTCATCTTCACCGGGATCGGCGTCGGCTTCATGCCCATCGTCTTGGTGAAATAGTCGATCACCGGCTGGACGCCGTTCTTCACCTGCGGATTGTGCTGGATGTATGTCGGACCGATCCACTTGCTGGTGAGCTCCCAGTGGTTCGCCTCGAGCAGATCCTTGACGATATGATAGGCCGCCTGCTTGTTGCGGTTCAGCACCGGGTTCTTGCTGAAGAACAGCGCGTCCGGATTGGCGACGCCGACGACCGCTTCCTGCGCGTTCACCCGCGCCGCCGGGGCGGCGAGCAGCAGCGCGCCGAGCGCGGCGGCCTTCATGGATTGCTTCATGTCATGATCCTTGTCGTTGGATGGTCCGGCGTCGTGCCGGTCCGCGCGGCGGCGCTCGCCGCCGCGAATCCCCGGGCGACGACCGCGATGTCGTTGGCCGCGACGGTCGCGGCGAAGCCCTCGTCCAGCCGCCGCCGCGCCGCCTCGGCGGTGGTGGTGAAGATACCGCATGGCACGCCGGCCGCAAGGCACGCCGCGCGGATGGCCTGGCATGCCTGCTCCTGGCGCTCGTCGATGGCGGGAAAGCAACCGATCGACAGCGCGAGATCGCCGGTGCCGATGAGGATCAGGTCGAGGCCGGGCGTCGCCGCGATCGCCGCCGCCTCGGCGACGCCGCGCACCGTCTCGATCATGACCCCCACCAGCGGGCGGGCGCTGCCCTCGACATAGCCGGCGAAGCCCCCAGACAGCGGCCGCACGCCGCCACCCGAGCGGATGCCGCCGGGCGGAAAGTTCGCCGCCGCCACCGCATCGCGTGCCTGCCCGGCGGTCTCGACCAGCGGCACCAGCACGCCCGCCGCGCCGCTGTCGAGCGCCTCGCCGATCGCCGCGGCGGTATTCGCCGCGACCCGGGCGATCATCGGCACGCCGCCGAGCGCGCTGACCGCGAGATGCGTCGACATGCGGTCCCACAGGCCATGCTGGAGATCGATCACGGCCGCATCGAAGCCGCGCGCCGCGCCGATCTCGAGCAGCGGCACCGATCCCATGCAGAACCAGGCGAGCAGCAGCCCCGGCTGGCGGAGCCGCGCGCGAAGACCGTCCGCCGGGCCGGCCGCCGCCGTCATCGGCTTAGTAGGCGACGCTGAAGCGCTTGCCCGAATGCTCGTTCTTCTCCAGCTCGTCGACCATCGCGATCGCATAATCCTGGAAGCTGATCCGGCTGTTGCCCTCGGCATCGGTCAGCAGCTTGTCGCCGCCGATCCGGAACGTGCCGGTGCGCTCGCCCTGCTCGATCAGCGCGGCGGGGGAGAGGAACGTCCAGTCGAGATCAGGCTCTTCCTTCAGCACCTTCAGGAAGGCGATCGCGGCGCTCGCCTCGGGGACATATTCGGGCGGGAAATGCGGGCTGTCGATCAGCTTGGCGCCGTCCGCGGTCTCCAGGCTCGCAGCACCACCCATCACCAGGAAGCGGGGCACGCCGGCCGCCTTGACCGAGTCGATGAACCCCCGCATGTCGGTCGGCAGGAACTGGACCGCGCTGATCGCGGCGTCATGCCCGCGCAGCAGCGCGATCAGCCCCGGACCATCGGCGACGTCGCCCTGCTGCGCGGTGACGCCGGCGCGCGCGCCCAGCTTGTCGATGTTGCGGGCGATCGCGGTGACCTCATGTCCGCGCGAGACCAGCTCGTCGAGGATGCACGAGCCGCCGCGTCCGGTGGCGCCGATGAGAGCAACTTTCATGAACCGATCCTTGGCGGGGGTGACGAACGGATACCAGATGTCGTATCGAAATCTGGATGACAAGAACGCACCTTCGCGCCACCTGCTAACCTTGGAGATACCGAGATGGTGCCGGCAGCCGAGCGCGGCGACACGCTCAACCCGCTATGCCCCACCCGGCTGGTGCTCGATCGCATCGGCGACAAATGGGCGATGCTGATCGTCAACAGCCTCGCCGGAGGCCCGCTGCGCTTCAATGCGTTGCGCGCGCGGATCGGCGGCATCTCGCAGAAGATGCTGTCGCAGACGCTGAAGAGCCTGGAGCGCGACGGGCTGGTCACCCGCACGGCGATCGCGACGGTGCCGGTGACGGTCGAATATGCGGTGACGCCGCTGGGCGAGGGCCTGTCGGGAATCGTCGGGCAGCTAACCAGTTGGGCCGAGGACAATCTCGGTCCCATCCTGCGCGCGCGCGAGCGGTCCGCGGCGCCGGGGCAGCCTCCGCTCTGACCAAGGATGTTTCTTACGAAGAAAACAACATTCCCGGAGGTTGACGCCATCCAGTGCCTGGCGTAAGTCCGACTCACGGTGAAGACGAGGGCGGGAGGGCACGCATGTGCGGGATCGTGGGGCTGTTCCTGAAAGACCGCGCGCTCGAGCCGCGGCTCGGTTCGCTGCTCGCCGGAATGCTCGAGGTGATGACCGATCGCGGCCCCGACAGCG
>CAXTPE010000233.1:0-4336 GCA_964245925.1 uncultured Sphingomonadaceae bacterium
GCGCGCTCGTGCCCGCCGGCAACGTCTATGTGAACCGCTCGATCATCGGCGCGGTCGTCGGCGTCCAGCCGTTCGGCGGCGAGGGGCTGTCCGGCACCGGCCCCAAGGCGGGCGGGCCGCATGCGCTGCTGCGCTACGCGGTCGAGCGCGCGGTCTCGGTCAACATCACCGCGCAGGGCGGCGATCCCATGCTGCTCAATCTCTGACGACGCCGCTATTGCCGACGGAGACCAGGACAATGAACGACATCTTGCGCCCTGCTGGGCGGCGGTGATGCAGGTCATCGGTTTTTGCATATCTGGTACTGATTGACTTCGCTTTTCGGCGAGGCTTGCCTGCCGCGAGGCAAGCGGCGCCGAAGACGCCGATGCCGGACTCGCAAGGGGGCGAAACGATGCACAGGACTATCTTCGTGTCGACTACCGCGCTGCTGGGCACGCTTTGCCTGCAAACTCCGGCATGGGCGCAGCCGGCCGCGGACGGCGCCGCCGCTTCACCGGCGGATCAGCGGACGGCGACCGCGCCGCCGGCCGCATCGCCGACCGTCGCCACCCCGGCCGCCGCGCAGCCGAACGAAGGGGGCGACATCATCGTCACCGCCAACCGGCGCGAGGAACGCTCGCAGAAGGTCGGCGTGTCGATCACCGCGGTCTCGGGGACCACGCTCGACGACCGCAACATCCGCACGTCGGAGGATCTCGGGCGGCTGATCCCGGGCCTGAACGCGACCGCCGCGACCGGCTCGGGCGTGTCGACGTTCGTGATCCGGGGCATCGGCGAAACCGACTTCTCCGATCACGAGGAACAGCCGAACGCGACCTATCAGGACGGCGTCTATATTCCGTTCGCGACCGCCGCCGGCATTCCGCTGTTCGACATCCAGCGCGTCGAGGCGCTGCGCGGCCCGCAGGGCACGCTGTTCGGGCGCAACGCCACCGGCGGCCTGATCCAGTATATCAGCAACAAGCCGGTCGCCGGCACCAGCGGCGCGATCGAGGGCGCCTATGGCATGCGCGACCTGAAGCGCATCCAGGGCTATGTGAACGCCGGCAGCGATCTCATCGCGGGGCGGCTCGGCTTCTACTATCAGTCGCAGCACGGGTTCATCGTCAACACGCTCGGGCCGGATCGCGGCGACAAGACCGTCTATGCCCTGCGCGGGCAGATCCGGATCAAGCCGGCGCCGGATACCACGATCACGCTCAGGGCCGAGGGCTTCAACCAGTCCGGCACGCCGGTCGGCTATATCGCGACGCCGGAACTGCTGGGAGCGCCGAACACCGATCTCCCCGCCGATGTCGATGCCTATGGCACCGGGCCCGGCAACGATCCCAATGGCTACCGCACCCCCTACAGCGGCCTGAAGGTCGCGCTCGACGAGCCGGGGCGGTTGCGCAAGCGGTCGCGCAACTATGCGATGACGATCGAGCAGGGCCTCGGCGATGCGACCATAACGTCCACCACCGCCTATTCCAGGGTCTTCAACAACTATCTCGAGGATACCGATTCCTCGCCGCTCGATACCTTCACGGCGGAAAGCGTATCGCGCGCGCATGATTTCCAGCAGGAGCTGCGGATCAGCGGCTCGGCCGGCCGGCTGCGCTATACCGCCGGCATATTCTACCTCAACATCAACGGCAATTATACGCTCAACAACGACATCGTGATTTCCCCGGCGCTTACCGCGGCCGCCGGCTACACGACCGGCCGCGTGTTCGAGAGCGACGCGTACAGCCTGAGGACGCGATCGGAGGCGGTCTATGGACAGGCCGAATATGACCTGACCGACAAGCTCACCGCGATCCTGGGTGGCCGCTATACCTGGGACCAGTTCAAGTTCAACTTCGCCAGCCAGTGCCAGCAGACCGCGATCGGCGTCTGCGCGTTCTTCGGCGGCGACGGCGGCTCGACGCTGCAGTTCAACGGCATCGGCCCGCTCCTGCTGCACGACAAGCAGGGCGACTGGAGCGGCAAGGCGCAGCTCAACTTCAAGCCGGCGCCCGACGTCCTGCTCTATGCCAGCGCCAGCAAGGGCGTGAAGTCGGCGGGCTTCAGCGCCACGCTCGCCAACGTGCTGCCGGCCGAATCGATCAATTACCAGCCGGAAAACCTCTATGCCTATGAGATCGGCGAGAAGGCGCAGTTCTTCGACCGCAGGTTGACGATCAACACCAGCGCCTATTATTACGACTATCGCAAGTACCAGACCTTCCTGTTCGAAACCGTCGCCACCCAGGTGCTGAACCGCGACGCCAAGGCCTATGGCGGCGAGATCGAGATGACGGCCCGGCCGATGCGGGGCCTCGCCGGCAATCTCAGCCTCGCCTATAATCATTTCCTCGTGAAGACCGTGTTTCCCGGCATCGTCAACCAGCGGCCGATCAACGCACCGCGCATCCAGTTGAACTGGGGCATCGACAAGTCGTTCGATGTCAGCGACGATGTCAGTCTCGATCTGAACTATTCGGGACGCTACATCAGCAAGACATATTACAACATCATCAACGCGCCGCTCTCGACGTCTGGCTCCTACAGCATCAGCGATTTCAGCGCCCGGCTGGAGTCAAAGCGCGGCTGGTACGTCGCGGCCTATCTGAACAATGCCTTCGACAAGCGCTATGTCACCGGCGCGTTCGACGTGTTCCTCGGCTATGATCTCCGCCTCTATGGCGAGCCGCGGACGTTCAGCGCCGCGGTCGGCATGAAGTTCTAGCGCCGCCGACGTCGGTATGGATCGAAGGGGCATGGATCGAAGGGGCATGGATCGTAGGCGCCGCCCGATCGGCTTCGGTTCCGCCTGCGGGACGCTCGGCGCCCTCGCCGCCTTCCTGTCCGGCGCGCAGGGCGCCTCGGCGGCCGCGCCGGTCGCGCAGCCGCCGTGCCGCACGCCGGCCTGGTCGGCGGCGATCCAGCGCCCGATCGATCCCGATCTCTATCCGGGCAGCGATGTCCGGCTCGGCCGCGGCACGCTGCGGCAGATCGTGCGCGTCAGCGCGGGCGGGAACGGCTTCCGCATCACCTATTCCAATCGTTACGGCACGTCGCCACTGGTCATCGACCGGACGCGGCTCGCGCCCGTGGCGGCCGGCGGGCCGGACATCCTCGCGCCGGGTGTCGCGGCGACGTTCGGCGGACAGGCGGCGGTCACGATCCCGCCGGGCGGCACCGCGACCAGCGATGCCGTGGCCATCACGGCACGCGCCGGGGCCCGGCTGGCGGTGAGCAGCTTCTTCGCGGTCGCCCCCGTACGACCGTACAGCGTTCATCTCGTCGGCAAGCAGACGCTCCATGTCGGCGCCGGCGCCGACGTGACCGCGGCGTCGTCGAGGCTTACCGTCACGACCACGCGCTTCTTCCTCACGCGGCTGGATGCGTGCCGCCCCGGCGCCACCCGCACCATCGTCGCGCTCGGCGACTCGATCACCGACGGCACCGGATCGACCGACGATGCCGACCGGCGCTGGCCCGATGCACTGGCCGACCGCCTCATCCGGGCGGGCCGCGACGATCTGAGCGTGGTCGACCAGGGGATCGACGGCAACCGCCTGCTGCACGATCGCTGGGGCGAAGCCGCGGTGGCGCGGCTCGACCGCGACGTGCTCGCGATGCCGGGCGTCCGCTATCTGATCCTGCTCGAGGGGATCAACGACATCTATGCTCCGGCCTTTCTGCGCAAGCCGGACGAGCGGGTCACGTCGCGACAGATCATCGGGGCGTATCGGCGCATCGTCGCGGCGGCACGGCGGCACGGCATCAAGGTGCTGCTGGCGACGCTGCTGCCGAACGAGGGCGCCGACGCGCATGCGCCCGGCTATCACGGCAGCGCGGGCGAGGCGGAGCGGCAGGCCGTCAACCGCTGGATCAGGACGGCGCGCGCGGCCGACGCGGTGATCGACTGGGACGAGGTCATGCGCGACCCCGTCCGGCCGGCGCGGCTCGATCCCGCCTATGACAGCGGCGATCAGCTCCACCCCAACGATGCCGGCTATCGGGCGATGGCGGCGGCGATCGATCTCGGCGTCTTCGGGGATCGCCATTGATCGATGCGCTGGAGGTATCAGCATTGCGTATAGCTGAAAGGATGAATCGGTGGTTGCTCCCCTCCGGCCCGGGAGTAATCTGATGGTGCGGGCTGTCATGCCCCTGGCGTCATGCCGGATCCAGCAACGAAGGCGACGCAGGTCATGCCGCGATTTGACGAGGATGCCGATGTCGTGATCGTGGGCGCCGGCCCGTCGGGCGCGGTGACGGCGCATACGCTGGCCGGCAAGGGCCTCAAGGTCGTCTGTCTGGAGCAGGGCGACTGGGTCAACCCGTCCGACTATCCCGGCAACAA
>CAXTPE010000234.1:0-4328 GCA_964245925.1 uncultured Sphingomonadaceae bacterium
GCCAGACAGATTTATCCTCAATCCAACCCACCAAATGCCGGGACTAAACACCTAATCGCCCCTCGCGCACGCGTTCGTGGTGGCGGATCACCTCGTCGATGATGAAGCGCAGGAACTTCTCGGAGAAGTCGGGATCGAGATTGGCCGAGCGGGCGAGATCGCGCAGCCGGGCGATCTGCCGCTCCTCGCGCCGCGGATCGGATGGCGGCAGCCCGGCGGCCTTCTTGTGCCGCCCGACCGCCTGGGTCACCTTGAAGCGCTCGGCGAGCAGGAAGACGAGCGCGGCATCGATGTTGTCGATGCTTTCGCGATAGGAGCGCAGCGTCTCGTCGGCCATCCGCCCCCTTTCGGGCGGCGCGCGGACGCGCGCAAGCTTGTATTCGCCGCCGCGCCGCGCCAAGTGCCGCGGTGATGAGCGCCACCGTCGTTCCGATCCGAGGCGAAGCGAGCGCGCCCTCGCTCGATCCGATGATGGCGCTGATCGCCGCCGACATGCGCGAGGTCAACCAGGTGATCCTCGCGCGCATGCAGTCCGACGTGCCGCTGATCCCGGAGCTCGCCGGCCACCTCATCGCCGGCGGCGGCAAGCGCATGCGGCCGATGCTGACGCTCGCCTGCGCGCGCCTGCTCGACTATGGCGGTACCCGGCATCACCGCCTCGCCGCGTCCGTTGAGTTCATCCACACCGCGACGCTGCTCCACGACGACGTCGTCGACGGATCGGGGCTCCGCCGGGGCCGGCGTACCGCCAACATCATCTGGGGCAATCCGGCGAGCGTGCTGGTCGGCGACTTCCTGTTCTCGCGCTCGTTCGAGCTGATGGTCGAGGACGGTTCGGTGCGCGTGCTGCGCATCCTCTCGTCGGCCTCCGCGATCATCGCCGAGGGCGAGGTCAACCAGCTCACCGCGCAACGCCGCATCGAGACCGGCGAGGACCGCTATCTGGCGATCATCGGCGCCAAGACCGCCGCGCTGTTCGCGGCCGCCTGCCGGATCGCCGCGGTGGTCGCCGAGCGCGACCAGAGCGTCGAGCTCGCGCTCGATGCCTATGGCCGCAACCTCGGCATCGCCTTCCAGCTCGTCGACGACGCGATCGACTATGCCTCCGACGACGAGACGATGGGCAAGGCGGCGGGCGACGACTTCCGCGACGGCAAGGTGACGCTGCCGGTGATCCTCGCCTATGCGCGCGGCTCCGCCGGGGAGCGCGCCTTCTGGAAGGACGCGATGGAGGGTCGCCGCGTCTCTGACGAGGATCTGGCCCACGCCACCGGCCTGCTGCGCGCGAGCGGCGCCTTCGCCGACACCGCTGCGCGCGCGCGCCACTACGGCCGCCGCGCGATCGACGCGCTCGCGGCGCTGCCGGCGGGCCAGGCGAAGGCGGCGCTGGTCGAGGCGGTCGAGTTCGCGGTGGCACGGGCCTATTAGCGCGCTTTCCGGTCCGCCTGGTTCATCGTCGCCGTTCGCCCTGCGCGAGGTCGAAGGGCAGCTACAGTCAGAGCCGGGTCATTTCACCTTGACCCGCTCCTTCGTCCCGAGCGCAGTCGAGGGGTGGCACCAAGGGCCGTGTCTCGACTGCGCTCGACACGAACGGAGGCGGTTCAAGCTCAAGGCATCGGGATCTCGACTAGCCGCACGATCGTGAACCGGTCCCGCCACGATTGCACGGCGGAGGCGGCTTCGCCTACCGCCGTCGCGTGACCGATCTCCCCATCCACGCCGTCCTGCCCAAGCTCCTCGCGGCGTTGCGCAGGCGTTCCTCCGCCGTGCTGGTCGCCCCGCCCGGGGCAGGCAAGACGACCGCCATCGCCCCTGCCCTGCCCGGCCAGCCCTGGTGCACGGGCGCGGTGCTGCTGCTCTCGCCGCGCCGCATCGCGGCGCGCGCCGCCGCCGAGCGGATGGCGTCGCAGGCGGGCGAACCGGTCGGCGGCACCTTCGGCTATGCGACGCGGCTCGACACGAAGGCGTCGGCGCGGACGCGGGTGCTGGTGGTGACCGAGGGCATCTTCGTCGCACGCATCCAGGCCGATCCCGAGCTGGCGGGCGTCTCCGCGGTGCTGTTCGACGAGGTCCACGAGCGCGGCCTCGACAGCGACTTCGGCCTCGCGCTCGCGCTGGACGCGCAAGGCGCGCTCCGCCCCGACCTGCGGTTGGTGGCGATGTCGGCCACGCTCGATGGCGGACGCTTCGCCGCGCTGATGGGGGATGCCCCGGTGATCGAGAGCTTGGGATCCGCCCATCCGCTCGAGCTGCGCCATGTCGGCCGCGCGACGGACACGCGGATCGAGGATGCGATGGCGGCGACCATCCGTCAGGCCCTTGCCGAGCGGGACGGCGGGCTGCTCGCCTTCCTGCCCGGCGTCGCCGAGATCGAGCGGACCGCCGAGCGGCTGGAACCGCTCGCTCCCGGCACCGTGCTCCACCGGCTGCACGGCAGCCTCGATCCCGCCGAGCAGCGCGCGGCGATCGCGCCGCCGGCTCCCGGCGTCCGCAAGATCGTGCTCGCCACCGCGATCGCCGAGACCAGCCTGACGCTCGACGGCGTGCGGATCGTTGTCGATTCGGGGCTGGCGCGGCGCCCGCGCTACGATCGCGGCGCGGGCATGACGCGGCTGGCGACCGAGCGGGTCAGCCAGGCCGCCGCCACCCAGCGCGCCGGGCGCGCCGCGCGGCAGGGGCCGGGCGTCGCCTGGCGATTGTGGGAGGCGGCGGCGACCGCGGGGCTGCCGCGCTTCGATCCGCCCGAGATCCTCGAGGCCGATCTCTCCGCGCTGCTGCTCGATTGCGCGATCTGGGGTGTCCGCGATCCCGCCACGGGCCTGCGCTGGATCGATCCGCCGCCGGCCGCCGCGCTCGCCGAGGCGCGCACCCGGCTCGCCGCGCTCGGCGCGATCGATGGCGACGGCGCGCCGACCCCGCACGGCCGCGCGATCACCGCGCTGCCGCTGCCGCCGCGGCTCGCGCACATGCTGATCGCGGCGGCGCCACACGGCTGGGGACGGATGGCGGCGGACATCGCGGCGCTGCTCTCGGAACGCGGGCTCGGCGGGACCGACGTCGACCTCGCCGAGCGGCTGCGGCGCTGGCGCGGCGAGCGCGGCACGCGGGCGGATGCGACGCGGCGGCTGGCGGCGCGCTGGGCGAGGCTCGCCGGCGGGGAGGCGGGGGACGGGCCACCCGGCGCCTGCGTCGCGCTCGCCTTCCCCGATCGCGTCGCGCGGCGGCGGGATGGCGGCGGCGAGACCTGGGCGAGCGCCGGCGGGCGCGGCTTCCGGCTCGATCCGGCCTCGCCGCTGGCGCGCGAGGACTGGCTCGCGGTCGCCGAGACGCAAGGGGCGGCGGCGGGCGCGCGCATCCTGTCCGCCGCGCCGATCGATCGCGCGACCATCGAGACGCTGTTCGCCGATCGCATCGAGACCCGCCGCGAGGTCCGCTTTCTGGCTTCGGGCGGCATCGAGGCGACCCGCGAGCGCCGGCTCGGGGCGCTGCGCCTCTCCGGCGGGCCCGACGACGCGCCGGACGCCGACGCCATCGCCGCCGCGCTGCTCGGCGGCGTGCGCGCGCATGGGCTGGCGCCGCTGCCCTGGCCCGAAGACGCCGGACGCTTGCGCGAGCGCGCCGCCTTCGCGCGCCGCTTCGACGAGGCCATCGCCGACCTCTCCGACGCGGCGCTCGCCGACGCGCTGACGGCATGGCTGCCAGCGTTGCTCGCCGGCCACCGGCGGCTCGGCGATGTCGATCCGGAGCGGCTGCTGGCGGTGCTGCGCGAGCGGCTGGGGCATGACGGCCGCCGCCGGCTCGACGCGCTCGCACCCTCGCACCTCGCGAGCCCGGCGGGCTCGGCGCACCCGATCGACTATGCGGCGGACGGCGGCCCCGCGGTCGAGCTCAGGCCGCAGGCGCTGTTCGGCCTGGCGTCGCATCCGACGGTGGCGGGCGGGCGGGTGCCGCTGGTGCTGCGGCTGACCTCGCCCGCCGGCCGGCCGATCCAGACCACGCGCGATCTGCCCGGCTTCTGGGCGGGGAGCTGGGCGGCGGTGGCGCGCGAGATGCGCGGCCGCTACCCGCGCCATCCCTGGCCGGACGATCCCGCCGCCGCGGCCCCGACGCTGCGCACCAAGAACGCCGCGCGACGCCCTTGACGCGCACTTCCGCGCTGCGGCAAGCCGAGCGCCTCCACGACGGGACATCGATCCATGCCGGCGCGCATCTATCAGCGGTTCAAGAGCACGATGCAGTCCGGCAAGGCGCGGGTCGGCACCTGGGTGCTGGAGCATGAGCCGGCCGAGGCCAAGCGCGCCGATCCGCTGACCGGCTGGGCCGGATCG
>CAXTPE010000235.1:0-4308 GCA_964245925.1 uncultured Sphingomonadaceae bacterium
TGATGCCGACCAGCACGTCGTAGACGCCGAGCCGCAGGTCGCGGATCAGCTCGATGCGCTCCAGCGTCTCGACGTCGGAGTGCATGTAGCGGACCTTCATCCCCGCCTCGTGGAGATATTCGGTCAAGTCCTCGGCCATCCGCTTGGTGAGCGTGGTGACGAGCGTGCGATAGCCCTTCGCCGCCGTCGCCCTCGCCTCGAACACGAGATCGTCGACCTGCGCCTCGATGGGCCGCACCTCGACCGGCGGATCGATCAGCCCGGTCGGCCGGATGACCTGCTCGGCGAAGACGCCGCCAGTCTGCTCCATCTCCCACGGCCCCGGCGTCGCCGAGACGCACACCGTCTGCGGGCGCATCGCGTCCCATTCGTTGAAGCGCAGCGGCCGGTTGTCGATGCAGGACGGCAGGCGGAAGCCATATTCGGCCAGCGTGATCTTGCGGCGGTGGTCGCCGCGCGCCATGCCGCCGACCTGGGGCACGGTCTGGTGGCTCTCGTCGACGAACAGCAGCGCGTTCTCGGGCAGATATTCGAACAGGGTCGGCGGCGGCTCGCCGGGCAGGCGGCCGGTGAGGAAGCGGGAATAATTCTCGATGCCGGCGCAGGAGCCGGTCGCCGCGATCATCTCGAGATCGAAGTTGGTGCGCTGCTCCAGCCGCTGCGCCTCGAGCAGATGCCCCTCGCCGACCAGCTCCTTCAGCCGCTCGGCGAGCTCGTGCCGGATCGCCTCGGTGGCCTGCTTCAGCGTCGGCCCCGGCGTCACATAATGCGAATTGGCGTAGATCTTGACGGAGTCGAGGCTCGCCACCTTCTTGCCGGTCAAGGGATCGAACTCGACGATCTCCTCGATCTCGTCGCCGAAGAAGCTCACCCGCCAGGCGGTGTCCTCGTAATGCGAGGGGAACACCTCGAGATTGTCGCCGCGCACCCGGAAGGCGCCGCGCGCGAAGGCGGCGTCGTTGCGCTTGTACTGGAGCGCGACCAGCTTGCGGACGATCTCGCGCTGGTCGGCCGTCTGGCCCTTGGCGAGCCGGAAGGTCATCGCCGAATAGGTCTCGACCGAGCCGATGCCGTAGAGGCAGGAGACCGACGCCACGATCAGCACGTCGTCGCGCTCCAGGAGCGATCGGGTGGCCGAGTGGCGCATCCGGTCGATCGCCTCGTTCACCGAGCTTTCCTTCTCGATGTAGGTATCCGAACGCGGGACATAAGCCTCGGGCTGGTAATAGTCATAATAGCTGACGAAGAACTCGACCGCGTTGTCCGGGAAGAACTGCTTGAACTCGCCGTAGAGCTGGGCGGCGAGGATCTTGTTGGGCGCGAGCACGAGCGCCGGACGTTGCAGCTCCTCGATCACCTTGGCCATCGTGAAGGTCTTGCCCGAGCCGGTGACGCCGAGCAGCACCTGGTCGCGCTCGCCCGCGCGCGCGCTCGCGGTCAGCTCGGCGATGGCGGTCGGCTGGTCGCCCGACGGCGAATATTCCGCGACGAGCCGGAACGGCTTGCCGCCCTCGCTCTTCTCCGGCCGCTCGGGGCGGTGCGGCGTGAACATCGGCTGCGCCTCGGGCTCGGCGAGGCTGGTGCGGATCTGGATGGCCATCGCCTGTGAATATGGGCGCGGCGGCGCATCTTCTCAACGGCACCCGCGATGCGCTACCATGGCCGGGCGCGCCGTCCCGCGCGCCGGAGAACATCGATCGACATCAAGGCCTATCTCGCGCGCATCGGCCTCGATGCCGCGCCGAACCGGGACGCCGACGGGCTGGAGCGGCTCCAGCGCGCGCACCGGCTCGCCATCGCCTTCGAGAACCTCGACATCCCGCTCGGGCGCGGCATCAAGCTCGATCCGCAAAGTGTGTTCGACAAGCTCGTGACGCACCGGCGCGGCGGCTACTGCTTCGAGCAGAACCAGCTCTTCCTGCGCGCGCTCGAGGCGCTCGGCTTCGCGGCGCGGCCGCTGCTGGCGCGCGTCTGGTACGTCACCGCGCCCGGCGAAACCCCGCCCCGCACCCACACGCTGAACCTCGTCACGCTGGACGGGCAGGACTGGATCGCCGACGCGGGCTTCGGCGGCAGCTACACGCCGGCGATGCCGCTCGCCGACGGCAGGGAGATCGAAACCGCCGACGGGGCGGCCCATCGCCTCCGCGCGGTCGACGATCACGGCTGGATGCTGCAACGGCGCGAGCTCGCGGGCGAGGACTGGAAGCCGCAATACAGCTTCACGACCGAGCCGGTGTGGGCGATGGACCTGGTGATGGCCAATCATTATACCGCGACCGCCTACCAGACGCGCTTCACCCGCTTCGTCGTCGCCTCGATCGCCACCGAGGACGGCTTCGCCTCGCTGCTCGACCGGCGCCTCAGCCGCGACGGCGAGGCGAGCGAGATCGCCGATCCCGGGCAATGGCGCGCGGCACTCGCCGACGTGTTCGGCATCCACCTCACCGCCGACGAGGTGACGGCGCTCAGGCTCTACGAGGGCAATGATCCCGCCTCATAGCTCCGGCTCGATCAGATCGAGCGGTCCGCCGACTCCCTCTCCCCGCCGGGAGGGAGTTGGGGCGAGGGGGCGCGGCGGCGCGGCCGACGCGCCCCACCGCGAGGTCCGGATACCCTCGCCCAACCCTCTCCCAGCGGGAGAGGGCTTTCGCGGCCTCAATTCCGCGGCGGCTGGCGGCGGTAGCTCAGCGCCTCGGCGACATGCACCCGGCCGATGCCCGCGCCGCCGGCCAGATCCGCGATGGTGCGGGCGACGCGCAGCACGCGATGATAGCCGCGCGCGGTCAGCCGCATCTGCTCGGCGGCCCGCGCGAGCAGCTTGCCGCCGGGCTCGTCGGGTGTCGCGATCCTGTCCAGCAGCTCGCCGTCCGCCTCGGCGTTGGTGCGGATCGGCACCCCGGCGAAGCGCTGGCGCTGGAGCGCGCGCGCCGCCGCCACCCGCGCCGCGACCTCGGCGGACCCTTCCGCCGGCGGCGGCAGCACGAGATCGGCGGCGGAGACCGCACGCACCTCGACATGCAGGTCGATGCGATCGAGCAGCGGCCCGGAGACGCGCGCCTGATAGTCCGCCGCGCACTTCGGCGCCCGCGCGCACGCCAGCGCGGGATCGCCGAGATGGCCGCAGCGGCAGGGGTTCATCGCCGCGACGAGCTGGACCCGCGCCGGGAACGTGACATGCGCGTTCGCCCGCGCCACCGCGATCCGCCCGGTCTCGAGCGGCTGGCGCAGCGAATCGAGCACGGCCCTCGCGAATTCGGGCAGCTCGTCGAGGAACAGCACGCCGAGATGCGCGAGGCTCATCTCGCCCGGCCGCACCCGCAGGCCGCCGCCGGTCAGCGCCGCCATCGAGGCCGAGTGGTGCGGCGAACGGAACGGCCGCGCGCGGATCAGCCGCCCGCCGGAGAGCTCGCCCGCCACCGACGCCACCATCGAGACCTCCAGCGCCTCGCCCGAATCGAGCGGCGGCAGGATGCCCGGCAGGCAGGCGGCAAGCAGCGACTTGCCCGCGCCCGGCGGGCCGACCATCAGCAGGTTGTGGCCCCCGGCGGCGGCGATCTCCAGCGCGCGCTTGGCGGTCTCCTGCCCCTTCACCTGCCTGAGGTCCGGCCCGGCGGCGATCGGCGCCGCTTCCGCCTGCATGGGCGCCGCGAGCTGGAGCGTGCCCTTGAAATGGTTGAGCAGCGTCAGCAGGTCGGGCGCGGCGAGCACCTCGATCCGCCCCGCCCATGCCGCCTCCGAGCCCTGGGCGGCCGGGCAGATCAGCCCGCGCCCGATCTCGGAGGCATGCAGCGCCGCCAGCAGCACGCCGGGCGCGGGCGCCAGCCGCGCGTCGAGCGCCAGCTCGCCGACCGCGACATAGTCCGCGAGCGTCTCGGCATCGACGATCCCCATCGCGCCGAGCAGCCCGAGCGCGATCGGCAGATCGTAATGGCTGCCCTCCTTGGGGAGGTCGGCGGGCGACAGGTTGACGGTGATGCGCTTGGCCGGCAGCGCGAGGCCGATCGCGGCGAGCGCCGCGCGCACCCGCTCGCGGCTCTCCGCCACCGCCTTGTCGGCGAGCCCCACGACGATGAACGCCGGCAGCCCGGCGGCGAGCTGGACCTGCACCTCGACGGCGCGCGCCTCCAGCCCGAGATAGGCGACCGTCGCGACCTGCGTGACCATATCGTGCGGCGCCCTCCCATCGCGCAGCCTATCCATGCGGGCACGCACAAGTCGAGTGGCTTGCGACGGCGCGCGCGATGCCACATGCCTCGACCATGAAGCCGCGCCGCCACGCCGTCCGCATCGCCCTGCTCGCGCTCG
>CAXTPE010000236.1:0-4299 GCA_964245925.1 uncultured Sphingomonadaceae bacterium
CAGTCGATGCGCGGCGGCCGCGACAACGACCCCGATTATTTCACGCGGATGCGTGGGCAAGGCCCGTGGGCCGATCTGCTGCGCGCCCGCTTCGCCCGCGCCTGCCGCGCGCACGGCCTGGCGAACGCCCGCTTCGCGCTTCGCTGCGACCTGTTCGTGCCGCCCGCACGCGACGCGCGGCAGGGGCGGCTGCTGTAGCGCGAGGCCGGCTGGACGCGAGACACCAGGGCGTGATGGATCCACGTTCGTCCCGAGCGCGGTCGAGGCCTGTCCTGGGCGCCTGCAAGGCAGGCGAAGGGGGCGGCACGAGGCCGCAGCTCGACCGCGCTCGACACGAGCGGGCGGGTTCAAGCTCAAGTCATGAAGGTCCAGCGACCTGTTCGGGCCGAGCGAATGGAGCTGGCGCCAAGCCCGACCGAAGCTCGAGGCCTCACCCCACCAGCGCGAGCGGCGCCGCCGCCGCCAGCCGCGCCGCCGCGACGCCCGCCACCCGCTCGATCCGCGCGGCGAGCTCGGCATCCAGCAGATAGCGCTCGGGCAGCCGCACCTCGGCGCGGCCGCCGTCGTCGAGCAGCGCGCGCAGCCGCACCTCGCAGCGCCCCGTCCCCGCGTCCGCCAGCAGCGCCGCGACCGGACGGATCGCGGCCGCATCGTCGATGTCGATCTCCAGCCGCAGCACCGTCGAGCCGGCGAGCTGCTCGAGCGGACGGATCGTGCGGATGGTGACGCGCGGGCTCTCCTCGCCGGGCCGCCGGTCCAGCTCGGCGGTGATGAGCCCGCAGCCGCCGGTCCGCGCCGCCGCCTCGACCTGCGCCGAGACCTCGTCGTCGAAGCAGCTCGCCATATATTGCCCGGACGCGTCGGAGAGCGTCGCCAGCAGATAGCGACGGCCGCGCGCGGACGTCCGCCAGCGCGCCTCCTCGACCAGCGCCGCCATGGCGATGGCGGGGCGCTGCGCCGGACGGCCGCGCTCGTCGCGATCCGGCGCGGCGGCGGCGGGCATGGCGCAGCAATCGGCGAAGCTGCGCGCCTTGTGGGCCGTCGCGAGATGGCGATAGCGATCGACCGGGTGGGCGGAGAAGTAGAAGCCGTACGCCTCCTTCTCGGCCGCCATCCGCTCGGCGATCGTCCAGTGGGTGCCCGCCGGCAGCACGACATGCGCGCCGCCCGCCGCCGTGCCGCCGAACAGCCCGCCCTGCCCCCGCTCGGCGTCCGACGAGATCCGCGTCGCTTCGGACAGGATCGTCTCGGCGGCGGCGAAGAGCGCGGCGCGGTCCCCGAACGCGTCGAGCGCGCCGGCGGCGGCGAGGCTCTCGATCTGCCGGCGGTTGAGCAGGCGCGGATCGATCCGGCCGGCGAAGTCGTCGATGCCGGCGAAGCGGCCGCCCTTCCGCCGCTCCTCGACGAGCAGCTCCATCGCTCGCTCGCCGACGCCCTTCAGCGCCCCCAGCGCATAGCGCACCGCCAGTCCGCCCGGCGCGTCCTCGACCGCGAAGCCGGCGCTGCTGGCGTTGACGCAGGGCGGCAGGCAGGTGACGCCCATCCGGCGGATGTCGTCGGCGAGGATGCAGAGCTTGTCGGTGGTGCCGATGTCGAAGCACATCGATGCCGCGAAGAACACCGCGGGGTGATGCGCCTTCAGCCATGCGGTCTGATAGGTGAGCAGCGCATAGGCCGCCGCGTGGCTCTTGTTGAAGCCGTAGCCGGCGAACTTGTCGATCAGGTCGAACAGCGCGTTGGCCTGGGCGCCGCCGATGCCGTTGACGTCCGCGCAGCCCTTCACGAAGCCGGCGCGCTGGGCATCCATCTCGGCCTGGATCTTCTTGCCCATCGCGCGGCGCAGCAGGTCCGCCTGGCCCAGCGTATAGCCGGCGAGCACCTGCGCCGCCTGCATCACCTGCTCCTGATAGACGAAGATGCCATAGGTCTCGGCCAGGATCGCCGCCAGCAGCGGGTGAGGATATTCGATCGGCTCCTGGCCGTTCTTGCGGCGGCCGAACATCGGGATATTGTCCATCGGCCCCGGCCGGTAGAGCGCGCCGAGCGCGATGATGTCCTCGAACACGGTCGGCTTCACCGCCGCCAGCGTGCGCCGCATGCCCTCCGATTCGACCTGGAAGACGCCGACGGTGCAGCCGCTCTGGAGCAGCCGGTAGGTCGCCTCGTCGTCCCACGCCAGCGTGGCGAGATCGACGACGATGCCGCGCTCGGCCAGCATCCGCGTCGCCTTGTGGAGGACGGACAGCGTCTTCAGCCCGAGGAAGTCGAACTTCACCAGCCCCGCGTCCTCCACATATTTGAGGTCGAACTGGGTGACCGGCATGTCCGAGCGCGGATCGCGGTAGAGCGGCACGAGCTGGTCGAGCGGCCGGTCGCCGATCACCACGCCGGCGGCATGCGTCGAGGAATGGCGCGGCAGGCCCTCCAGCTTCATCGCCAGATCGAGCAGCCGCTTCACCTGCGGATCGCGCTTATACTCGGTATGGAGCTCGGCGACGCCGTCGATCGCGCGCTTCAGCGTCCACGGATCGGTCGGGTGGTTGGGGACGAGCTTGGCGAGCCGGTCGACCTGGCCGTAGCTCATCTGGAGCACGCGGCCCGTGTCCTTGAGCACCGCGCGCGCCTTCAGCCGCCCGAAGGTGATGATCTGCGCGACCTGCCCACGCCCATATTTCGCCTGGACGTAGCGGATCACCTCCTCGCGCCGGGTCTCGCAGAAGTCGATGTCGAAGTCCGGCATCGAGACGCGCTCGGGATTGAGGAAGCGCTCGAACAGCAGCCCCAGCCGGAGCGGATCGAGATCGGTGATGGTGAGCGCCCAGGCGACCACCGATCCCGCCCCCGAGCCGCGCCCGGGCCCGACCGGGATGCCCTGCGCCTTGGCCCACTGGATGAAGTCGGCGACGATCAGGAAATAACCGGGGAAACCCATGCCGGCGATGACGTCGAGCTCGAACTCCAGGCGGGTGAAATATTCCTCAAGGCCCTCTCGCATCGGGAGAGGGTTGGGTGAGGGGCCCCCGCCTTCGATGTCGGACGCGCCGGCTGCGCCGTCGCTCCCCCTCTCCCCAGTGGGGAGAGGGAGTCTCGCAAGCCGCATCTCCAGCCCCGCCCGCGCCGCCGTCCGCAGCGCTTCCGCCTCCGCCGCGGGATCGCCCGCCAGGCTCGGCAGGATCGGCTTGCGCTTCGGCGCGGCGAAGGCGCAACGCTGCGCCACCACCAGCGTGTTGGCGATCGCCTCGGGCAGGTCGGCGAACAGCGCCGTCACCGCGTCGGCCGGCTTCAGCCAGTCGTCGGGCGAGGAGCGCCGCCGCTCGGCCGAGTCGACATAGGCCGAGGCGGCGATGCAGAGCAGCGTGTCGTGCGCCTCGTGGAAGCCGGGCTCGGCATAGGACGCCGGGTTGGTCGCCACCAGCGGCAGGCCGCGCGCAAAAGCGAGATCGACCAGCGCGTCCTCGGCCTGCTCCTCGATCCCGTCGCCGCGCCGTGACAGCTCGACATACAGCCGCTCGGGGAAGAGCGCCGCCAGCCGATCGGCATAGCCCGCCGCCTGGGCGCCCTGGCCGCCGGCGAGCAGCCGCGCCAGCGCGCCCTCGCCGCCGCCGGTCAGCGCGATCAGCCCCGCCGTGCGGCCATCGAGCGCGCCCAGCCCGACATGCGGCTCCTCATGCGCCGGGCGGCCTAGATGCGCCTCGCTGACGAGCGCGCAGAGATTGTCATAGCCGTCGGCATCCTGCGCATAGAGCGGCAGCCAGTCGATCACCGGCGGCTTGCCCGCCGCCGCGCCGCCCAGCTCCGCCGGCCGCGCGACCGCCAGCAGCGCCGCCACGATCGGCTGCACGCCGGCCTCCTTGCAGGCGGCGGAAAAGGCCATCACGCCATAGAGCCCGTTGCGATCGACGATCGCGGCCGCCGGCAGCCCGAGCCGGCGCGCGTGCGCGGCGAGCGCCTTCGGCTCGATCGCGCCCTCCAGCATCGTGAAGCAGGAGAAGACGCGGAGCGGGACGTAGGAAGCGACGGCGGCCATCGCGCCACTATGGGACAGCGCGCCGCGATTCGCGAACCTTAGCTGAGCCGCCCGTCCTGGAGCCGGACCACCCGGTCCATCTGGCGGGCGAGCCGTTCGTTGTGGGTCGCGACCAGCGCCGCCGAGCCCTCGCCGCGCACCAGCCGGAGGAACTCGGCCAGCACGACATCCGCCGTCGCCTCGTCGAGATTGCCGGTCGGCTCGTCGGCGAGCACCAGCGCCGGCCGGTTGGCCAGCGCGCGCGCCACCGCGACGCGCTGCTGCTCGCCGCC
>CAXTPE010000237.1:0-4276 GCA_964245925.1 uncultured Sphingomonadaceae bacterium
CTGGCGGCCGCAAGGGCGCGAGCCTCTCCGCCAGCGCGCGCGGCACGCCGCTCTACAAGCGACTGACGGAGCATCGCGAGAGCGTGCGCGATGTCGAGCGCGGCTCGGGCACGCTCGCCGTGTGCGACTTCCAGGCACGCTATCTCACTGTTGACGACATCTGGATCCCGCTTGGCGAGAGCCTGCTCATCACGCGGTTCAGGCCGATCTGGAACATCGCCCTTGACGGGTTCGGCAATCATGATCCCGGCAGCGGCAGGTATAGTGGTCTGCGACCTCTATGGGATCATCTGCATCCCGGACGATCGTGGGCGACACGTTGCGCTACTCGGAGCGAGACGCTTGAGGAAGTAAGTGCCAAGCTTGCGGACTATCTCGCAGCACACCCACTCTCCGACTGATAGTGGCCATCTGCCGGCTGCAGGGGCCAGAAGCCCTCGCCGAGGTACATTGCCTCATCCAAGACGTGGCCGACCGCTTCCGACCAGACCCGGCCATTCCCGGATGGATCAAGGAATGGCCGCTCCCGCGAGGATCTGCCGTTGAAAGCGACGGGTACTGCCCGTCTGGCCAAGCCTCTGCTTCCGGCCTGAGCTGATGCCTGCCGAAAGGTTTGGCAGCGGCCCTTTTTGATACGGGATTGTGGCACCGCCGACCTGCGGAAAAGCTCGGGTAGGATTCTAATGTTCACAACCGACCGGTTTTGACCTCTCACAAACGACTTTATAGCGACCATCCTCCGTCAATCACCGTTGCCGCACCGGTCACGAACCCGCTTAAGTCTGAACACATCCACAGAACGGCCTCTGCGATCTCCTCGGGCTTGCCGAGCCGACCGACCGGCTCAAGGTCGATCGCCTTTTGAATATCTCCGCCCGTGAAGCGGTCCATCATCGGTGTTTCGATGTTGCCCGGCAGCACCGCGTTCACCCGAATGTTCTGCTTGGCGTAATCGAGGGCTGCCGAGCGGGTAAGGCCGATGATGGCGTGCTTGGAAGCGGCATAGGCCGCGCCGCCCGCCACGCCTCGGATGCCCGCGCCGGAAGACGTATTCACCACCGCGCCGCCGCCCTGCTTCACCATCTGCGCCAACTCGTGCTTCATGCAGGTAAAGGTGCCGCGTAGGTTGATGCCGATGATGCGATCCCATTCGGCAAGATCGATCTCGTGAACAGGAGCCTCCTTGTTCTCGACGCCAGCATTGTTGAAGGCAATATCGAGACGTCCGAACGTCTGCACCGTGCGCGCCACGGCCGCCTCAACCTGGTCTGGCTCCGATACGTCGCAGCCGATCACCAGCACCTTGCCACCCGCGTTACCGATCGCCTCGGCCGTCTTACCCAAAGCGTCATCCGTTCGGTCTAGGATAGCGACGCGAGCGCCCTCGGTCGCAAATGCGAGGGCGGTGGCCCGGCCGATGCCGCTTGCCGCCCCGGTAATGAAGGCAACTTTGCCGGTGAAGCGATCGGGGCGGGACATGGCGTTACCTCTTTCATTGTGATGCTTTTGCGATGCTCGATGGTGGTTAGGGTCTGGCTCGAAGCCGATTATTTCGGGGCAAGCTCACCGTAAAAGAAGCTGGCCGTCACGCCTCCGTCCATCAGGAAATCGCTGCCGGTGATGAACGCGCTTTCCGGTCCCATCAGCAGCGCTCCCACGGTGCCGACTTCGTCGGGCGTGCCGGCGCGCCCGGCGGGGCAAAGATCGATCATGCGCCGGTAGCCTTCGCCACGCGGGCCGGTCAGCTCGTCGTTGGCGAGCGGCGTGATGATGATGCCGGGGCTGATCGTGTTCACCCGCGCACCGCGCTTGCCCCAGCGCACCGCCTCGGCCTTCACCCGGAGGGAATTGCCGCGCTTGGACAACTGATAAGCGTGGAGCGGGTCCGTCACCTGGTCCGGCTGCAGCATCGGCAATGCGAGCAGCTCGTCAGCCGGCGTCATCGCCAGCGCCCGGTCCTGCTCCGCCGTAAGCGCGGGCAGGCGATGGCCGGACTGCGAGGCAATCACGACAGCCGCGCCGCCTCGCGTGATCACCGCTCCGAACGCCTCCAGCACAAGCGCGGTGCCATATAGATCGACGGCAAGGATCGTGGCCGGTGATGCCTGCGAGGGAGAGACGCCGGCGGCATGAATGACGCCGGTGACGCAGCCGATCGCTGTGGCCGTCTCGACAAGAGCGTGAATCGACGGGCGCGACGATACATCGACCGTGGCCGTGCTGACCGCGAAACCGGCATCGTGAAGAACCTTCGCTGCCGCGTCGGCCGCGTCCTGCCGCAAGTCGGCGAGCAGGACGTGTTTGCCCGCGCTGATCCGCCGAGCGATGGCCTGGCCGATCGACCCGGCGCCGATCACGACGACAACTTCAGTCATTGCTTTACCTTCTGTAGTTTGGGTCGGGGATGATCGAGGTCAGGCGGCGGCCGGCGCTTCACGGCCGACCATCGCGAGCTGTGCGGGAGCGTAGCGGTCGCCCTCGGGTTCGATCTGCGACGCGCCCTCGTTGATCGTGTCGAGATCGGCCTGGCTCAACGTGACGTCCGCTGCGCCAAGGTTCTCTTCCAGCCGGTGGAGCTTGGTCGTGCCGGGGATCGGAATGATGTAGGGGCGCTGCGCGAGCAGCCAGGCGAGCGCAATTTGAGCGGGCGTCGCGTCCCTGGCTTCGGCGACGTGCTTGAGCAAATCCACGAACGCCTGGTTCTTCGCCATCGCCTCTGGCGAGAAGCGCGGCACGCTGCTGCGGAAATCGTTGGCCGGAAGCTTGGTGTCCTTGCCCATCGCGCCGGTCAGGAACCCCTTGCCGAGCGGGCTGTAGGGGACGAAGCCGATGCCCAGCTCATCGCAGGCGTCGAGGATGCCTTCTGTCTCCGGCGCGCGCCACCACAGCGAATATTCGTTTTGAAGCGCGGTCACGGGCTGGACGGCATGGGCGCGGCGGAGCGTCTGGACCCCCGGCTCCGACATGCCGAAGTGCCGCGCCTTGCCCTCCGCGATCAGGTCGCGGACGGTGCCGGCGACGTCCTCGATCGGCACGTTCGGATCGACCCGGTGCTGATAGAGCAGGTCGATCGTCTCGACGCCGAGGCGCTTGAGCGACCCATCCACCGCCCGGCGGATATGCTCGGGCCGGCTGCTGACGCCGCGATTCTCGCGTGTCCCGGGATCGATGTCGAAGCCGAACTTGGTGGCGATCACCACCTTGTCGCGCACCGGGCGAAGCGCCTCGCCGACCACATCCTCGTTGTCGAACGGGCCATAGACCTCGGCGGTGTCGAAGAAGGTGACGCCGCGCTCCACGGCATCGCGGATCAGCGTCACGCCGTCCTCCTTCGAGAGCGCGGTGGCATAGCTGAAGCTGATCCCCATGCAGCCAAGACCGAGCGCCGAGACGTGGAGGCCGCTGCGGCCGAGTTCGCGGGTTTGCATGTGTCCGTTCCTTCAATCTTGTGGGTTGGTGTCGGCGAACACCTTGCGGGCGACCGACAAGGCTGTGCTCGCGGTTGGCCAGCCGGCGTAAAAGGCGAGATGGGTAATCGTCTCGATGATCTCATCCCGCGTGACGCCGTTCTCGAGCGCCTTGGCGAGGTGGAACGGCAGTTCGTTCTGCCGATACATGGCGATCAGGCTGGCGACAGTAATGAGGCTGCGGTCACGCGGGGACAGGCCCGGGCGCTGCCACACGTCGTCGAACAGAACGGCATCGCTGATCTCGGTCAGGCGCGGCGCGATGTCGCCCCACGGCGCGCGCATGGGGGTGGTTTCGTTCGGCATGACTGCGTTCCTTTCCATGCACTCCTATCTAGGCGCGGAAGGATCATGTGATTAGGCGCTGGAACCGGCACGAACCTATATCTACAGTTCATCAATGCAACGCGACGAACTCGTGGACCTCAATGCCTTCCTGGCGGTAGCGGACGAACGCAGCTTCACCCGTGCCGCCGCCAAGCTGGGCACGTCGCAGTCGGCGCTGAGCCACACGATTCGCCGTCTGGAATCCCGTCTCGGGGTGCGCCTCCTGACCCGCACCACGCGGAGCGTCGCCCCGACCGAAGCCGGCGATCGACTGCTCGATACGCTGCGACCGGCCCTGGACGGCATCGCGGCGCAGCTCGCTTCGCTGAGCGAGCTTCGAGAGCGACCCGCCGGAACGATCCGCCTCACCACGTCGCAGCACGCGGTGGATACGGTGCTGTGGCCAGTGCTGAAAAAGCTGCTGCCCGCCTATCCCGACGTTCACGTCGAACTGAGCGTCAATTCCGGGTTCGCCGACATCG
>CAXTPE010000238.1:0-4265 GCA_964245925.1 uncultured Sphingomonadaceae bacterium
CATAAACAGCGGTGATCTGGTGCGGGAGCGCTTCTATCTGTGAAGCGCTGACCGCAAGGTATGGATCGAACAGATGCGCCAAGCGGATGCGGCTGGCCTCGGACGCGAGCCGCAATAAGGCGCCGTCCGCATCGAACGCATACGCGCGTCCGCCCTCCACGATTTCAAATCCGCTTTCTTCGCCTCGGTAGAGCAGCCGTTCGCCGACCTTACCATCGGCCCGGAACACGAGATTGAGCGCGTCGGCACCGAAACGCGAAACCTGGACGATCTCGGCGACACCGGTCGGCGTGAGGCCACGCACGCGAGCTCCAGGCTTCAGATCATCAAACACGCGAAGGCCATCTCCAAGATCTCATCCGGCCACCCTATCCGGGAGTGCCGCTCGATTGAAGCTATATGGCACTGGCTCCGAACCGTTGCGGAAACGAGCGATTTTGCCCCACTTCATCAAGCACGCACCCAGAAGGCATCGACCATAGCGAAGTCGCTGCGGATAGACGTTGCAAAATCTATGATGCGCCAGTAGATTCTGCGACGAGTTCCGCCGCGAGGTTCATCGTGCTGATCGGCTATGCAAGAGTATCTACGGCTGAGCAGAGCCTGGATCTTCAGCTCGATGCCCTCAAGCAGGCCGCCTGCGACCGCGTGTTCCAAGATCGGCAAAGCGGAGCGGTCACGCGCCGACCAGGTTTGGACGACGCCCTCTCGCACCTACGGGCAGGTGACACCCTCGTCGTTTGGAAGCTTGACCGACTTGGGCGGACTGTTCGGCAGCTCGTCACATTCGTCGAAGACCTGCAGGGCAACGGCATCGCATTTCGTTCGCTCACCGATGGGATCGACACGACCACGCCCGCGGGCCGCTTCTTCTTTCACGTCATGGCCGCGCTGGCGGAGATGGAACGGGATTTATTGCGGGAGCGCACGAGAGCTGGTCTCGTCGCGGCAAAAGCCCGCGGCAGGGAGGGCGGGCGACCCCCAAAGCTCTCGGATGAACAGATTGCACATGCCGAGCGGCTAATGACCGACCCAAAGGTTAGTCACGCCTCGATCGCTCGGAGCCTAGGTGTCGATCGCTCGACGCTTCACCGTACGTTGGCTCGAAAGGCTTCGTCGTGACCCACCTTTTCCTAGCCGGCAATACGCTACAATCCGACTTCATGCGTGAGGCCCTTGCCCCCAAGCCGGCGGAGAGCACCATCGCCGCATGGCCCACGCTAGAGCACGACGAGACCAGACTCGTCCGCCCGAAAACGTGGTCGATCTCTACGACTATGTTCATCAGCGCCGTCCCTCTGTCCGGTCATCCCGCACTCGCCGATCGGATGAGTGGCGACCGACCGTCGTCGACGACTGGCCGGAGCATGTCCCCATATCCGAGGCCGAGTTGGACGTCATCGAGGCGCACTTCGGCGCACTGCTGGACGAGTTGTTCGGCCCAACCCACTAACCTTCTCGGAGGTGCGCTATGACCACGACGGTCCAAACTGGCCCGGCGGCGGCGAAGCGCGCCGCTCTCTACCTTCGTGTATCGACCGGCCGTCAGGCGGAGCAGGACTTGTCCATTCCTGACCAGCGCAGGCAGGCACACGCCTATTGCCAAGCTCGGGGTTACAGCGCGACGGCGGAGTTCGTCGAGGCGGGCGCTTCGGCCACGGATGATCGTCGCCCAGAATTTCAGAAGATGATGGATGCTGCCGCGGCCAAGCCGCCGACTTTCGACACGATCATCGTACACTCGTTCTCGCGCTTCTTCCGGGATCAGTTCCAACTTGAGTTCTATGTTCGGCGGCTCGCCAAAAACGGCGTTCGGCTAGTGTCGATCACGCAGGACCTCGGCGAAGACCCGATGAGCGTGATGATGCGTCAGATCATGGCGCTGTTCGATGAATATCAATCGAAAGAGAACGCCAAGCACACGCTTCGAGCCATGCGGGAGAACGCCCGCCAGGGCTTCTGGAACGGATCACGTCCACCGTTCGGTTACCGCGTCGTTGCCGCAGAGCAGCGGGGCGCCCGGACCAAGAAGAAGCTGGAGGTCGACCCGGCTCAGGCCGAGCATGTCCGTCTAATGTTTCGCTTGGTCCGTATCGGCGACGGGGAGCGCGGTCCGCTCGGAGCCAACCTTATTGCGGACTATCTCAACCAGAAAGGCATCAGAACATCGGGCGGGGGGCGCTGGGGCGTTGGCGCGGTTCACCAGATCCTGACCCGCACAACATACGTCGGCGAGCATCGCTTCAACGTCTACAGCTGGCGCAAGCGTGAAGAGAAGCCTGAGGACGAGATCGTCACCGTGGCGGTGCCAGCTATTCTCGAGCGTGAGGAGTTCGACGAAGCTCAGGCGATCATGCGCTCCAGGGCGCCGCAGCTCAAAGCTCCACGCTTCGTCAGTTCGGGCACCACTCTCGGCGGGATTTGCTTCTGCGCGGATTGCGGAGGCGCGATGACGTTACGCACTGGGGAAAAGGCGAGGGCTACCGCTACTACACCTGTTGCACCAAAGCTCGCCAGGGCAAGACCGGTTGCAAAGGACGTACAATCCCCACGCATCGGCTGGACGCAATCGTTATTCGACACATTGAGGACCGACTGCTGGCGCCGGATCGCGTCGTCGAGCTTCTGAAGGGCGTCCTGGAGCGGCGGACCAAGCAGGCGGATGACTACCGAGATAGTATCGCCAGGCTTCGCCGGCAGGCGGCCGATGCAGATGCCAAGTTGACCCGCCTCTACGATGCGATCGAGAGCGGCCTCGCAGACACGGGCGACGAGAACCTGAAGGGTCGCCTCAAAGAGCTGAGAACCATCCGTGACGCCGCGCGGTCGGACGCTGATCGAGCCGAGGCCCGGGCCGGTGACAGGTCGAGCGAGATTACGGAGGAAGCCATCCGCCGCTTTGCCGGAGAGGCCAAGCGCCGCATGAGGACAGCCGACGGAGGCTACCGCCGGCACCACCTTCAGGCGCTCGCTCAGCGGATCGAGGTCGGGGACGCGGCGATCCGCATCACCGGCAAAAAGTCGAAGCTGCTTAGGGTTCTATTACAAAGCGAAGCCGGCCCGCCCCATCTAGGGGCGGGCCACTCCTCCGCGAACGGTGGGCCCGTAGTGGAAACGACGGCGAACGGAGTTCGCACTTTCGTTCCGAATTGGCTCCCCGGGACGGATTCGAACCATCGACCAACCGGTTAACAGCCGGTTGCTCTACCGCTGAGCTACCGGGGAGCAGCCCTCTCGGGCAAGGCGCGCCTATAACGACAAGTCCGGCGCGCTGGCAACACATGATGGAAAAGGGTTAACGCCAGCTTGGCGGGACGGGCTCAGACCGCGAACTGCTCCATCGCGATGCGGTCGTCCAGCGCATGCTCGGGATCGAACATCAGGGTGAGCGGCCGAGAGCGATCGATCGCGACGTCGACGGTCGCGACATCGCGCACCTCGCGCTGGTCGGCGACGGCGCTGACCGGGCGCTTGACCGGATCAAGCACCCGGAAGCGCAGCCTGGCGCTCTCCGGCAGGATCGCGCCGCGCCAGCGCCGCGGCCGGAAGGCGCTGATCGGGGTCAGCGCGATCAGCGCCGAGCCCAGCGGCAGGATCGGCCCCTGCGCGGAGAAGTTGTAGGCGGTCGAACCCGCCGGCGTCGCCGCGAGCACGCCATCGCAGACCAGCTCGGGCAGCACCACCCGCCCATCGAGCGCGACCTCGATCCACGCCGTCTGCCGGGTCTCGCGCAGCAGCGACACCTCGTTGATGGCCGGGATCGAGAAGCGGTCGCCGTCGACCGTGGTCGCCTCCATGCGCAGCGGCGGCACCTTGAAGACCTTGGCGCGCTTCAGCCGGTCGTGCAGCGCGTCGACGCCCCATTCGTTCATCAGGAAGCCGACCGTGCCGAGGTTCATGCCGAACACGGGGAGCGTCTGATGGCGTTCCAGCATGGTGTGGAGCGTCTGGAGGAGGAAGCCATCGCCGCCGAGCGCAATGATGACTTCGGCCTGCTCGGGCACGACCCACTCGTAGCGCTGGCGCAGCTCGCCGGCGGCGGCCTGCGCGGCGGCGGACGGGCTCGCCATCAGCGCCAGCCGCGGCAGCGCGCTCATCCCCCGGTGACGCTCATGTGGCGCGCGACCGCGGGCGCCGCGCCGCGTGTCACGTCGAAGCGGTGGCGCAGCGGCTTGGCGGCGAGCGCCGCGTCGATCGCGGCATCGATGTCGCCGCCGCCGCGCAGCACCGCGCGCAGATCGATGCCGTCGTCGTGGCCCAGGCAC
>CAXTPE010000239.1:0-4264 GCA_964245925.1 uncultured Sphingomonadaceae bacterium
GGTTGAGATCGCGCAGCTCGCCGTCGACGCGCGCGGCGAGCGCCGCCTTGGCGAGCCCCGGTCCGATCGCGGCGGCGATGTCGGCAGGCGTCGTCCCCAGGGCGACTTCGCGCGAGGAGCCGTCGGGCAGCGTGATCTTCAGCATCTCGGTCATGGCAGCCGCGACTTATGCGCGCGGCCGCCATCGGGCAACCCGCGCGCGCCGCGCTTGACCCGGCGCGGCGCTTCGCCTCTGCTGCCGGCATGGCGAGCGACGGCGGCGTGACCGAATTCCTCGATCGCGGCGACGGCATCCGCCTCGCCTATCGCCGGCGCGACGGCGCCGGGCCGACGCTCGTCTTCCTGCCGGGCTATGCTTCCGACATGGCCGGCGAGAAGGCCGAGGCGCTCGCCGGCTGGGCCGTCGCGAACGGCCGCGCGATGCTCCGCTTCGACTACGCCGGCTGCGGCTCGAGCGACGGCGCATTCGCCGACGGCACGCTCGTACGCTGGCTGGACGACGCGCTGCTGCTGATCGACCGGCTCACCACCGGCCCGCTGCTGCTCGTCGGCTCGTCGATGGGCGGCTGGCTGGCGCTGCTCGTGGCGCTCGCCCGGCCCGGACGCATCGCCGCGCTCGTCGGCATCGCGGCGGCGCCCGATTTCACCGACTGGGGCTTCACCGAGGAGGATCGCGCCCGCCTGCGCCGCGACGGCCGCATCGAGGAGCCCTCCGGCGATGGCGGCGCGCCCTATCTGGTGACGCTCGCCTTCTGGGAAAGCGGGCAGGCGCGGCTGCTGCTCGACGCGCCGATCCCCCTGGCCTGCCCGATCCGGCTGCTCCACGGCCAGGCCGACGAGACCGTGCCCTGGGCGATGGCGCCGCGGCTGGCCGACACGCTCGGTTCAGCCGATGTGCAGGTGACGCTGGTCAAGGACGGCGACCACCGCCTCTCGCGCCGGCAGGATCTCGCGCTGCTCGTGCGGACCATCGCCGCGCTCACGGAATAGCCCATGATCCCGCTCCTCCTGCTCCTCGCCGCCGCCGCGCCTCCGGCGCGGACCGCGACCGAGCGCGGCTACGACGATTGCGCCGCGCTGGTGCACAGCGATCCGGCCGCCGCGATCGAACGCGCGACGCGCTGGCAAAAGGCGGGCGGCGGCACCCCCGCCGGCCAGTGCCTCGGCCTCGCGCATGCCGCGCGCGAGGAATGGGGGCCGGCGGCGGCGGCGTTCGGGGCCGCCGCGCGGGCCGCCGAACTCGCCCGCGACGGCCGCGCCGCCAATCTCTGGGTACAGGCCGGCAACGCCGCGCTGGCCGGCGGCGATCCGGCGACGGCGCGCACCGATCTCGATCACGCCATCGCGCTCCCGGTGCTGTCGGACGCGATGAAGGGCGAGGCCTGGCTGGACCGCGCCCGCGCCGGCGTCGCGCTGGGCGACCTGGCCGTTGCGCGCGCCGATCTCGATCAGGCGATCGCGCTGGTGCCGCAGGATCCGATGGCGTGGCTGCTCTCCGCGACGCTCGCGCGCCGCCAGTCCGATCTCGTCCGCGCCGCAAGGGACATCGCGCAGGCCGAGACGCGCGCGCCGGGCGACGCCGCGATCGCGCTGGAGCACGGCAATATCGCGATCCTCGCCGGCCATGCCGACGAGGCGCGCGCCGCCTGGCAGCGCGCCCAGTCGGCCGATCCGCGGGGCGATGCCGGCAAGTCCGCGCAGGCCTCGCTCGACCAGCTCGCGGCGGGCGCGGAGCCGCCCGACACGACGCCGGAGCCGGATCGGCCGCGCTAGGCGCTCTTGGCTGGAGCGGCGCCGCCTCCTACCTTCGCCGCATGAAATATCTCCACACCATGATCCGCGTCTCCGATCCGGACGCGACCATCCGCTTCCTCGAGCTGGTCGGGCTGCGCGAGGTGCGCCGCGTCGACAACGCGAAAGGCCGTTTCAGCCTCATCTTCCTGGCCGCGCCGGGCGACGAGGGCGCGCAGGTCGAGCTCACCCACAATTGGGACGAGACGGGTTACGGCGGGGGCCGCAACTTCGGCCATCTCGCCTATCGCGTCGACGACATCTACGCGACCTGCCGGCGCATCCTGGACGCCGGCCATGCCGTCAACAGGCCGCCGCGCGACGGGCACATGGCGTTCGTGCGCACCCCGGACGGCATCTCGATCGAGCTGCTCCAGGGCGGCGAGCCGCTTGCGCCCGCCGAGCCCTGGGCGTCGATGCCGAACACGGGGAGCTGGTAGGGTGGCGCTCGAGATCGCCTGCGTTCCCGCGCTCAACGACAATTATGTCTGGCTGCTCCACGACGCCGCGAGCGGCGGGACCGTCGTCGTCGATCCGGCGGTGAGCGACGCGGTGCTGGCGGCGGCGGACACGCGCGGCTGGACGATCACCGCGATCTGGAACACCCACTGGCATGGCGATCACATCGGCGGCAACGCCGCGATCAAGGCCGCGACCGGCTGCTCCGTCGTCGCGCCCGCCGCCGAGGCCGCGAAGATCCCGACGCTCGATCGCGCCGTCGGCGAAGGCGATCGCGTGGCGATCGGCGCGCATGAGGCGATCGTGCTCGCGGTGCCGGCGCACACCGCCGGCCACATCGCCTATCATCTGCCCGCGGACGGCATCGCCTTCGTCGGCGACACGCTGTTCGCGATGGGCTGCGGCCGGCTGTTCGAGGGCACGGCGGCGCAGATGTTCGCCAACATGGCGCGGCTGGCCGCGCTGCCGCCCGCGACGATGGTCTACTGCGCGCACGAATATACCGAGGCCAACGGCCGCTACGCGCTCACCGCCGAGCCGGGCAACCCCGCCGTCGTCGCGCGCATGGCGGAGGTCCGCGCGCTGCGCGCCGCCGGGCGCGCGACCGTGCCGACCACCATCGCCGCCGAGCGCGCCACGAACCCGTTCATGCGCGCCGGCAGCATCGACGAACTCGCGCGTCGCCGCGCCGCGAAGGACAGCTTCGCCGGCTGAGGCGTTCTTTCGGCGCCCTCTCTCCGTTCGCGCCGGGCGAAGCCGAGGCGCGGCTGATCGTACGGCGCTTGTCCCCCGACTTCGCTCGGAAATGTGCGGGCACGAGGAGAAGAGGACGCGCATCCACAGATGCCCGCGGCACCGGCGGCTTCACGTCCGGTAGAGCGCGTCCAGCCGCGCGCCATAGGCGTCGCGGAGCACATGGCGGCGCAGCTTCAGCGACGGGGTGAGCTGGCGGTTGGCGATCGTGAAGCCTCCGTCGGCGACCAGGATGCGCCGCACCCGCTCGGTCACCGCCAGCCGCGCGTTGACCCGGTCGGCCGCCGCCTGCAGCGCGCGCCGCAACGCCTCGCCCTCCAGCAGCGTGCCCGCGCGCCAGTCCGCGTCCGGCGCCAGCAGCGCGACCAGATAGGGCCGCCGGTCGCCCCACACCATCGCCTGGCCGATCTCGGGCTCCAGCGTCAGCAGCCCCTCGATCCGCTGCGGGGCGATGGTGTCGCCCTTGTCGTTGACGAGGATGTCCTTCTTGCGATCGGTGACGACGAGCCGGCCGGCGCCATCGAGCCGGCCGATGTCGCCGGTGGCGAGCCAGCCCTGGCGATCGATCGCCTGTCGCGTGCCGACGTCGTCGCGCCAATAGCCCTTCATCACATTGGGCCCGCGCACCATGATCTCGCCGTCGCCGGCGATGCGCAGCGCGACGCCGTCGAGCGGCGGGCCGACCGTCTCCATCGCGATGCCGGCGGCGGGGCGGTTGCACGCGATCACCGGCGCCGCCTCGGTCTGGCCATAGCCCTGCAGCAGCGTGATGCCGACGCCCGTGAAGAAGCGCCCGAGCTCGGGGCTGAGCGGCGCGCCGCCCGAGACCAGCGCCTTCAGCCGCCCGCCGAAGCGCGCGCGCACCTTGCAGCGCAGCGTGCGCTCCAGCAGCGCGTCGAGCGCCACGTCGCCGAGCCGGCGCGGCCGCTCCGCCTGCCGCTCGGCGGCGCCCAGCAGCCAGCGCGCCGCGCGCCCCTCCTGCTCGATCGCGCGGCCGATGCGGGCGCGCAGCAGCTCGAACAGGCGCGGCACCACCACCATGATCGTGGGACGGATCTCGGCCATGTCGAGGCCGAGCTTCTCGAGGCTCCCGGCATAGGCGATGCCGGCGCCGAGCCCGATCGCGAGATGCTGGCCGGCGCTGTGCTCATAGGCGTGGGAAAGCGGCAGGACGCTCAGGAACAGCTCGTCGCCCCAGCCGAAATCCTCCGCGATGAGTTTCGCGCAGCCGCTCACATTGTGCAGGATCGCGCCATGATGC
>CAXTPE010000240.1:0-4255 GCA_964245925.1 uncultured Sphingomonadaceae bacterium
CGAGCGGCTGACGGGCGCCGCGCCGGATGCGCTCGTCATGCATCCGGGTCCGATGAACCGCGGCGTCGAGATCACCAGCGAGGTCGCCGACGATCCGCATGTCTCGGCGATCACCGAGCAGGTCGAGACCGGGGTCGCGGTCCGCATGGCCTGCCTCGACGTGCTGACGCGCGGGCGGCGGGGTATCCCGGGATGGTGAGGACGGGATGGTGAGCGCGCGCGATCCCAGCGTCGCGATCCGCAACGCCCGCATCGTCGATCCGGCGGCCGGCACGGTCACGCCCGGCGACGTGCTGATGCGCGACGGCCGCATCGCCGCGCTCGGCAAGCTGTCGGCCGCGGCTTTCGTCGGGTGCGACACGGTGGCCGACGCGCGCGGCGCGCTGGTCGCGCCCGGCATCGTCGATCTTGGCGTGTTCGCGATTGATCTCGCCGCCTTCACCGCCGGCGGGGTGACGCGGGCCGCGCTGATGCCGGACCAGTCGCCCCCGCTCGACGAGCCGGCGCTGGTCCAGCGCGCCGCCGCCGCCGGCAAGCCGGACGTCTGGATCCACCCCATCGCCGCCGCGACGCGCGGCCTCGCCGGGCGTGAGCTCGCCGAGATCGGGCTGATGAAGGCGGCCGGCGCCTGCGCGGTGGCGACCGGGCGCGGCTGGATCGCCGATTCGCGGCTCATGCACCAGCTGCTCGCCTATGCCGGCGCGCTCGACCTCACCGTGATCGCGCATGCCGAGGACGGCGGGCTCGCGGCGGGCGCCGCCGCCACCGCCGGCGAGGCCGCCACCCGGCTCGGGCTGCCGGCGGCGCCCGCGATCGCCGAGGCGCTGGCGGTGTCGCGCGACATCCTGCTCGCCGAGGAGACCGGCGCGCGGCTCCACTTCCGGCAGCTCAGCACGGCGGGCGCCTTCGCGCTCGTCCGCGCCGCCAAGGCGCGCGGCGTGAAGGTGAGCTGCGGCGTCTCGCCGGCGCACCTGCTGCTGTCGGAACAGGCGATCGGGCCGTTCCGCACCTTCGCGAGGCTGTCGCCGCCGCTGCGCGCCGAGGACGATCGCCGCGCCGCGCTGGCGGCGGTGGCGGACGGCACGGTCGACGTGCTGTGCTCCGGCCACGATCCGCGCGGACCCGAGGCCAAGCGCCTCCCCTATGCCGATGCCGAGCCCGGCATGGCAGGTGCCGCGACGCTGCTGACGCTGGCGATGGGTCTGGTGCGCGACGGCATCGTCACCCTGCCCCGCCTGTTCGCGATGCTCTCGACCACGCCGGCGGCGCTGCTGGGGCTGCCGGGCGGGCGGATGACGCCCGGCGCGGAGGCGGACCTGGTGCTGGTCGATCCCGACGCACCCTGGCGGATCGATGCCGACGCCATGCCCGGACAGGCCGGCAACACGCCGTTCGACGGACTGCCGGTGCAGGGCCATGTGCTCCGGACGATCAAGGGCGGCCAGCCGCTCGGCTGACCGCCCTCTTTCCCACCCCCGTGACGAATGGTTTCAGCGCGAGGCGAGCGCGAGGCCCTTGCCGGGCTTGCCCCAGCCGGCGAGCTGATCGCCGGCCGATTCGCGGACGAAGCAGGCGCCGCTGCCGGCCCTGATCTTCACGCAGACGTCGACCGCCTCGGCGCGCGAGGCGAAACCGGCGATCGAGAGGCGGGTGAGCGTGGCGCCGCCGGCGCTGTAGGATACGCTCGACGGCGCGAAGCTCGCCAGCGACGCGAAGCGCCTCGTCACCTGACCCCACGCCGCCTGCGGCGCGGCCGCATGCGCGAAGGCGCCGAGCTGGACCACGAAGCGACCGCCGGATGCCTTCGGCATGGCGTCGGCGACGTCGTGGACATGCTGGTCGAGCAGGCTGATGCGGCGCGCGAGCGGCTTGCCCGAGCGCACCGGCGCGGCGGAGACATAGGTGTCGGCGACAGGCGTCGCGGCGGCGGGCGAGACGAACGCGGACCGCGGAACATCGGCGGACGCCGCCGACGCGACCTCGGCCGGCGCGGGCGTCGCGGCGGCCACGACGACCGGAGCGGGAACGGGCTCGGCAACCGGCGCCGGCGCGGCCTCGGCGAGCGCCAGTGGCGCCGCCGGCGCGACCGGCGCCAGCGCCAGCATCCGCGGCTCGCCCGGATCGGCGGCGGGCGTCACGCCGAGGACGGCGGCGATCTGGTCCCAGCTATGCGCCGGCCTGGCGAGCACCGCCCATTCGCGCATGCGCTGGTCGAGCTCCTGCGGCGCGACATCCTGCGCGGCGATGGCGCGGGCCCGCGCCCACTGGCCGCCGAGCGCGAGCGCGAACGCGAGGTTCTGCCGCGCGCGGATGCCGGCCCGTGGATCGCGCGAACTCGCGAGCAGCAGCCGGACCGCGCCGGCGCGATCGCCGCACAGCGCCATCGCCAGCCCCAGGTCGGCCGGCGCGACGCCGCCCTCGATCGTCTTCAGGGTCGCGCGCGCCTCGTCCGGCCTGCCGAGCGCGGCCTGGGCGAGCGCGAGGTTCAGACCCGCCTTGGCGTTGACCGGATCGAGCGTCATGGCGTCCGAAAGCGCCGCCTCGGCCGAGGCGAAGCGCCCGGCCTGGAGATAGGCCTGGCCCAGCAGCGCGCGATAGGAAACGTCGCGCGGCGCCGCCTCGACGGCGGTCTCGGCGAACGTCACCGCATCGGCCGGGCGATGACGCGCCAGCGCGCTGCTCGCCTGGGCGGCGGCGCGCGCGGCGAGCTTCGTCGCCCGCGGGCCGTTCGAGGAGAGCGTCGCGGGATGCATGTTCGCCTCCGGCGTGCAGCCGATCGCGGCGGTGCCAAGCAGCAGCGAGGAGGCGGCGAGCTTCGCCCAGCTACGGTTCATCGCGTCAATCCCTGCATGGTGTGCGGCGACAGTGGTGCCAGCTTCGGGCTAAGAGTCGGTTAAAGCGCGCGTCATCGGCGGCGGCCGCAGGGGCCGAAGCCGATGCGGACAGGCTGCTTAACCCTCCGATAATCGATCCGGGCTAGGCGGATGCCCGGGAGACGGCGATGCTGAGAAGATGGCTGGAGCACCGTCGGGAAGCGAAGATGCGCGCCCGCGATTATGCTCATTTCTACCTGCGGACGTTCGGCAAGGATGCCGAGGCGGCGCTCGCCGCGCGCGCCCGCAACCCCGACATCGGCACCTACCGCCGGCTGCTCTATCGCTTCACCGCCCGCGAGCTGCGCGCGCTGCGCAGGCTGCAACGCGCGCGCGGCCCGCGGCGACTCACCTGAAGGCTGCTCCACGACGGTCGCGATTTCAGTTGCGGTGGCACCCCGGGGTTCGATTATAGCTGCGGCCTTGCGGTTGCGGGGGCGGCGATGATCGGACGGATGCTGGCGGGCGGGATGATGATGGCGGCGGCGCTGGCGGCGGCGGTGCCGGCCGTGGCGGGCGTCCGGGAGGGGATCGCCGCCTGGCAGCGCGGCGACTATCCAGCCGCCATCGCGCAGTGGAAGCCGGCCGCCGACGGCGGCGACGCCGACGCCCAGTTCAATCTCGCCCAGGCCTATAAGCTCGGCCGGGGCGTGCCGCAGGACATCGGCCAGGCGCAGGCCTGGTATTACCGGGCGGCGCAGCAGGGCCATCCGCAGGCCGAGGCGAACTATGGTCTGATCCTGTTCCAGAAGGGCGATCGCGCCGGCGCGATGCCGTGGTTGCAGAAGGCGGCCCAGCTCGGCGAGCCGCGCGCGCAATATGTCGTCGGCACCGCGCTCTTCAACGGCGACCTCGCCGGCAAGGACTGGCCGCGCGCCTACGCCTATATGACGCGCGCCGCCGCCGCCGGGCTGCCGCAGGCCGCCAACAGCCTGGCGCAGATGGATCGCTTCATGCCCACCGCCGATCGCCAGCGCGGCGTCGCGCTCGCGCAGTCGCTCGCCCAGCCGACGCCGCTCGCCTCGGCCACCGGCGGCGCGGCCGGCGCGCCGCTGCCGACCAGCTCCGGCAGCGCCTTCGTCCCGACCGGCACGCCCGGCATCGCCACCGCCGCGCTGCCGCCGTCGAGCGCGACCGACGACCAGCTCGCCGCCACCGCGCCGCCGGCCAGGCCATCGAGGAAGGGCAAGGGCCGGAAGGTCAAGGACGAACAGGTCGCGTTCGCCGATCCGACGCCGACCGCCAATTTCAACCCGCCCGAGCGCGCGACGGAAGCACCGCCGGAGATGGCGCCGACACCAGCGCCCCTGCCCGCCCCGGCACCGGCGCCCGCCCCGGCACCGGCATCGGCACCGAAGCGCCCGCGCGCCGCCCCCGAGGCG
>CAXTPE010000241.1:0-4252 GCA_964245925.1 uncultured Sphingomonadaceae bacterium
GCCTCGTGGCGATCGAAGGCGAAGTCCAGCGCGGCGGCCGACGCCGCCAGCCGTTCGAGGTGCCGATCGAGATCGGCGATCCCGTCGACCGGATCGAAGCGCATCGTCTCGATCAGGTCGAAGCCGCGCGCGCCGGCGCTCACGAACGCGCCCTTGGCGAGGCATTCGCGCCATTCCTCGCCGGCGTTCGAATCCGCGACGATGCCGGAGCCGAGGCCGAGGATCGCCCGGCCGGGAGCGGCCTCGTCGATCTCGAGCGTGCGGATCGCGACGTTGAAGGCCGCATCCCCGCCGCCATCGCTGCTCCGGGCGTCGATCCGGCCGATGCTGCCGGTATAGGCGTTGCGCGCAAAGCTCTCGATCCCGTCGATCACCTCGATCGCGCGAAGCTTGGGCGCGCCCGTGATCGAACCGCAAGGGAACAGCGCGGCGAGCGCGTCGACCGCGTCGCGGCCGGGATCGAGCACGGCGGTGACGGTGGACGTCATCTGGTGGATCGTCGGATAGGTCTCGACGTCGAACAGGCGCGGCACGGCAACGCTGCCCGGCACCGCGACGCGCGCGAGATCGTTGCGCAGCAGATCGACGATCATCAGGTTCTCGGCGCGCTGCTTGGGATCGGCGGCGAGCGCGGCCGGATCGGCGCCGGGCGGGGCGGTGCCCTTCATCGGCCGCGCGACGAGCCGGCCGCCGTCGAGCGTGAAGAACAGCTCGGGCGAGAAGGACAGCAGCCAGCGGCCGCCGCCATGGACGATGCCGCCCCAGCCGGCGGCGGCGTGCGGACGCAGCCGCGCGTAGACGGCGAGCGGATCGCCGGCGAGCGGCACCTCGGCCGGGAAGGTGAGGTTCGCCTGGTAGATATCGCCGGCGGCGATGAGCGCGGCGATCCGCGCGAGCATCGCGGCATGCTCCGCCTCGCTCAGCCGCGGCCGGGGCGCGCCGGCCCAGCCGCCCGCCGGATCGGGCAGCAGCGCCGGCACGTCCTCCGGCGCGATCCGCTCGTACCGCTCGAACAGGCCGAACCACAGCAGCGGCGGCGTGGCCCTGCCCCGGCGCGCCAGCGGCGCCGTCGCGGGATCGAGCGCGTGGCCGGCCTCATAGCCGATCCAGCCGGCGCCGTGACGCCCGGCGCGCGTCGCGGCACGCAGCCGGTCGAGCGCGGGCGCCACCTCGTCCGCCGTCATGGCGACGATCGCGCCGGCCGGATCGCGATACAGCCGCGCCGCCGCCGCGCCGCCGCCGCGAGCGTCGTCGAGCAGAACGAAGGGGGCGTTGCGATCGATCGACGTCATCGCCGAACTCTATCGTGCCCGCATCCGCTTGTCGCGCTTGCGCGGGCGCGCGGCGCCGTCCATCTCGCGCGTCATGGACAGCCTATCCCCCCAGCCGCCGCTGAAGGCGATGATCGTGCCGGTGACGGCCTTCCAGCAGAACTGCACGCTCATCTGGTGCACCGCCACGATGCGCGGCGCCTTCGTCGATGCCGGCGGCGATCTGCCGAAGCTGAAGGCGGCGGCGGATCAGGCCGGCGTGACGATCGAGAAGCTGCTCGTCACCCATGGTCATATCGATCATTGCGGCTCGGCCGGCGTGCTCGCCGAGGAACTGGGCGTGCCGATCGAGGGCCCGCACGAGGCGGACCGCTTCTGGATCGCGCGGCTCGGCGACGACGGGCGGAGCACCGGCATTCCGGGCAAGCCGTTCGAGCCGGCGCGCTGGCTCGTCCACGGCGACACGGTGACGGTGGGCGCGCTCGTGCTCGACGTGCTGCATTGCCCCGGCCATACGCCCGGCCATGTCGTGTTCCACCATGCGCCGTCGCGGTTCGCGCTCGTCGGCGACGTGCTGTTCCAGGGCTCGATCGGCCGCACCGACTTCCCGATGGGCAATCATGCCGATCTGCTGGCCGCGATCACGGGCCGGCTCTGGCCGCTCGGCGGGGAGACCGCGTTCGTCCCCGGCCACGGCCCGATGTCGACCTTCGCGAAGGAGCGCGCGGGCAATCCGTTCGTCGGCGACCGCGCGCTGGCGGGCTGAGCTCAGCTTGCCGCGTGCATCGCTGTGTAGGGGATCGTCAGCGCGACGATGGCGAGACCGAGCACGATCAGGGCGGTCGCGGTGAAGCCGCCGGTCCGCAACGGGTTGTAGCCGCCCGCCCGGTCCATGCCGAGCGCATGCGCGATCCGCGCGAGCACGAAGGCGATGCCGGTCAGCCAGAGCCAGATCCGCTCGCCTTTCGCCAGCTCGATCAGCGCCATCAGGATGAGCACGATCGGCGCATGCTCGATGAAATTGGCCTGCGCGCGCATCCGCGCGATCAGCCGGGCGTCGCCGCCATCGCCGACGCTCACCTTCGCCGCCCGGCGGACCTGCCCGACGCGGATGACGAGCCACAGGTTGAGCAGCGCCACGGCGCCGGCGATGGTGAGCGTGATCGGCAGCATGGCAGGCTCGTCGCACGGCCCCGGCCGGCTTGCAACCGCCAAGCGAATCGCTATAGGACGCGCCCTTCGCGACGGGCCGGCCGATGCGGGCCGCGGCCATGTCGCCGTCGGCCCGCTGTCGTTTCGACCCGGCGCGCGAACCGATGCTCAACGAACTGGAACAGGTGCCGCAATGGCCGTACCCAAGAGAAAGACCTCGCCCTCGCGCAGGAACATGCGCCGGAGCCACGACGCGCTTTCGATCGAGGCGTTCCAGGAATGCCCGAACTGCGGCGAGCTGAAGCGCCCGCACCACCTCTGCACCGCCTGCGGCCACTATAACGGGCGCGAGATCGTTCCCGTCCAGGCCTGACGAAACCGCCGGAACCGTGTCAGTGCGCGAGGCGCCGCGGATCGCCATCGATGCGATGGGCGGCGACGGCGGGCCGGCGCGGATGCTGGCGGGCGCCGCCGCCGCGCTGAAGCGCGATGGCGCGCTGCGGTTCCTGCTGCACGGCGACGAGGCCGTGGTGGCGCACGAGCTGAAGCCGCACGCGGCGCTCGGCCGCGCCAGCGACATCGTCCACTGTCCGGATGTGATCTCCGGCGACGACGGCCCGCGCCAGGCGATCCGCCGCGCCAAGACCACCTCGATGGGCTGCGCGATCCACGCGGTGAAGCGGGACGAGGCCGGCGCCGCGGTCTCGGCGGGCAACACCGGCGCGATGATGGCGATGGCCAAGCTCGCGCTGCGCACCATGCCGGCGATCGACCGGCCGGCGCTCGCGGCGCTGCTGCCGAGCCTCGGCGCCAATGATTTCGTGATGCTCGATCTCGGCGCCAACACCGAGTGCGACGCCGACAACCTCGTCCAGTTCGCGCTGATGGGTGCCGCCTATGCGCGCACCGCGCTCGACATCGCCCGGCCGCGGGTCGCGCTGCTCAACATCGGCACGGAGAGCCTGAAGGGGACCGACGAGCTCAAGCTGGCCGCCGCCGCGCTGCGCGACGCCGCCGAGACGCTGCCGTTCATCTTCGCCGGCTTCATCGAGGGCGACCGGCTCTCGCGCGGCGATGTCGACGTGATCGTGTCGGACGGCTTCTCGGGCAACATCGCGCTCAAGACCGCCGAGGGCACGGCGCGCTTCGTGACCGACCTGCTGCGCCGCTCGTTCAAGTCGTCGCTGCGCTCGAAGGCCGGCTTCTTCCTGTCGCGCCCCGCGCTGCACATGCTGAAGGTCCACCTCGATCCCAACAACCACAATGGCGCGATCCTGCTCGGGCTGAACGGCATCGTCGTGAAGAGCCACGGCGGCGCCGACACCACCGGCGTCGCCAACGCCATCGGGGTGGCGGCCAAGCTCGCGCGGCAGGATCTCAACCGCCGCATCGCGCGCGATCTCGAGAGCTTCCGCGCGCAGGCCGGCGCGCCCGCCGGCGTGGCGGCGCGATGAGCGCCGCCGGCGGGCGCGCGGGCGGCGTCGTGCGTCGCGCGGTCGTGGCGGGCTGCGGGTCGGCGCTGCCGGCGCGCCGCGTCGCCAATGCCGAGCTCGCCGAACGGCTCGACACCTCCGATGCCTGGATCGTCGAGCGCACCGGCATCCGCTTCCGCCACATCGCCGGCGAGGGCGAGACCACCGCGACGCTCGCCGCCGACGCCGCGCGGCGCGCGCTCGATGCCGCCGGCATCGGCCCGGGCGAGGTCGGTCTCGTCGTGCTCGCCACCGCGACGCCCGACCAGACCTTCCCGGCCAGCGCCACCAGGGTGCAGGCGCTGCTCGGCATCGGCGACTGCATCGCCTTCGATGTGGCGGCGGTCTGCTCGGGCT
>CAXTPE010000242.1:0-4185 GCA_964245925.1 uncultured Sphingomonadaceae bacterium
CCGGTGCGCTTGACGGTGTCGCCTTCCTTGATCGCGGTATCCGCGCCGAAGATCACGACGCCGACATTGTCCGCCTCGAGGTTGAGCGCCATGCCCTTCACGCCGCCGTCGAACTCAACCATCTCGCCGGCCTGGGCATTGTCGAGCCCGTGGATGCGCGCGATGCCGTCGCCGACGCTCAGCACCTGGCCGACCTCGGAGACCTCCGCCTCGGTGCCGAAGCCGGCGATCTGGTCGCGGATGACCTTCGAGATTTCTGCGGCGCGGATGTCCATCTTCAGCCCTTCATTGCATTCGCGAGAGTGTTCAACTTGGTGCGGATCGATCCGTCGATGCGCTGCGAGCCGAGCCTGACGATCAGCCCGCCGAGGATGGCGGGATCGACGGTGGCGTCGATCGCGACGTCGCGGCCGAGCCGCTGGCGCAGCTTCGCCTTCAGGGCGGCGATCTGCTCGGCGTCGAGCGGGTGCGCGGAGACGACCTCGGCGGTGGTCTCGCCGCGATGGCCGGCGGTCAGCGTGGCGAAGGCGCGCATCACCGCGGGCAATTGCGAGAGCCGGCCGTTGCGGGCGAGCACGCCGAGCAGGTTCGCGGTGGTGTGATCGAGCCCGAGCGCGGCGGCGACCGCGGCGATCGCCCTGACGCCGTTCGCGCGCGCGATCAGCGGGCTGGTGGCGAGCGTGCGCAGATCGGCGGTCTCGGCCATCGCCTGCTTCAGCGTGGCGAGGCTGGCCGAGACGGCATCGAGCGTGGCGAGATCGCGCGCCAGCTCGAACAGCGCGATGGCATAGCGCCCGCCGAGGCTCGCCTGCATGCCGCCCTGCGTGGCGCTGCTCGAAATGCCGCTGGATGTCTCCACGCGCGAAGTCGCTCCGAATGTCGCTGCCCGGTGGGATGGGGGCGCAGCCGATGGCGCCCCCGCCCGGATCGCCGGCCGGTTAGCAAAGAGGGTGCGGCGATGCAAGGATCGCTAGTAGAGCGGGAAATCGGGCGGCGGCCATAAGCCCTCCGTCGTCCCGGGGCCTGACCCGGAATCCGTGGACCGCGGCTCGCCCGCTTCTTCAGCCGAGCCGCATCCATGGGTTCCCGCCCGCGCGGGAACGACGAGGAGAGAATGGCGGATCGAGCGCCGCCGGCACGACGAAGGGAGTCCCGTCGCCGGACCGCCCCGCGCTCGAGCGCTGGCTGCCGGCCTGCGCCGGGACGCGCCTATTTGAGCTCGACGGTCGCGCCGGCGGCCTCGAGCTGGGCCTTGATCTTCTCGGCCTCCGCCTTGTTAATGCCTTCCTTGACCGCCTTCGGCGCGCTCTCGACCAGCGTCTTGGCTTCGGTCAGGCCGAGCTGGGTGATCGCGCGGACCTCCTTGATGACGTTGATCTTCTTGCCGCCGTCGCCGGTCAGGATCACGTCGAACTCGGTCTTCTCCTCGACGACGGGCGCGGCGGCGGCACCGCCACCGGCGGCCGGTGCGGCCACCGCGGCGGCGGCGGATACGCCCCACTTCTCCTCGAGCAGCTTGGAAAGGTCGGCCGCCTCCAGCACGGTGAGGGCGCTGAGGTCGTCGACAAGCTTCTGCAGGTCAGCCATTTCATATCTCCAGTCTGTGGGGCGCTTGAGGCCCAATGGGTTCGGGTCGGGGTGAAAAACGGCCTCAGGCGGCCTCGGCGTCTTCCTTGTCCTTTTCGGCATAGGCCGCGAGGACACGGGCGAGCTGCGCGCCCGGCGCCTGGGTGATGGTCGCGAGCCTGGTCGCGGGCGCGACGATCAGCCCGACGATCTTCGCGCGCAGCTCGTCGAGCGACGGCAGCGTGGCGAGCGCCTTGACCCCGTCGACGTCGAGGACGGTGTCGCCCATCGCGCCGCCGACGATCTCCAGCTTCTCGTTGGTCTTCGCGAAGTCCACGATCACCTTGGCGGGCGCGACCGGGTCCGCCGACGTCGAGAACGCGGTCGGGCCGGTCAGCAGGTCGCCGATCGCGATATAGGGCGTGCCCTCGATCGCGATGCGCGCGAGGCGGTTCTTGGCGACCTTGTAGCGGGCGCCGGCGGCGCGCATCCTCGTCCTCAGGTCCGTCGACTGCGCGACGGTGAGGCCGAGATTGCGGGTGATGATGACCACGCTGGTCTCGGCGAAGCTGCGGTTCAGCGCGGCGACCGTCTCGGATTTCTGGGTACGATCCAAAGCTGATCTCCACTTCCCATCACATGCCCCGGCGAGCCGGAGCGAAATATCCGAGGGGAAGGGCGATCGACCGGCCGACGCGCGCATGCGCATCGCGGCTGAACGGTGGGAAGCGCCATCGCACGGCGGCTTGCCCGGATGCTTCCCCGCCTCGGCGGCCTATCAAGGGGCGAACCCCAGCCGCTGTCTCGGACGGTAACTGGCGGCGCCTCTAGACGCCGCCCGCGACATAATCAACCATCATCCCGGCGACTGCCCGGATCAGGCCCCCGCAAGCTCGGCGGTGTCGACCTTCACGCCCGGCCCCATCGTCGAGGAGACCGCGACCTTCCTGACGTACTTGCCCTTGGCGCCCGATGGCTTGGCCTTGACCAGCGCATCGAGCAGCGCATCGAAATTGGCGCGCAGATCCTCCGCCGGGAAGCTCGCCTTGCCGATCCCCGAGTGGATGATGCCCGCCTTCTCGACGCGATATTCGATCTGGCCGCCCTTGGCGTCCTTCACCGCCTGCGTGACGTTCATCGTGACCGTGCCGAGCTTCGGGTTCGGCATCAGCCCCTTGGGGCCGAGCACCTTGCCCAGCCGTCCGACCAGACCCATCAGGTCCGGCGTCGCGATACAGCGATCGAAATCGATCGTGCCGCCCTGGACGGCTTCGAGCAGGTCTTCGGCGCCGACCACCTCGGCGCCGGCGGCGCGCGCCTCGTCCGCCTTGGGGCCGCGCGCGAAGACGCCGACGCGCACCGACTTGCCGGTGCCCTTCGGCAGCGTCACCACGCCGCGCACCATCTGATCGGCATGGCGCGGATCGACGCCCAGATTGACCGACACCTCGATCGTCTCGTCGAACCTGGCGGTCGCGTTCTGCCGGGCGAGCGCGATCGCGTCGCCGATCGAATAGAGCTTCTCGCGATCGACCGCGCCGGCCATCGCCTTGGATTTCCTGGTCTGCGCCATGGTCAGCCCTCCACCACTTCGAGGCCCATCGCGCGGGCCGAGCCCTCGATGGTCTTGGTCGCCGCTGCGATGTCGTTGGCGTTCAGGTCCTTCATCTTGACCTCGGCGATCTCGGCGAGCTGCGAGCGCCTGACCTTGCCGGCGAGCACCGTGCCGGTGGTCTTCGAGCCCGAGGTGATGCCGGCCGCCTTCTTGAGCAGGAAGGTGGCGGGCGGCGTCTTGGTGATGAACGAGAAGCTGCGGTCGGCATAGACGGTGATGACCGTCGGGATCGGCATGCCCTTCTCGAGATCGCTCGTCTGCGCGTTGAACGCCTTGCAGAACTCCATGATGTTGACGCCGCGCTGGCCCAGCGCGGGGCCGATCGGCGGCGAGGGCGTGGCCGAACCCGCCTTCACCTGCAGCCTGACGTAACCCGTGATCTTCTTCGCCATGTTCTACTCCTGATGGCTTAGCGGTGCCAGCGGCCGAAGCCTCCCGCGATGAACCCTCTCCCGCGAGCGGGAAGGGGGTTTCGTCATTTCGCGCGCTCGACCTGCTCGAACTCCAGCTCGACCGGGGTCGCGCGACCGAAGATCGAGACCGACACCTTGACCCGCGAGCGATCGAAATCGAGCTCCTCGACGAGCCCGTTGAAGCTCGCGAACGGACCTTCCAGCACGCGCACCTGATCGCCGATCTCGAAATCGACCTTGATCTTCTGCTTGGGCGCCTGGGCGGCGGCCTCGTCCTTGGTGTTGAGGATGCGGTTCGCCTCGGTCTCGCTGATCGGCTGGGGCTTGCCCTGCGATCCGAGGAAGCCCGTCACCTTGGGCGTGTTCTTGACGAGATGGTAGACGTCGTCGTTCATCTCGAGCTTGGCGAGCACATAGCCCGGGAAGAACTTGCGGTCGCTCGTCACCTTCTTGCCGCGCCGGACCTCGGTCACCTTCTCGGTCGGGACCTCGACGCTCTCGACCAGCCGGTCGAGCCCCATGCGGGTGGCATCCGCCATGATCGAATCGCGGACCTTGTTCTCGAAGCCCGAATAGGCGTGGATGATGTAC
>CAXTPE010000243.1:0-4185 GCA_964245925.1 uncultured Sphingomonadaceae bacterium
CCCGCGATCGGCTTGGCCTTGCCCTTGCGGGTGCGCGCGTTGGTGTGCGTGCGCTGGCCGTGGACCGGCAGGCCCTTGCGGTGGCGCAGGCCGCGATAGCAGGCGAGGTCCATCAGCCGCTTGATGTTCATCTGCACCTGCCGACGCAGATCGCCCTCGACGGTGTAGCTCGCGTCGATGGCTTCGCGGATCTGGAGAACCTCCTGATCCGTCAGATCCTGCACGCGGCGCTGCGCCTCGATGCCGAGCTTGCCGGTGATCGCCCGGGCCGTCGTCGGGCCGATGCCGTGGATGTAGGTCAGCGCGATCTCGACGCGCTTGTTGGTCGGGATGTTCACACCCGCGATACGTGCCATGGTCCTGCTGTCTCCTGCTCCACGGGATGCTGGCGACATCCCATCTCGACGCTCGTCCCTCGCCCGGCAGCGGGCCTACGCCCAGAAGCGGCACGCGCGCGAGCGCTGCCGGAGTTGCCGGGTTGCGGGATGTCGTCGCGGTTAGGGGGGAGTCGCCGGCCTGTCAAGCGCGCGCCGTCCCGCGCGGGACGACGATCACGGCGCGCAGCCCCGGCGCGTTCGGCTCCAGCAGCAGCCGGCCGCCATGAAGATGCGCGATCGCCTCGACAAGCGCCAGCCCCAGCCCCGCGCCGGCCGCGCTCCGCGCCGCGTCGAGCCGTCCGAACCGCCGCCGCGCCTCGCCGCGCTCGGCCGGCGGTATGCCGCGCCCGCGATCCGCGACGCCGAGCCGCACCTCGCCATCGGCGGAATCGAGGAACAGCGTGATCTCGCCGCCCTCCGCGCCATGGCGCATGGCGTTGTCGACGAGGTTGCTGAGCGCCTGGGCGAGGAGCTGCTGGTGCCCGAACAGCCGCCGCGCGTCGCCGCCCGCCGTCACCGCGAGCCGCAGCCCCGCTTCCTCGGCGAGCGGCTCGTACATCTCGCCGAGTTCGGAGACGAGTGCCGCGGGGTCGACCCAGGCGAACTGCTCGCGCCCCGCCCCCGCCTCGGATCGCCCGATCTCCAGCATGGTGGCGAGGATGCGCATCAGCGTATCCGATTCGGCGAGCACGCCGCCCAGCAGCAGGTCGCGCTGCTTCGCGTCGTCGGTCGCCATCGCCCGCTCGATCCGCGCGCGCAGCCGGCCGACCGGCGAGCGCAGGTCGTGCGCCAGGCCATCGGTGACGAGGCGCAGCTCGCCCATCAGCGTGCCGATGCGGTCGAGCATGCGGTTGATCCGCTGGGCGAGCAGGTCGAACGCATCGCTGCTGCCGGAGATCGGCAGCCGTTCGTCGAGCGCGCCGTCGCCGACCGCGTCGACGCCGCGCGCCAGCGCCGCCACCCGCCGGCCGACGTCGCGCGCCACCAGCAGCCCGCAGGCGAGCCCGAAGGCGAGCGCGAAGATCAGCGCCAGCAGCAGCGATCGCTCGATCGTCTGCTGGAGCGCATAGCGCTCACCGAGCGCGCGCCCGCTCAGCAGCCAGCCGTCGGCGCCGAGCCCGCGCACGACATAGCCGCTCTCGACCGGCGCCGGCCGCCCGGCAAGCTTGAGCGGCGCGACCTGGAGCGCCGTGCCGGCCGCCATCGCCGCCGCCGGCAGCACCGCCTCGACATTGCCGGAACGCGGCCGGCCGAGGCGATCGAAGCGCGCCGCGATCAGCTCGCGATCGCCGCTCGCCAGCGTGCCGGCCACCGCCTGATCGAGCGCGCCGTCGGTCTGCACCGCGGCCAGCGCGCCGGCCTGCTCGACGATGCGCTCGCGCACCGCAGCCTGGCCGTCGTCGCGGGTGCGCAGATAGAGGAAGCCGATCAGCAGCAGGTTGGAGGAGAGCGCGAGCAGCGCCGCGAGCCCCGCGATCCGGAGCGTCGTGGGGATGCGCAAGCGTTGGGCGCTCAGCTCGCCGCGGCGAGACGGTAGCCGGCGCCGCGCACGGTATGCAGGATCGGCTGCTCGAACCCGTCCTCGATCTTGCGCCGCAGGCGGCTGACGTGGACGTCGATCACGTTTGTGCCCGGATCGAAATGATATTCCCACACCTGCTCGAGCAGCATCGTGCGGGTGACGACGCGGCCGGCGTTGCGCGCGAAATATTCCAGCAGCCGATATTCGCGCGGCTTGAGCTCGATCGCCTTGCCGGCGCGCTTGACGGTGCGCGAGAGCGGCTCGATCTCGAGATCGCCCACCACCAGCCGCAGGTCGGGCGCGGCGGACTTGCCGTCGGCGCGGCGCAGCAGCGCATTGGCGCGGGCGAGCAGCTCGGCGAAGGAGAAGGGCTTGACGAGATAATCGTCCGAGCCGTTCTCCAGCCCCTCGATCCGATCGCCGACCGAGCCCAGCGCCGAGAGCACCAGCACCGGCGTCGCCACGCCCGCCGCCCGCAGCGCGCGCAGCAGCGAGAGCCCGTCCATGCCGGGGATCATGCGATCGAGGATGACGAGATCGAAGCCGATGTCGCTGGCGAGGTACAGCCCCTCGCGCCCGTCGGTGACATGCTCGACGCTATGACCTTCCTCGCCGAGGCCGCGCGCCAGATAGAGCGCGGTCTCGACATCGTCTTCGACCAGGAGGATCTTGCGGCCCATTATAACCCGTCCCTAACCCTGGTGCCGGGCCGATCAAGGCCTGCCTGCATGCATGGTGTCCGCCCGGCGTGATGCGTCTCCCGCCGGGCGGACGGACAGGACATCCACCAAGGACAGGTGGAGGAGGCGGACGCCCTGATCTCGCTGACGGATGCTGACGATCCGCTGCCCGAGCAGCTAGGCTCCCGCCGCTCTCGTCACGCTGACGCCGGCGTTACGCTTTTGTCATCCGGCGAGCGCGGGATCTGGCCTTGGAGCCGGATGACATCAGGTGGATCAGCCCGCCGCGAGGATCGCCTCGATCGCGGCGCTCACCTCGGCGATGTCGGCCATGCCGTCGACGCGGCTGACCAGCCCGCGCGCCTCGTAATAGGGCAGGATCGGCGCGGTCTTGGCGCGGTACTCCGCCATGCGGGTGCGCACCGTCTCGGCGGTGTCGTCCGGCCGGCGCCTGAACTCGTGCGCGCCGCAGACGTCGCAGGTGCCGGCGACCTTCGGTTGCTTGAAGACGTCGTGATAACCCTCGCCGCAGGCCGCGCAGGTGAAGCGGCCGGTGATCCGCTCGACCAGCGCATCCTCGTCGACCGCGAGCTCGATGACATGATCGAGGCCGCGCGCGCGGGCGGAGAGCAGTCCATCCAGCACGGCCGCCTGCGGCTGGGTGCGCGGATAGCCGTCGAAGATCGCGCCGGCGCCGGGCGCGAGCCCGTCGAGCGCCTCGCCGATGATCCCCGAGACGATCTCGTCGGAGACGAGCTGGCCCGCCGCCATCACCGCCTTTGCCTTGAGTCCGATCTGCGTGCCGGCGTTCACCGCGGCGCGCAGCATGTCCCCGGTCGAGAGCTGGACCATGCCGCGCTCTGCCACCAGCCGTCCCGCCTGCGTGCCTTTCCCGGCGCCCGGCGGCCCCAGCAGGATGATGTCCATGTCCTCTCCCGTCCTTCGTCCGCTCGCGGGCCTCAGCGACGCATGCCGCCCTTGAGCTTCGCCTTCTTGATGAGGTCGCCATATTGGTGCGCGAGCAGATGGCTCTGAATCTGCGTCACCGTGTCGATGGTGACGTTGACGACGATCAGCAGGCTGGTGCCGCCGAAGCCGATCAGGTGGCGCGGCATCACCGCTTCCGGCACCACGCAGATGAAGGTGAGATAGGCGGCGCCCAGCACGGTGATGCGGGTCAGCACATAATCGAGGTACACCTCGGTGTTCTTGCCGGGACGGATGCCGGGGATGAAGCCGCCGTGGCGCTTGAGCTGGTCCGCGGTCTCCTCCGGGTTGAACACAACGGCGGTGTAGAAGAAGGCGAAGAAGATGATGCCGGCGCCGTAGAGGATGAAATAGAGCGGGCTGTCGAGCCCGACATACTGGTTCAACGCGATCATGACGTCGCCGAACCGGCTCTGCCCGGAGATGTGCGATCCGGCGAACTGGGTGATCGTCAGCGGCATCGCCAGCAGCGAAGAGGCGAAAATCGGCGGGATCACATTGGCGGTGTTGAGCTTCAGCGGCAGGAAGCTCTTGTCGGCCTGCATCATGCCGCGCTGGGTCTGCCGCTTGGGATATTGGATCAGCACGCGGCGCTGGGCGCGCTCCATGAAGCAGATGA
>CAXTPE010000244.1:0-4180 GCA_964245925.1 uncultured Sphingomonadaceae bacterium
TCCTCCGGCGGCAGCGCGAGCCGGGCGAACGGGTTCGACGCGAACAGCAGGAAGGCGTAGAAGCCGAGCGCGATCGCCGCCTGGCACCCCAGCGTCGCGATCAGCGCGCGCCTGGGCAGCGACCGCTCGAGGATCGCGACCGCGCCGCCGGCGAGACCGAGGATCGTCACCCAGAGCAGCATCGAGCCCTCGTGGTTCCCCCAGGTGCCGGCGATCTTGTAGATCATGGGCTTGGTCGAGTGGCTGTTCTCGACGACCAGCGCGACCGACATGTCGCTGCGCACGAAGCACAGCACCAGCAGCCCGAAGGCGAGCGCGGTCAGCACCGCCTGCGCCAGCGCCACCGGGCGCACGCTCGATCCCAGCGCCTCCCCGCCCGGCCTGAGCGCCAGCACGCCGAGCGCGAGCTGGAGCGCGCAGAGCGTGGCGGCGAACCACAGCGCGGCAAGCCCTGCCTCGGCGATCATTGCGACGCCCGCGCCTTCTGGTCGGTCTCCAGGCTGGCGCTGCGGTGCATCGCGCCCGCCATCCGCGGCGGCATGTAGGTCTCGTCGTGCTTGGCGAGGATGGTGTCGGCGACGAACAGCGCGGGCGACAGGAACCGGCCCTCCGCCACCACGCCGCTCTTCTCGCGGAAGAGATCGGGGACGATGCCCCTGAACCGCACCGGCACGCTGACGGCGCCGTCGGTCACGATGAAGTCGATCGTCACGCCGTCGGCCATGCGCCGGATCGAGTGATCGACCACCATGCCGCCCAGCCGGATCGCCCGGCCCAGCGGCACGCCGTCCTTCCTCGCGTCTCCCGGCGTGTAGAAATAGCGCGCCTGGTCCTTGAGCGCGGACATCGCCAGCAGCGCCGCGCCGACGAGCGCCGCGACCGCCAGCAACGCGAGGCTCAGCCGCTGGTGCTTCGCCTTCATCGCCGGCGCAGCGCGTCCGCGGCGGCTTCCGCGCGCCGCATCGCGACGAAGCTCGCCACCGCCAGCCCGGCTGTCCCGGCGCACACGAGCGCATAGGCGGCGGCGATGAACGGCCACTGGCTCATGCCTCGGCGAGCCTGCGCAGCCGCGCCTCGACCCGCGTCCGCGCCAGCATCGCGCGCATCCGCATCAGCACGATGGCGCCGAACAGCAGCGTGAACCCCAGCGCCGCGATCGGCAGCGGCCAGAGGATCGATCCGGCGATGGTCGAGGAGGTGAGCGTGATGCTCTGGCCCTGGTGGAGCGTGCGCCACCAAAGCACGGAGTAGTGGATGATCGGCAGGTTGACCGCGCCGACGATCCCGAACAGCGCCGCCACCCGCCCGTCGCGCCCGCGCTCGTCGTCGGCGGACGCCAGCGCCAGATAGGCGAGATAAAGGAAGAACAGCACGAGCATCGAGGTCAGCCGCCCGTCCCACTCCCACCATGTCCCCCAGGTCGGCCGGCCCCAGAGCGATCCGGTGGCGAGACAGAGCGCGGTGAACAGCGCGCCGGGCGCGGCGATCGCGCGGCCGGCGATCGCCGCGAGCGGATGCCGCCAGACAAGCTGCGTCAGGCTCGCCGCCGCAAGCCCCGCCCAGCCCATCATGCCGAGCCAGGCGCAGGGGACATGGACGTACATGATCCGGACGCTCTCCCCCTGGAGGTAGTCCGGCGGGGTGAGCAGCAGCCCCGCGCCGAGCCCCGCGCCCGTGAGCGCCGCGCCGCCCCAGCCGAGCCACGCGGTCAACGGCCGCGCGAGCTTCAGGAACCGGGCGGGATTGGCATGGATGTGCATCGGCGGCGTGCATCCCTACCGCAGCGCCGCGCCTCCGCAAAGAGCGGCGGGCGCGACGGTGGCGACCGTCGTCATGATCTGGACGTGGTGGCATGGTCGGGCGCGCGGGCGGAGCGGCGGCGCTGGGGCGATCGACGGGGATTGAACCCGCAACCTCCGGTACCACAAACCGGCGCTCTAACCAATTGAGCTACGATCGCCACGGCCGCCCGGGCTCGGGCCGCGCACATAGGGTCCGCCGCCGCCGAGCGTCAAGCCGCATGGCGCCATCCGGTTCCTGCACGGCGCCTGACGATGGCGTTCGGCGGCTATTCAGCGCGCCCGCACTAGCGGCATCGCGACACAGGTGGAGATCGACGATGCCGGGCATGCACCCCTCCGGACACCGCGCGCGCTGGGACGAGGCCGCCGACGCCGAGCTCGCGCGCCGCGCCGGCGCAGGCGAGCTGCTGCGTGACATCGCGCGCGGGATGGGCCGCACGCAGGAGGCCTGCCGCAGCCGCGCCAACATCCTCAAGCTCGCGGTGCGCTCGTCGCATCGGCGCGGTCGCGTGGGCGTGCACGACGCGATGACGGATTGAGGAGGAAAGCGTGGTGGGCGCGACAGGGATTGAACCTGTGACCCCACCCGTGTGAAGGGTGTGCTCTACCGCTGAGCTACGCGCCCACGCTCATCTCCGCCTTGGGGCTGAACCGGGCCGATAGCGCGCCGCTTCCGAACTGTCCAGCGAGCGGACTGAAAGCGGCATCGGCTGGCTTGCCATTATCCCCGTTCGTCATCGCCGCGAAAGCGGGAATGACGGCAGGTGGATATACCTCGCTCGACGTCGTTCGAACCTCGCTCCGCTCAATTCACCGAATCCTTCAGCGCCTTGCCCGGCTTGAACTTGGGCTGCGCCGACGCCTTGATGTTCATCGGCGCGCCGGTGCGCGGATTGCGCCCCGCCGACGCCTTGCGGCGGCCGACCGAGAAGGTGCCGAAGCCGACCAGCCGGACCTCGCTGCCGGCCTTCAGCGCCGCGGCTATGCTGTCGAACACGCCTTCGACCGCGCGCGTGGCGTCGCTCCTGCTCAGCCCCGTCGCGTCGACGACCGAACCGATCAGCCCCTGCTTGTTCATCCGCCGACACCCTCCATGCCTGATGCGGCGCGCTGCCGAGCGGCATCGCGCCTTTCCCGCCGATCATCTAAGGACGGCGGGCCGGCGGCTGTCAAAGGCAAACCGCTCCGTCCTCGACCATCGCCGCGGCGAAGCCGGTCAGTGGCGGATCGGTGCCTCGCCCGGCTCGACGCCGGCCACCGGCGGCACCGGCTCGGTCGCGAGCTCGTCCGCGTCGGTCCACTCGATCGGCACCACCGGCGCGACCAGCGCGCGGGCGAGCACCTCGTCGACATGGCTGACGGGAATGATCTCCAACCCGGCCGTGACGTTGGCGGGAATCTCGGCGAGATCCTTTTCGTTCTCGGCCGGGATCAGCACGGTCTTGATACCGCCCCGCAGCGCCGCGAGCAGCTTCTCCTTCAGCCCGCCGATCGGCAGCACGCGTCCCCTGAGCGTCACCTCGCCGGTCATCGCGACGTCGCGGCGCACCGGCGCGCCGGTCAGCGTCGAGATGATCGCGGTCACCATGCCGATGCCGGCCGACGGGCCATCCTTGGGGACCGCGCCCTCGGGCAGATGGATATGCACCTCCTTGCGCGCGAACACGCTCGGCTTGACGCCGTAGCTGGGCGAGCGTGCCTTGACGAACGACCAGGCCGCCTGGATCGATTCCTGCATCACCTCGCCGAGCTTGCCGGTCGTCTTGATGAGCCCCTTGCCGGGGACGGTGACCGCCTCGATGGTCAGCAGCTCGCCGCCGACCTCGGTCCAGGCGAGGCCGGTGACGGCGCCGATCTGGTCCTCCTCCTCGCCGACGCCGAAGCGATGCTTCCGCACGCCCGCGAACTCGGCGAGGTTGGCGCCGTCGATCGTGACCGTCACGGCCTTGCCCTCGAGGATGCGGCGCAGGCTCTTGCGCGCGAGCCTGGCGATCTCGCGCTCCAGCGTGCGGACGCCGGCCTCGCGGGTGTAATAGCGGATCAGGTCGCGCAGCCCCTCGTCGGCGAGCGTGAACTCGCCCGCCTTCAAACCGTGCGCCTCGATCTGTTTGGGGAGGAGATGCGCCTTGGCGATCTCGACCTTCTCGTCCTCGGTATAGCCCTCGAGCCGGATGATCTCCATGCGATCGAGCAGCGGCTGCGGCAGGTTGAGCGAATTGGCCGTGCAGACGAACATCACGTCGGACAGATCGAAGTCGACCTCCAGATAATGATCCTGGAAGCGACTGTTCTGCTCGGGATCGAGCACCTCCAGCAGCGCGGCCGCCGGATCGCCGCGGAAATCCGCGCCGAGCTTGTCGATCTCGTCGAGCAGGAAC
>CAXTPE010000245.1:0-4148 GCA_964245925.1 uncultured Sphingomonadaceae bacterium
CTGCATGCCGCCAACATCATCCTGACGGTGCGGATCGTGCCGCGCGCGCGCATCCCCGAGGAGCGGCGGCTCAAGATGGAGCCGATCGACGCGAATTTCTGCCGCGCGCTGCTCGTCTACGGCTATATGGACATGCCCGACGTCCCCGCCGATCTCGCCGCCGCGACGCCGCTCGCGCGCAAGCCCAACGCGACCTCCTTCTTCATCGGCCGCAACGCCATCCACGCCGCCCACCACAGCGGGCTGTCGCTGATCCAGGATCTGCTGTTCATCTTCCTCCAGCGCAACGCCTCCGATCCCACCGCCTTCTTCCGCATCCCGCCCAACCGGGTGGTGGAACTCGGCTCGCAGATCGAGGTGTAGCGCTGCCTGGCCCGCTCCCATCGGGAAAGGGAGGGGCCCGTCCCCGCGAGGGGATGGAGGGTGAGGGGTCCAGCGCTCTCGCTAACGCGGGACCCCTCACCCAACCCTCTCCCCGTGGGAGAGGGCTTTCCGACATCACGGGTGCAGCAGGCCGATGCTTTCCGGGGTCGCCATCAGCCCCGCCCAGCATGCCGGCGGGATATGCTCGCCGGGGCGCGGGGCGCGGCCCTCGGTCAGGAAGATGCCGCGCGCCGACAGTTGCTCGGCGATGTCGATCCGCGACGTCACCAGCGCGGTGACGGGGGCGAGCAGCAGCCCCGCGGCGACCGGCAGCGCCCACATCGTGCCCCCCACGCCCGAGAAGGCGATGATCGCGAAGCCGATCCCGAGCGCCATGTGCCAGCGATAGCGCCCCTGCACCTCGCTCCACTGCAAGCCCGTCGAGGCGCGCTGCTGCGGCACCCAGCCGCTCGGCCGCCCGCGCAGGATGTCGATGATGCCGGAGGTCTGGGTCACCATCAGGATCGGCGCGACGAGGATCGAGATCGGGATCTCGACGCACATGCTCGCGAGCAGCGCCTTCGTCCCGCCGAGCTGCGCGCGCAGATCATGGTCGATCGCGGCCCAGGCCAGCGCGATCAGCCGCGGCCCGAACAGCAGCACGATCGTCGTCAGCAGCAGCCAGCCCGACGGCAGCAGCCCGACCGTGTTGTCGCCGCCCCGCATCGGCTCGAGGAAGCTCGCCAGCAGCAGCAGCATCCACAAGGGCGAGGTCACATAGGCCGACGCGCCCATGAAGAGCTGGAGACGGTTGACCCAGTGGAACCCCGCCGTCGCCAGCAGCCGGACATGCTGGAGATTGCCCTGGCACCAGCGGCGGTCGCGCACCGCATGCTCGATCAGCGTCGGCGGGAACTCCTCGTAGCTGCCGTCGGGCAGCGGCAGCATGTGCACCGCCCAGCCGCGCCGCCGCAGCAGCGCGGCTTCCACCATGTCGTGGCTCATGATGTGCCCGCCGAACGGCTGGCGCCCCGGCAGCAGCGGCAGCCCGCAGCTCTCGGCGAAGGCGCGCGTGCGGATGATCGCATTGTGCCCCCAGAAGGTCGCCTCCGCGCCCGACCACCAGCGCAGCCCGGCCGACGCCACCGGGCCATAGGCGGTCGCCGCGAACTGCTGCCAGCGCGCGAACAGGGTGCGGCCGTTGACGATCGCCGGCACCGTCTGCACCAGCCCGACATGCGGCCGCGCGTCCATCAGCGAGGCGAGCCTCGCCATCGCCGCGCCGCTCATCAGGCTGTCGGCGTCGAGCACGATCATGTTCTCGTAGGATCCGCCGAAGCGCGTCACCCAGTCGGCGATGTTGCCGGGCTTGCGGGCCTCGTTGAGCAGCCGCCGCCGATAGTAAACCGGCACCGCGCCATCGTCCCGCAGCCGTCCGAAGGCGAGGCGTTCGGCCGCCTCATTGGCCTCGTGGCTGTCGCTCAGGATGAAGAAGTCGAAGAGCCCCCGCCCGCCGACGCCATCGACCGATTGCACCATCGCCCGCAGCCGCGCGAACAGCGGCTCGATCTCCTCATTGTAGATCGGCATGAGCACGGCGGTGCGCGAGACCGGCAGCCGCGCCTGGGCGAGCGGACGCGGCAGCCCCGGCCCGGTCCGCACCAGCACGAAGAAGCCGGCGGCCGCGTTGAGGAAGCCGAAGCTGATCCACGAGAAGAGCGCGAAGAACAGCAGGAAATAGCCCGCGTCGAGGATGTCGATCCCGTTGGCCGCGAGCGGCGCCACCATCTCGCGCGCGCCGGCCAGCCCGAGCAGCGTCGTCGCCAGCACCAGGAAGACGCGGCGCGGCAGGGTGTGCCCGCCGCGCTCCGGCGCGACGCTGAGCGGCGGCGCCATCCTGAAATCCTGCGCCGGCATCGCGAGCGGAGCCTCGGCCGGCATGTCGGCGGGCGGTTCCGGCGGGCGGGGGGTTCGCATCAGGCGGGGATCTGGCGCAGCAGCGTCTCGCTCAGCGCGCCGCCGCCGCGACGCAGATAGGCGCGCATCTCGGCCGATCCGGTCCCGTTCGGCAGCACGTCGACCATCAGCCGCCACCGCCCCTTCTGGCCGGACACCGGATAGGCGGCGGCATGCAGCACCTTGCCGTGCGAGACGTCGACCGCCGCGGTGACGCCGCTGTCGCGCGTCAGCCCGGCGAGATTGGGGCCCTTGAAGTCGGCGACGATCTTGACCGCGCCCGCGATCGGCGGCTGGCCGGGCCGGCCGGCGGTCCCGGTCCAGCAATCGCTCACGATCGCGGCGGCCAGCGCGGTCGGATCGTCTCCCAGCCAGCGCAGCCGATAGTCGAGCGCATAGCGCGCGCCCGCCTTCGCCGCGCCGGCCGGCGTCCAGAAGGCCACGACATTGTCGTCGGTCTCGCCGCGCGTCGGGATCTCGTAGAGCGTCACGGCACCCCTGCCCCAGTCCCCCACCGGCTCGACCCAGAGGCTCGGCCGCCGGTCGTAGAACACGCCGTCGTCCTGGTAATGATCGAAGTTGCGGTCGCGCTGGAGCAGGCCGAAGCCCTGCGGCGACAGATCCGCGAAGCTGCTGGTGATGGCGCGTGGCGGGTTGTTGAGCGGCCGCCAGATGCGCTCGCCGGCGCCGGTGAACATCGCCAGCCCATCCGAATCGTGGATCTCGGGCCGCCAGTCGCTGCCCGCCGGCCGGTTCCCCTCGCCATACCAGAACATGCTGGTGAGCGGCGCGAAGCCGATCCGGTCGACCGCCTTGCGCAGGCCTGCGACGCAGCTCACCTCCTGCACCACGCCCCTGGCCCCGCGCCGGTTGACGAAGCGCCACGCGCCGGCGACGCTCGGCCCCTCGAGCAGCGCGTAGACGGTGAGCATGCCCGGCCCGTGTTCCAGCCAGAAATGGGTGAAGGCGGGGAACTCCTCCGCGCTCGGCGTGCCGGTGTCGATCGCCAGCCCGCGCGCCGACAGCCCATATTGATCGAGCGCGCCGGACGAGCGGAAATAGGAGGCGCCCTGGAAGGCGAGCCAGTCGCTGTCGCCGCCGCTCGTCATCACCCGGAAGCCGGAGACGCCGGGCAGCACCACCGGCGCCGCCGGCCCGGTGGCGGCAAAGGCGTCCGCCCCGAGCGCCAGCGGCGCCGCCCGCCCCGCCGCGACCACCGAGACCGCGACCGGCGCGGCGGCATATTTGCTGAGCGGGAAGAAGCGCACGCCGAAATCGTCGCCGGCCTTGCCCCAGAGCGCGCGCTCCGGCCGGAACTGGATGCGGCCGACCGCGTCATAATCCACGCTCGCGGCGCGCGGATCGGCGCGCGGGACGCCACGGAACGGTTTCGCGGCCAGACCCAGCGCATAGGCCTTGAGCAGCTCCCACGAGAAGGGCCGCCCCGCCCCCCCTCCCGCCGGCGCGACGCCGATCGCCGGCATTCCCGTCAGCGCCAGCGCGCCGATCAGACCACCGACCGCGCCGCGCCGCGTGAAGCCGCCATCCTCGTCCATCACGGCCAAGACGTTTCGGAGGCCGTCTGGTTCAACCCCGACCCCGCCGACCCGCGCTGGGCAGCGCCCTTCAGAAGTCGACCTTGTCGTAATGCGCGGGCGGCCCGATCACCTCCATCCGCTCGGACAGCAGCGGGCGGAAGCTGGGGCGCGATTTGAGGCCGGCATACCATTGCTTGGTCTGCTCGTGCCCGCGCCAGTCGACCCCGCCGAGATAGTCGGCGACCGAGATCTGCGCGGCGGCGGCGAGATCGGCGAGGCTCAAGAGCGGCC
>CAXTPE010000246.1:0-4140 GCA_964245925.1 uncultured Sphingomonadaceae bacterium
TTGTTGCCCGACGTGTCGCGGTTGCCCGTGATCGTCAGCGCGAGCGTCGGGAACTGATCGAGCACCGCCTTGTGCACCGCCGCCTCCTGCGAGGCATGGCCGGCTGCGAGCGCGCGCAGGTCGGCGCGGTTCGCGCGGGCGATGGCGAACAGCCACGCCGCATCGGGCGGCATGCCGTCCCGTGGCGCGGGCGCGATCCGAAGCAGGGTGCGCGGCGGCAGGCCGAGGAGACGCGTCAGCTCCGCGCCGGCCACGGCGAGCGCGCGCTCGGCGGTGCGCGCCTTGTCTTCGGCGTCGGCCGCCGCCGCGCGCGCCGATTGCAGCACGTCGGCGGCGAGATCGCCGCGGCCGGCGGCGCGTTCGGTACGCCGCAGGTTGGCGAGCGCGGCGCCGCGGGATGCCGCCGCCAGCGCGGCGCCCCGCGTGAGCCCGGCGATGCGCGCGGCCTGGATCCGCGCCTGGCCCGCGGTCTGCCATTCCGCCCAGGCGAGATCGAGGCGGATCTGTTCGGCGGCGGCCGCCGCCTGCGCCGCGCGGACGCCCCGAGTGCGCAGCGTCGCGAGATCGAAGCCGAGCACGCCGACGAGATCGGTCAACGGGTCCGGACCCGCCAGGAGCGGACTGGCGCCGACGCTGAACGTCGGGTCCGGCAGCAGCCGCGCCGCGAACGCTTGGGCATCCGCGATCCCGGCGCGCGCGCGCAGCGCCTTCAGATCGGGATTCGCGAGCACCGCGATCGTGGCGATGGCGTTGCCGTCGAGCGGCTGGGCGAGCTCGATCGTCGCGGGCCGCAGATACGGCCGTGCCGCCACCGCATCGCCCGGTTCGTACAGCTCGGCTGCGACAGCCGGCGCCGGCGCGCCCGGATCGAGCGGAGCCGGTGCATAGCCGGCACAGGCGGCGACGCCGAACGAGAGCATCAGGACTGCCGATTTCATCGGGCACTGCTCGACGGCACGATCGTCACGCAAGATCCCGAGCGCGCATCGCCGATCGTGACTTCGCCGTCATGCGCCGCCGCGAACAGGCCGAGCAGACCATGTTCGACGAACGCGGCGGTCGGATCATCGTCCTCGGCACGGAGGATGTGCATCCGAACTTCCTCCCCTGCCACGTTCCTGTCGCCGCCCGTCTCCTATAGTGTCGGTCCGGCTCGCGCGCTTCCGTTTTCCCGATGTTCGTTGACGGCGCTGCCCCGGCGGCCGGCTGGCCGGCGTCGCCGGCTCCAGATGCTATTGAGACTGGCTTGCAAATATGTAACAGCAGGAGCATGGGGAGCGCGGCCCGATGGCGACAAGGAATGACCCACGATCGAGATGGGGCCACGACAGGCCTATGACAGTCTTTGTTACAACAAAAAGAATTGACGGTTCGAACAAAGCAAAAGGGGTAGTCGAGTGGAAGTTTACAGCCCGCGTGCGGCGCGCCTCCGGGTGCTCCTCCTCTCCGGCGCGCTGGTGTTCAGCGCCCAGGCTCGCGCCCAGGCCCAGGACGCGATCCCGACCGACGCCGGCAGCAGCGAGTCGATCAGGACCACCAAGGCCGCCGACGGCACGATCATCGTCGCCGCGACGCGCTACGTCCCGCAAGGCGCGCAGACCGCGACCAAGGCCGCGATCCCGCTGATCGAGACGCCGCAGTCGATCAGCGTCATCACCCGCGACCAGATCGACCTCCTGAGCTTCATTGATGCGCAGCAGGCGGTGCGCTACACCGCCGGCGTGTTCGGCGAGAACTATGGCCCCGATCCGCGCTACGACTTCATCACCGTGCGCGGCTTCACGCCCAAGCAGTTCATAGACGGGCTCGCCGTCCCCGCGACCACCACCATCCAGTCGACCGGCGTCGATCTCTATGCGTTCGAATCGCTCGACATCCTCAAGGGGCCGGCCTCGGTGCTGTACGGCTCGGCGCCGCCGGGCGGCATCCTCAACGAGGTGAGCCGTCGCCCGTCGCCCGTCTTCGGCGGCGAGATCGAGGCCAAGGGCGGCACAAACCAGTTCGGCGAGATCGCCACCACCGTCACCGGGCCGGTCAACGACATGCTCGACGCGCGCTTCACCGCGCTCTACCGGCACGCGCATACCGACATCGATCATGCCCATGTCGAGCGCGTGCTCGCATCCCCCAGCGCCACGCTGAAGCTCGGCCCGGACACCAAGCTGACCGGGCTGCTCTATTATCAATATGACGATAATTTCGGCGGCAACGGCGGCTTCCTGCCGCTTTTCGGCACGCTGCTGCCGAGCCCGACCGGGCTCAAGATCAAGCGCTCGACCAACCTCGACGATCCGAAGACCGAATATGAGCGCCGCCAGATCGGCGTCGGCTATGATTTCGAGCATCGCTTCGGCGACGGCCTCGCCTTCCGCTCGAACACCAAGTGGAACCGCTACAAGGAGGAGACGCCGATCGGGCTCTACAGCGGCGGCGGCTTCGTCAACACCGCCGACCCGACCCTGCCGAGCTATTACCGCACGCTCCAGCAGTATGATTTCAACTATGCCGAGCGGGTCGTGAGCTTCACCACCGACAACCGGGTGGACGCGAAGCTTTCGACCGGCGCGATCACGCACAAGCTGCTCGCCGGCGTCGACTATCGCAACGTCCGCAACGTCGCGGCCTACAACTTCGTGTTCGGCGGCCTGCTCGACGCGTTCGATCCGGTCTACGATCCCGCCTTCGAGCGCGACATCGGCTTCTCGACCCGCTACAACCAGCAGAAGCTCAAGCAGACCGGCGTCTACGGGCAGGACCAGATCGGGCTCGGCAAGCTCTTCGTGCTGCTCAGCGGCCGCTACGACTGGGTGAAGACGCGGAGCGCCGCCGCCTTCAACGCGATCACCACGCCGCCGGTCTACACCGGTCAGAAGCAGCACAAGTTCACCTATCGCGCCGGCGCGAGCTATGTCACCGGCGCCGGCATCGCCCCCTATGTGAGCTACGCCACCTCGTTCGAGCCCGTGCTCGGCACCGATTCGGTGACGCTCGAACCCTATAAGCCGACCTCGACCAAGCAGATCGAGGGCGGCGTGAAGTTCGATGCGCGCGGCCTGCCGAGCGACATTAAGCTCTTCGCGACCGCCGCCGCGTTCGACATCAAGGAGAGCAACTTCGTCGTGGCGCAGGTCGGCCAGACCCCGGCGTTCGGGACGCAGGGTGGCCGGGTCGAGGTCTATGGCGGCGAGCTCGAGCTGGTCGCGCGCATTCGCGATCAGCTCTCGATCAACGCCGCCTACAGCTACAACCACAGCCGGGTGAAGAGCAGTCCCAACGCGCTCGGCGACATCGGCGCGCCGCTTCCCACCACGCCCAAGCAAAAGGCGTCGATCTTCGCGGACTACACCTTCCAGCGCGGCGGGCTCGCCGGCTTCGGCTTCGGCGGCGGCGTCCGCTACAACAGCAAGAGCGCGGGCGGGCTGCCGTCGACGTCCTTTCCCTACATCGTGACCGGGCAGGCGACGCTGTTCGACGCGATCGTCCACTACGACCTGCCGGGCTGGCGCTTCGCGGTGAATGGCTCCAACCTGCTCGACAAGAAGTATATCGCGCGATGCACCGGGCTCTACGGCTGCGTCTACGGTCAGGGCCGGCAGATCCTCGGCACGATCACCAAGCGGTTCTGACCGACCGAAGCCGCCGCGATCCAATGCCGCCGCGTCTTCTTCCGAAGGCGTGCGACATCATAGATCGAGGGGCAGGTTCATCCCGGATCGGCCCGCGCCGCCGCCGCTCTCCTCGGCGGCGGCCGGATAGTAGTTCGCCGAGCGGGACAGGTCCGCCGCCGCCGCGCCGGGCCCGCGCGAGGCCGCCGCCGGCTGGACATCGGCATCCTTGAAGCGTGCCACGAAGGCCGCTCGCGCGCGATCCATCGCGGCCTGGCGATCCGCCTGGCCTTGCGGCGAACTGCCATATTGCTGATCGCAGAAGGGGCACGCTCCGGCCGCGGATGTCACCAGCGTCAACGCCACCGCCAGAACCTTCGAACCGATCATGATCCACCTCCGCCCGAGCGCCACGTCCCCATCGGCATATATCCGCCGCCACCTCCGGGTGAAGCGCCCGCCGGCCGGCTGGCCTCAATGCGTTAGGTGTTTAGTCCCGGCATTTGGTGGGTTGGATTGAGGATAAATCTGTCTG
>CAXTPE010000247.1:0-4116 GCA_964245925.1 uncultured Sphingomonadaceae bacterium
CCTTCTCGGTCGCGCCGCGCTCGCGCTTGAAGAAGCCGCCGGGGATGCGGCCGGCGGCGCTGTACTTCTCCTGATAGTGGACGGTGAGCGGGAAGAAATCCTGCCCCTCCTTGACCGAGCGCGCGGCGGTCACCGCGCACAGCACCACGGTCTCGCCCAACGTCGCGAGCACCGCGCCGTCGGCCTGGCGGGCAACGCGCCCCGTCTCCAGCGTGAGGGTCTTGCCGCCCCACTGGACTTCCACTTTCTTCATGTCGAACATCGGTTTTCCTTCACTCCCCGGACCCGATGTCGCGGGGGGCCTCTGTGTGCGGGCTAGCCGGCCCGCGCGGTGCGAGACTTTCGCGTCTCAGGGCGGTGGCCGTATTGCTCCTGCCCGTCACCCCGGCGCGGGCCGGGGTCCAGTTCCAGCGGCGGGCGACGCTTCCGCGCCGGTCGATTGCTGGATCCCGGCCTGCGCCGGGACATGAAAAAGGCGCCTCGCGGCGCCTTTCCCTATTTCCGAAGCCCGAGCTTCGCGATGAGATCCGCGTAGCGGCCGCCGTCCTTCTTCTTGAGATAGTCCAGCAGGCTGCGGCGGTTGTTGACCATCATCAGCAGGCCGCGGCGCGAGTGATTGTCCTTGGCATGGCCCTTGAAATGCTCGGTGAGGTTGGTGATGCGCTCGGTGAGGATCGCGATCTGGACCTCGGGGCTGCCGGTGTCGCCCTCGGTGCGGCCGTGCTCTGCGATGAGCGCGGTCTTGCGCTCGGCGGTGATGGTCATGGGTCAGTCTTCCTTCGGCATCATGTTGAGACCGCGCACCACCCGGATGTCCGGGCCCTGCGTCTCCACCAGCGCCACCGGGATACCGGCATGGCGCGCGAGATGGAGGCCGGGTGCGGCGTTCCCGATCAGCTTGTGCCCCTGGCGGAGCAGCCTTGCCTGATCGGGGGTGAGATCGAGGGCCGGGATACCGTCCAGCCCCGCCTCGAGCGGCAAGAGCACGCTTTCAAGGCGCCGCGCCATAGCGGCTTCGCGCAGCCTGTCCAGCGAAATCGCCCGATCGAGCGCGAACGGGCCGGCCCTGGTCCGCCTGAGCATCGCGACATGGCCGACGGTGCCGAGCGCGCGGGCGATGTCACGCGCGAGGCTGCGGATATAGGTGCCCTTGGAGACGGTCGCGAGGAGGGTGATCTCGTCCATCCCTTCATCGTCGTCCCGGCGCGGGCCCTCGCCGGGATGACGGGCAAGGGAATGGATCACGACGTCGCGGCTCGCCAGCACCACCGCCTCGCCGCTCCGCGCCAGATCATAGGCGCGCCGCCCGTCCACCTTCAGCGCCGAATAGGCCGGCGGCACCTGCGCGATCCGCCCGGTGAAGCGGGCCAGCACCGCCTCGATCCCGTCCGGCGTCGGCCGCGCGTCGGACGTGGCGACGCTCGCGCCCGCCATGTCCAGCGTGTCCGTCTCCACCCCGAAGCGGATCGTGAAGGCATAGGCCTTGTCCGCGTCCAGCATCCGCCCGGAAAGCTTGGTCGCCTCGCCGATCGCGATCGGCAGCACGCCCGACGCCAGCGGATCGAGCGTCCCGCCATGCCCGACCTTGCGCCTGGCGACACCCGCCTCGCGCAGCGCGCGCTTGACCGCGCCCACCGCCTGCGTCGAGCCCAGCCCGACCGGCTTGTCGAGGATGACCCAGCCGTCCACCGGCTCAGGCTGCCGCCCACTCCTCGGCGAGCAGCGCGTAGAGCACGGTGTCGCGGACATGCCCCGTCCAGGTGATCCGCTGCCTGCGCATCACGCCCTCGCGCACCGCGCCGAGCTTCTCGATCGCGGCGAGCGATCGCCCGTTGCGCGCATCGATGCGGAACTCGATACGCCGGAAGCCGCAGGCCAGCGCATGCCCGATCATCAGCCGCTTGACGCGTCCGTTGACGCCGGTGCCGCGCGCGTCCGGCGCCAGATAGGTGCCGCCGATCTCGACCACCCGATGGGGCGCGTCGACGTTCAGATAGGCGGTCATGCCGACCAGCACGCCGCCGGCGTAGCTCGCGAACGGCAGCCGCGCGGGGCTGACGAGGATCGCCTCGAAGGCGGGATCGAAATGCTCGCCGATCATGCAGGCGGGATAGATCTCCCAGATGTCGCGATCGGCCGCGCAGGCGGCGCGCAGCCCCTCGCGATGCTCCTCGCCCAATGGCTCGAGATGGATCGGCGGATCGGCCGGCGGCGCGATCAGCGCCGCCGCGTCAGCCGTCATGGCCGGCGGCGAGATCGCGCGCCACGGCGGGCGAGCGCAGCAGCGCGTCGATGCGGTCGCCCTCCTCGAAGCTGTCGTCGGGGAGGAACTTGAGCCTGGCGGCGAACTTGAGCCGCACGCGCCGCGCCACCTCGCGCTGGAGATAGGCGGTGTTGGTGCGCAGCGCCTTGAGCACCGCCACCTCGTCCGCGCCGAGCAGCGGCTTGGCGAACACGGTGGCGTGGCGCAGGTCCGGCGACATGCGCACTTCCGTGATAGAGACGCTATGGCTCGCCAGCGTCTCGTCATGCACGTCGCCGCGCATCAGGATCTCGGCAAGCGCATGGCGCACCTGCTCGCCGACGCGCAGCAGGCGGACGGAACGGGTCTCGGGCGTGTCGGTAGGGCGCATATTGTTCCGGAAACCTGTCGGTGCTATTTAGGTCAGGCTACGATTGGTATGATTGATAGGCCACCTTCTGAGCCCGGATGTTTCCGCATCCGCCTCCTTTCGGCACTCAAGGTGAGCGCCGACGAAGATCGTATCCACCGGTCGCCGCAATCGCCAGCGACGCTGTGCGCCTACAGCGTCCGCTCGCGCTCCTCGACCTCGAACGTCTCGAGGAAGTCGCCCGCCTTGACGTCGACCGAATTCTCCAGCGTGATGCCGCATTCGAGGCCGGCGCGGACTTCGGCCACGTCGTCCTTGAAGCGCCGCAGCGAGGCGATCGTGCCGTTGTAGACGATGACGTCGTCGCGGGTGAGGCGCGCGCGCAAGGCCTTGCGGATGAAGCCCTCGGTGACGAGCAGCCCCGCCGCCTTGCCGTGCTTGCCCGCCGAGAACACCTCGCGGACCTCGGCGCGGCCGACCACCGTCTCGAAATATTCCGGCCCGAGCTGGCCCGCCATCGCCGCCCTGATCTCGTCGGTCAGCGCATAGATCACGTCGTAATATTTAAGCGCGACCTGATCGCGGGTGGCGAACTCCCTCGCTTTCGCGTTGGCGCGGACGTTGAAGCCGATGATCGGCGCCTTGGAGGCCGCCGCCAGCGTCACGTCGCTCTCGGTGATGCCGCCGACGCCCGAGTGCAGGATGCGCACCTGGATGTCGTCGGTCGAGATCTTGTTGAGCGCGCCGACGATCGCCTCGACCGAGCCTTGCGCATCGGCCTTCACCACCACCGGATATTGCTGCGCCTGCTTCTCGCGCAGCGCCGAGAACATCGATTCGAGCGAGGCGGGCGTGCTGGTCGTGCGCTTCTGCTGGATGACGCCGGCGCGATAGGCCGCGACCTCGCGCGCGCGCGCCTCGTTCTCCACCACCGACAGCGGATCGGCGGCGAGCGGCACGCCGGTCAGCCCCAGCACCTCGACGGGGACGGACGGCCCGGCCTCCCGGATGCTCTGGCCCTTGTCGTCGACCATCGCGCGGACCTTGCCGCTCTCGGCGCCGACCACGAAGATGTCGCCGACCCTGAGCGTGCCGCGTCCGACCAGGACCGTGGCGACCGGGCCGCGCCCCTTGTCGAGCGTCGCCTCGACGACGGTGCCCTCGGCGGGGCGATCGGGATTGGCGCGCAGGTCGAGCAGCTCCGCCTGGAGCTCGATCTTGGCGATGAGGTCGTCCAGCCCGGTCTTCCGGAGCGCCGAGACCTCGACCTCCTGCGTCTCGCCGCCCATGCTCTCGACCTGGACGTCGTACTGGAGCAGCGCCTCGCGGACCTTCTGGGCATTGCTGCCCGGCTTGTCCATCTTGTTGACCGCCACGATCATCGGCACCCCGGCCGCCTTGGTGTGGGCGATCGCCTCGATCGTCTGGGGCCGGAGACCATCGTCGCCGGCCACCACCAGCACGACGATGTCGGTGACGTTGGCGCCGCGCGCGCGCATCTCGG
>CAXTPE010000248.1:0-4093 GCA_964245925.1 uncultured Sphingomonadaceae bacterium
AGGGCTGATCCCCTCCCCGTCATCCCGGGTCGAGCCCGGGATGACGATGCGGCGCGCGGCGTGCGGCGCCGGGAGGACGGCATGTCCGGTCCCCATGATCTCGATCGCTTCGTCGCGGCCCAGGCCGGCAGCTACGCGGCGGCGCTGGCCGAGATCGCGCGCGGCGCCAAGCGCGGCCATTGGATGTGGCATGTCTTCCCGCAGATCGACGGGCTCGGCCACAGCGCGATGGCGCGGCATTACGCGATCCGATCGCTCGACGAGGCGCGCGGCTATCTCGCGCACCCGCTGCTCGGCGAACGGCTGCGGGCGTGCGTCGCCGCGCTGGAGGCGCTGACCGGCACGACCGCCGAGCGGGTGTTCGGCGGGATCGACGCGATGAAGCTGCGCTCGTCGCTCACCCTGTTCATGGCGGCGGGCGGCGGGCCGGCGTTCGCGGCGGCGCTGGAACGCTGGTGCGGCGGCCCGGACCCGGCGACGCTGCGCCTGCTGGAGCGGGACGACGCCGGCTGACCTCCGTCATCGCCGCGAAGACACGATAAAAACGCGTGTCGGTCCATGAACATAGCGGCGCCATGGCCGTTCCAGCCGGATCGGCGCCCCGGGCGGACGCACGGTGAGGGAGAGCATGATGACGGATGAGGGCGCTTCGCGACGGGCGGTGCTGGGCGGCGCGGCGATGGGTCTGGCGGCGGCGGCCGCGCCGGCGGTGGCGCAGGGCATGTCGGGCAGCGGCGCGTCCGCCGCGCCGGCGCCGCTGCGCGATCCGCGGACCAGATACCGGCGCGAGCCCTTCCCCGAGCAGCGCCAACCCTGGCCGGCGCTCGCGTCGAAGATGAACCCGCGCCCCGATCATGGCGAGACCAGCTACCGGGGCTCGGGCCGCCTCGCCGGGCGCAAGGCGCTGCTCACCGGCGGCGACAGCGGCATCGGCCGCGCCGCCGCGATCGCCTTCGCGCGCGAGGGCGCCGACGTCGCGATCAACTATCTGCCGCAGGAGGAGCCGGACGCTCGCGAGGTGGTCGCGCTGATCCGCGCGGCCGGGCGCAAGGCGGTCGCGCTGCCCGGCGACATCCGCGCCCGCGAGTTCTGCGAGAAGCTGGTCGCCGACGCGGTCGAGGGCCTGGGCGGGCTCGACATCCTCGTCAACAACGCCGCCTATCAGCAGAGCAAGAAGACGATCTTCGAGGTGCCCGACGAGGAGTTCGACCAGACCTTCAAGACCAATATCTACGCGCCGTTCCGGATCAGCAAGGCCGCGATCCCGCACATGAAGCCGGGCTCGGCGATCATCAACACCGCGTCTGTGAACTCCTATGATCCCGAGGAGGAGCTGCTCGCCTATGCCTCCACCAAGGGCGCGATCCTGATCTTCACCAAGGGGCTCGCCAAGCAGCTCGCCGGCCGGGGCATCCGCGTCAACGCGGTGGCGCCGGGGCCGATCTGGACGCCGCTCCAGGTCGCCGGCGGCCAGTTGCCCGGCACGATGCGCGAGTTCGGCCAGCAGACCCCGCTCGGCCGCGCCGGCCAGCCCGCCGAGCTCGCGCCGCTCTACGTGACGCTGGCGTCCGACGAGGCGAGCTTCACCACCGGCGGCGTGTTCGGCGCGCATGGCGGCAAGGGCAGCCCGTGACCGGCACGGCCTGTACCTCCTTTACGTTCTCACCGCCGGCCGGCGCGCGCCGCCAGCAGATAGGCGCCGGTCAGCCCCGATGGTTCCGGGCAGCGCGGCGCGGTGATCCGATGCTCGAGCGCCGGCGGATCGGCGCCGACGCCATAGCCGGCAAGCTGCGTCGCCAGTTCCGCGCGGACCGGCGCGAACAGCCCGGGGCGCATCGCGCCGCCGCCGAGCACGATCCGTTCGGGCGCGAGCGTGAGGATCAGCATGGCGCAGAGCTGCGCGACATAGCCGGCCTGGATCGCCCAGGCCGGGTGGTCCGGCGGCAGCGCCGACAGCTCCGCGCCCCAGCACGCCGTGATCGCCGGTCCGCTCGCCAGCCCCTCCAGGCAATCGCCGTGGAACGGGCAGATGCCGGCGAAATCGCCGTGCCCCGGGTGTCGGCGCGGGCGGATGTGGCCCGCTTCGGGATGGGCGATGCCGTGCACCGCGCGGCCATCGACGACGAGGCCGACGCCGATCCCGGTGCCGATCGTCGCATAGGCGAGGTCGCCGGCGCCGCGTCCGGCGCCGGTCGCGGCCTCGGCGAGCGCGGCGGCGTTGACATCGGTGTCGATGCCGGCGGGAATGCCGCCGAGCGCCCGCCGCAGCGCGCCGAGCAGATCGAAGCCGCTCCACGCGCGCTTGGGGCTGGCGAGGATATGGCCATGGCGGGGCGACGCCGGATCGAGATCGACCGGGCCGAAGCTCGCGAGCCCGAGCGCGGCGATGTCGGTGCCCCGCCCCGCGTCCGCGAAGAAGCGCGCGATGTCCGCCACCGTCGCCGCCGGATCGCGCGTCGCGACCGTGGCGCGCGCGATCGAGCCGCCCGCCGCCGAGCCGATGCCGAGCACGAACTTGGTCCCGCCCGCCTCGACCGCCGCGAACGCGGCGCCGGAAGTCGTGCCTTTCATGCCGTCGCCGCCGCTCCGCCTTAACGTCTCTTCAAGCCCCGCATGGCAAGCACGCGGGCAAGGAGCAACCCGCCAGGCGCATGTTCTACGCCCCGACCCCACCGCCGCCGCGCACCCGCGGACCCAGGAGCATGAGCGCGGCCTGGACCGAGCCGGCCGACGGCATGCTGGAGCCGCGCACCCACGCCCAGCAGATGCGCAGCCTCCAGATCGAGGCGCTCGCGCAGTTCGCGCCGCTGCTCGCCGCCGCCAGCACGCTCTCCGCCATCGTGATGAGCATCATCCTCTCGGGCCGGCTCGCGATGCCGGTGCTGACCTCGTGGACGATGCTGGTGATCGCCTACAACTGGATCAGCGTGCGGCGGCTCGAGGCGATCGCCTTCGCGCAGATCGGGCGGATCGTCGAGCATCGCGTGGTGGTCGAATATTCGCTCGGCGTGGTGCTGGCCGCGGCGATCTGGGTCTCGATCCCGGCGGTCACCTTCGCCGCCCAGCCGCCCGAGGTGCGCGTGATCCTCGCCGGCGCGATCAGCGCGATGCTGTGCGGCGCGCTCGCCATCTCGATCGCGCCGATCGCGGCGGTGTCCTGGACGCTCGTGCTCGCCGGCGGGCTCGCGATCGCGCTGTGGCTCGGCGGCGTGTCCAGGCTGACGCTGGCGATGGCGGCGCTGCTCGTCTTCAACGGCGGCTTCGTGCTGGCGGTCACCCGCCGGCTCGGCCGGCTCTCGGGCGAGCAGATCATCCGCGCCGCCGACCAGCGCCGCACCAGCGAGGAACTGCGCACGCTGATGCGCGACTATGAGGAGCAGGGCACGAGCTGGCTCTGGCAGACCGACGCCGAGAACCGCCTCATCCGCATCTCGCCGCGCATCGCCGAGCTGCTCGGCCGGCCGCTGCACCAGCTGATCGGCGCGCAGCTCCCGGCGCTGCTCGGCGGCAACACCGCGCTCGGCACCGCGCTCATCCACCGCACCCCCTTCCACGGCATCGAGATCGAGGTGATGGTCGGCGGCGCCAGGCACTCGCTGTCGCTCTCGGCCTCGCCGCTGCTCGACGAGGACGGCGCGTTCGAGGGCTTCCGCGGCACCGCCTCGGACATGACCGCGACCCGCACCTCGGAGCGGCGGCTGCGCAACCTCGCCAATCTCGACGTGCTGACCAGCCTGCCGAACCGCCTCCACGTCCGCGAGCTGCTCGATCGCGCGCTGAAGGAGGCGCGCGGCGGCGGCGCGCCGTGCGCGCTGCTGTTCCTCGATCTCGACGGCTTCAAGCCGGTCAACGACACCTTCGGCCATGCCAAGGGCGATGCCGTGCTCCAGGCGGTCGCGACGCGGCTCACCGAGGCGATCGGCGATCACGGCATCGTCGGCCGGCTCGGCGGCGACGAGTTCGCGATCGTGCTGGCCGATGCGCGCAGCCGCCGCAACGTCGCCGATCTGGCCGACGCGCTCATCGCGCGGATCAGCGAGCCCTATCATTGCGACGCGGTGGCGGTGCGGATCGGGCTGTCGATCGGCTATGC
>CAXTPE010000249.1:0-4026 GCA_964245925.1 uncultured Sphingomonadaceae bacterium
CGCAGCGGCGGGGCCATCAGGTCACGGCGGTCACGCGGACCCCCTCGAACTATGTGGCGCTGGCGGACGAGCGCGTGGCGGCGGGTGACGTGCGAGCCCCCGCGTCGCTCGCCACCGCGCTGGCCGGACATGATGTCGTCATCAGCTCGGTGACGTTCGTGGCGACCGATCCGCAGGCGCTGATCGCCGCGGTGCGCGCCAGCGGCGTGACACGCTATCTGTCGGTCGGCGGCGCCGGCAGCCTGGAGGTCGCACCGGGCAAGCTGTTCATCGATGCGCCCGATTTTCCGGCGGTGGTGCTGGAGGAGTCGCGCTGCGGCAAGGCCTTGCTGGAGGCGCTGCGCGGGGTCGACGATCTGGACTGGACGATGGTGGCGCCATCGGCGTTCTTCGTGCCGGGCGAGCGCACCGGCATCTTCCGGCTCGGCGATGATGCGCTGCTGGTGGATGCGAAGGGGAAGAGCTGGATCAGCTACGAGGATCTGGCGGTCGCGATGCTCGACGAGATCGAGACCCCCGGCGCCATCCGCAAGCGCATCACCGTCGGATATTGAAATCACGCACGCAACCACCTGCAGCAAGGATATACAGCCATGGCCAGCCTAGCACAGACCGTTGTCCCCTTCGCTCCGCTTGCGGCCGCCGCGCGTGATCCTTTCGCCGATATTCCGCCGCCCGACTATGCGCTGGTGGCGCGTGCCGCCGCCGTGTTCGACCGGATCCGGCCGCGCGCGCAGGAAAATGAGGACCAGCGCTTCGTCTCCGCCGACGTCGCCGACATGATCGGTGACGAGGGCCTGTTCCACATCGTCGTGCCGAGGCGGCACGGCGGCGCGGGCGCCAATTTCCGTACCTTCATCGATGCCGTGGCGGAGATCGGCCGCGCCGATGGCGGCACCGGCTGGGCGACCGCGCTGCTCAACGTCTGCGCATGGGTCGTCACCCTCTTCCCCGAGCGTGCCCAGAAGGAAGTGTTCACCGGCAGCCCGCTCAACCGGGTGTGCGGCGTGTTCGCGCCGTCGTCGACCGCCGAGCGGGTCGAGGGCGGCTATCGCGTGACGGGCGAATGGACCTATGCCTCCGGCTCGACCCATGCCCAATGGTGCACGGTGGGCATCCCGCTCGGCGTCGACGCCACCGGCGCGCCGATCCCGGCGCTGGCGCTGGTGCCGATGACCGACATCACGATCAAGGACGTGTGGCATGTCGCCGGCATGCGCGCATCGGGGAGCAACACGCTGATCGCCAAGGACGTGTTCGTCCCCGACCATCGCGTCCAGGCGTTCGAGGATCTGGCCACCGGCAACTATGGCAATGGCGACCCTGCCGAGGCCAGTCAGCATGCCTCCTTCCTGCCCGTGGCCGAGATCATCCTGGTCGCGGTGCAGATCGGCCTTGCCCGCGCCGCGATCGAGCTGACGCTGCAAAAGGGCGCGACCAAGAGCGTGGCCTATACCGTGTTCAGCCAGGCCAAGGATTCGCCGGCGCACCAGATCAAGCTGGCCGAAGCGGCCTCCGACGCCGATCAGGCCTATCTGCTGGTGGTGCGCGCCTGCGCCGACATCGACCGGGCCGCGCGCGATCGCGCGCCGCTGGACATGCGCACGCGCGGTCGCATCCGCATGGATGCGGGCCAGGCCGCCAAGCTGTCGCGCGAGGCGATCAACCGCCTGCTCAGCGTCAACGGCGCGGGCAGCTTCGCGCAGGTCAACCCGCTCCAGCGCATCTGGCGGGACAGCGAGGTCGCCAGCCGGCACGCCTTCGTCCTGCCGGAGTTCGCCAGCCTGATCTATGGCCGGGCGCTGTTCGGGATCGACGGGATCCTCATGCCCTATTGAGCCGTGACGAGCGGGCGGCGGCGGGCGCACGGTGATGCGCCCGCCGCCCGCCGCGCGAGGAGACCCCATGACCGGCCAGCTCGGCGATCCGATCCATCAGCTCGCCATCCTCTGCGGCCTGATGTTCCTGCCCCATATCCGCGCCGCGTTCACGGCGCGCGAGGCGGTGTTCGATGTCTTTCGCGCCGCCGGCTTCCGGCCCGTCGGCCCGTTCGTCGCCATATCGGTCGCGATCGAGATCGCCGTCGCCTTCTGCCTGGTGCTGGGCATCTGGCTGCCCTACGCGGCGGCGATCGCCGGCGTCTTCATGTTGACCGCCGGTGCCGCCGCGTGGAAGGTGTCGAACGGCCGCTGGGTGTGGAACCTGGGCGGGTGCGAACTGCATGTCTTCTGGGCGGCGTGCTGCCTCATCGTGGCGGCGCATGGCTGAGCGGCCAGCGCTATCCTTATCAACACTCGATCGAAAGACGTCCGACAATGCCCAACATCCTCGTCATCAAATCGAGCGCCGCCGGCAAGGACTCCCTGTCGGGGGCGCTGGCCGATCATGCCGTGCGGGCGCTGGCGGCGGGCCGTGATGACGTCACCCAGGTCGAGCGCGATCTCGACCGGGAGCCGATCGCCTATATCCGCTCGGGCACGCTGGCGGGGATCGGCCGGCCGGGGGTCGAGACGGAGGAAGCCGCCGGAGCGCGGCTGTTGTCGGACACGCTGATCGCCGAGGTCGATGCGGCCGACATCGTGGTCATCGCCGCGCCGATGTATAATTTCAGCATGACCGCCACGCTCAAGAGCTGGTTCGACCATGTCATCCGCGCCGGCCTGACGTTCAGCTATACTCCGACGGGGCCGGTCGGCCTGCTCAAGCCCAAGCCGTTCCTCGTCATCGAGACGCGTGGCGGCATCTACAGCGAAGGCGCCAACATGGCGGCGGATGCGCAGGAGCCGCTGTTTCGCGCGCTGCTGCGCTTCATCGGCATGACCGACGTGCATTTCGTGCGTGGCGAAGGCGTGGCGATGAAGGGGCGCGAGCCCGTCATGGCGCAGGCGGTGCGGCAGATCGACGCGATCGTCGGCGGCCTGCGCCAGCCGGCCGTCGCGGACGCCGATGGATAGCTGCCCCCGCGACGGGATGAGCGCCGGACGGTAAAAGGATGGATGCCGAGGCTGCCGGCCGGACAGGCGCCGGGCGCTCTTTCGATGCCGAACGTCAGCCCGGAAGCTTGCCGACCGCCGCCGGAACCGAACGAAAGCTGATCCCCATCCGGTTATAGGCGTTCATCAGGCCGATCGCGAGCGTCAGGTCGACCAGTTCCTTCTCCTCGAACATCGCGGCCGCGGCGGCATAATCCGCATCGGGAACATGGGTGTCGGCGACGCGGGTGACCGTTTCGGCCAGCGCCAGCGCGGCCTGCTCCCGGGCGCTGAACAGCGGCTTCGCCTCATCCCACACCGGCACCAGCAGCAGCTTCCCGACATCCATGCCGCCCTCGATCAGGTCGCGCGAATGCATGTCGATGCAATAGGCGCAGCCGTTGATCTGCGACGTGCGCAGGAAGGCGAGATCGACGATCGCCGCGTCGAGGCCGCATGTGCGGACATAGTCATATACCCCGCCCATCGCCTTGAGCCCGGCGGGGGAGATGGCGTTGTAGTCCAGTCGCTCGGTCATGGGGGACTCCAGTGTCGGCCAGCGGGATGCCGGTCAAGCATATGTCAGCCTCACTCCTCTCCCATCCGGAGCGCGGCGATGAACGCCTCCTGCGGGATGCTGACGCTGCCATATTCGCGCATGCGCTTCTTGCCTTCCTTCTGCTTGTCGAGCAGTTTGCGCTTGCGGCTGGCGTCGCCGCCATAGCATTTCGCGGTCACGTCCTTGCGCATCGCCGCGATCGTCTCGCGCGCGATCACCTTGCCGCCGATCGCCGCCTGGATCGGGATCTTGAACAGGTGGCGCGGGATCAGCTCCTTCAGCCGCTCGCACATGCCGCGCCCGCGCGCCTCCGCCGTGCCGCGGTGGACGATCATGCTGAGCGCGTCGACGGCTTCGGCGTTGACGAGGATGCCCATCTTGACCAGATCGCCCTCGCGATAGCCGATCTGGTGATAGTCGAACGAGGCATAGCCGCGCGAGATGCTCTTCAGCCGATCGTAGAAGTCGAACACCACCTCGTTCAGCGGCAGCTCG
>CAXTPE010000250.1:0-4000 GCA_964245925.1 uncultured Sphingomonadaceae bacterium
GCGCGGCCGCGAGTTCGGCACCGTGACGGGGCGCAAGCGGCGCTGCGGCTGGTTCGACGCGGTGCTGGTGCGGCAAGCGGTGGCGGTGTCCGGCGTCACCGGCATCGCGCTCACCAAGCTCGACGTGCTCGACGGGTTCGAGACGCTGCGCATCTGCACCGGCTATCGGCTGGGCGGGCGCGACCATGCCCATCTGCCGCCGCATGCGCGCGACCAGGCCGAGATCGCGCCGCTCTACGAGGAGATCGAGGGCTGGAGCGGATCGACCGCCGGCGCGCGGAGCTGGGCGGAGCTGCCGGCGCAGGCGATCAAATATATCCGCCGCGTCGAGGAGCTGATCCGCTGCCCGGTCGCGCTCGTCTCGACCAGCCCCGAGCGCGAGGACACGATCCTGGTGCGCGACCCGTTCGCGGACTGAGCGGAAAAGCCCTCCCCCATGGGGAGAGGCTCGTCAGGCCGAAATCCTCTCCGTGGAGCGAGGGCAGGTCGTTAACCCCATGCTCAGCCCCGCCGCCGCATGGCCGGCGGATGCGCAAGGCCGCGTTCCTGCTGACCCTCGTGGCGCTGGCCGGCTGCGTCTCGCCCTCGCGGCATCACGCCGGCCGGCGCGCGCCGCCGCGCGCGGGCGGCCCGCCCCGCTCGCCGGAGCCCGCCGCCGCCGTCACCCGCCAGTGCCTCGCGCGGCTCGACGCGGCCGGCATCCGCTACACGCCGCTGCCCGACCGGCGCGGCCCGGGCGCCTGCTCGCAGATCGGCACGATCCGGCTCGACGACTATGGTATCCCCACCACCAGCCTCGGGCCGATGCGCTGCGGGCTCGCCGAGGCGCTGGTGGCATGGGTGCGCGGGCCGGTGCAGCAGGCGGCGGCGCGGGTGTTCGGCGAGCCGGTGCTGAAGGTCGAGAGCTTCGGCAGCTATGCCTGCCGCCCGGTCAACAACGCGGCCGGCGAGCGGCTGTCCGAGCATGGCGTCGCCAATGCGGTCGACATCGCCGCGTTCGTGCTGGCCGACGGGCGGCGGATCACCGTGCTCGACGGCTGGAACGGCGACGATGCGGCGGCGCGCCGGTTCCTGCGCGCGGTGCATGATTCGGCGTGCGCGAGCTTCGGCGTCGTGCTCGGCCCGGATGCGAACACGCTCCACCGCAACCATCTCCACCTGGACATGGCGCCCGAGCGCTACTGCCGCTGACCTGTTACCGCCGCTGACCTGTCATGGCCATGGTGCTAGAGCCGGATGACATCGGGTGGGATCGCTGTTGTCTCTTCCTCATCCCCGCTTGCTCCTCGTCGTCCCGAGAGCGGGGATCCCGCCGCCTGATCGCGGCGGAAGAAGCCGGATCCCCGCCGGCGCGGGGATGACGGTGGACAAAGCTGAAGTCATCCACCCAAGGCAAGAAAGAGAAACATCATGGCCACCCGCACTCCCGCGCCGCGCGTGCCCCGGCGCATGTTCCGCCGCGCCAGGCAGGACGCCGCCACCGCGAAAGGCTTCACCGAGACGCCGCAGACCGCCAGCCCCGCCTACCGGCTCGCCTTCGCCGACCAGGATTTCCTGTTGCGCGACGATCTGCGGCCGGTGCGCTTCCAGCTCGAGCTGATGAAGCCGGAGCTGGTGATGAACGAGGCGCGGATCGCGTCCACCTTCGTGTTCTACGGCTCCGCGCGCATCCCCGCGCCCGAGCATGCCGACGGAATCGTCGCCGCCGCCAGGACCGACACCCAGGCGCGCATCGCCGGGCGGCTGAAGGACAAGGCGCGCCATTATGACGCGGCACGCGCGCTCGCGCGGCTGGCGGGCGCGACCCCGCCGGACGCGGACGGGAGGCGGCAGTTCGTGGTCTGCTCGGGCGGCGGGCCGTCGATCATGGAGGCCGCGAACCGTGGTGCCGCCGATGCGGGGGCGGAATCGATCGGGCTCAACATCGTGCTGCCGCACGAGCAGGCGCCCAACGCCTATGTCACGCCCGCGCTCAGCCTCAACTTCCACTATTTCGCGCTGCGCAAGATGCACTTCCTGCTGCGTGCCCGCGCGGTGGCGGTGTTTCCGGGCGGGTTCGGCACGTTCGACGAGCTGTTCGAGCTCCTGACCCTCATCCAGACCGGCAAGATGGCGGCGCTGCCGGTACTGCTGTTCGGCGAGGACTTCTGGCGGCGGGTGATCGACTTCGACGCGCTGGTCGAGGAGGGCGTGATCGCGCCGCAGGATCTGGGGCTGTTCCGCTTCTGCGAGGATGCCGAGGAGGCATGGGCGCATGTGCGGGCGCATTATGCGGACGGCGCCGGGACAGCGGCATCATGAGCCGTTCGTCCCGAGCGATGTCGGGCGGCGGCCAGGCGCCCGATGCCGTGCCGCGGCTTCGCTCGACACGAACGGGGTGGAAACGGCGCCCTCCCGGGCGACGCCTCAATGCTTCTCCTGGCTCGACGTCCCCGCGACGCCGGGAGCGCCCTCGCCGCTCACCGTGCCCTTGAGATCGTTCGCGGCCTGGCCCTCGGTCGGCACCGGGACGTTCTTCGCGCCCTCGCCCGAGGTGTTGGCGCCGGGCTTGGCGTTCGCGTTCGTGCCGGCGGCGGTGGCGCTCGCGGCGGCGGGGACCGGCGGCAGCGGCGCCGGCGCGGCGCTCTGCTGGTTCAGATAGACGATGACATTGGCGCGATCCTCGGGCTTGGAGAGGCCGGCGAAGGTCATCTTGGTGCCGGGCGCGAAACCCTTGGGGCTGGTCAGCCAGGCGTTGAGCTTGGTGAAGTCCCAGGTGCCGTGGACGCCCTTCAGCGCGTCGCTGAACGGATAGCCGCCCGCACCCTCGGCGATGCCCTCGCCGACCACGCCGTAGAGATTGGGGCCGATCGCATTGGCGCCGCCCTTGTCGGCATTGTGGCAGGCGCCGCATTTCTTGAAGACCTCGGCGCCCTTGGCCGGGTCCGCGCTCGCCAGGTAGAACTCGACGGGCTTGTCGGGCACCGCCGCCGCGCCGCTGTCCTCCGCCTCGACGCCGGTCACCGCATAGCCCATCTTCTCGGGGCGCTCGGCGTGGAAATATTCGCCCGTGACGATCGAGAGGCCAAGCGCGGCGATGCCGCCCGCGAGCACCCAGCCGGCAATCGTGTTCGTCCGGTCGTCCATGCCCCGCCCCGTCCCCGCTGCGCGGCCGAGGGGCGCGCTCATTTCGCTCGGCGGGCTTGCTTTAGAAAAGCTTGCCCGCCTCCGCAAGCTTGCCGGGCGGCGCCCGCGCCCCTAATCGCTTGACCCTCGATGCAGGCCTTTCCCGCCCCCGCCGCGACCCTCGTCGCCGAGCTGACCGCCGCCGCCGCGCGCGCGCCGCACCGCGCGGTCGCCTTCCAGGGCGCGCCGGGGGCGAACTCGCATGTCGCGCTGGCCGAGCTGTTCCCGCGGGCGCTGCCGCTGCCCTGCTACGCCTTCGAGGACGCGATCGAGGCGGTGCGCGACGGCACCGCCGGCTGCGCGGTGATCCCGATCGAGAATTCGCTGCACGGGCGCGTCGCCGACATCCACTTCCTGCTGCCCGAGAGCGGCCTCGTCATCACCGGCGAGCATTTCCTGGCGATCCGCCACTGCCTGATCGGGCTGCCGGGCGTGGCGCTGGACGGGATCGGCCAGGCGATGAGCCACCCGCAGGCGCTCGGCCAGTGCCGCCGCTGGCTGCGCGCCCACGGCATCCGCCCGATCGCCTTCGCCGATACGGCGGCGGCGGTCGCCGAGGTGGCGGTGCTGGGCGAGGCGGGGGTGGCGGCGCTGGCGCCGGCGGCGGCGGCCGCGCTCTACGGGCTGGCGGTGATCGCCGAGGACGTGGCGGACGCCGCCGACAACATCACGCGCTTCGTGGTGCTGGCGCGCGGCGGGGCGCTGCCGGCAAGGGACGCGCGCTGCATGACGAGCCTCGTGTTCGAGGTGAGGAACATCTCCGCGGCGCTCTACAAGGCGCTCGGCGGCTTCGCGACCAACGGCGTCAACATGACCAAGCTCGAAAGCTACCAGC
>CAXTPE010000251.1:0-3989 GCA_964245925.1 uncultured Sphingomonadaceae bacterium
GCGGAGCGGGTGGGGGAGGGCTCGTCGCCGCGGTGGAGCTGCTCGCCGGTCTCGATCAGCGAGAAGCTCTTCGAGGTCGCGACGCCCAATGCCTCGAGCATCTCGGTGGCGAGCACCTCGCGCACCCCGCCCTTCAGCGTCAGCCGCCCGTCGCCGAAGCGGCTGTAGGGCGTCGTCCCCGATCCCTTGGTGCCGAGATCGAGCAGGCGGCCATCGGCGCCGCGCAACTGCGCGAACAGGAAGCCGCGCCCGTCGCCGATGTCGGGGTTGTACGCGCGGAACTGGTGGCCGTGGTAGCGCAGCGCGAGCGGCCGCGGCAGGCTGCCGGGGAGCGGCTCGAAGCGGCCGAAATGCGCCACCCAGGCGGCGTCGTCGAGATCGCCCAGGCCCACCGCGTCGGCCCAGCGCCGGTTGCGGAAGCGCGGGATGCGCGCGGGAAAATCGGCCGGCGCGACCGGATCGTAGAAGGTGTCGCCCAGCGACAGGATCGCGGTCGCGGGCCGGAAGCGGACGGGTTGCGGGAGGATCGCCATGCCGCGATATGGGCGGCGGCACATGGCGGCGCAAGCAGGCGGCGGCGCAGGCATGGCGGAGGCGCAGGCATGGCGGGCTGGTCGGACGGCACCTGGTGGTCGGAAGACGGTATCCGCCTCCATTATCGCGATCATCCCGGCGGAGACGGCAGGCCCGCTATCCTCTGCCTGCCCGGCCTCACCCGCAACGCGCGCGACTTCGAGGACGTGGCGGCGCGGCTCGCGCCGGGCTGGCGGGTGATCTGCCCCGATCTGCGCGGGCGCGGCGAGAGCGGCTACGACCGCAACCCCATGAACTACGCCCCGCTGGTCTACATGCGCGACATCGAGCGGCTGATCGCCGATCTTTCGCTGGAGCGGTTCGTGCTGTTCGGCACCTCGCTCGGCGGCATCCTGACGATGCTGCTGACCGCCGCCCACCCCGGCCGGGTGGCGGGCGCGCTGCTCAACGACATCGGGCCGACGATCGAGGCGCACGGCCTGCAGCGCATCCGCACCTATGTCGGCAAGGGCGGGAGCTGGCCGACCTGGCTGCACGCCGCGCGCGCGCTCGGCGAGACCCATGCGGTCGCCTTCCCGGACCATGGCATCGAGGACTGGCTGACGATGGCCAAGCGGCTCTGCCGGCTGACGCCGGCCGGCCGCGTCGTCCCCGATTACGACCAGCGCATCGCCGAGCCGATGCGCGCCGCCGGCGGCGGGGCGGGGTTCGACATGTGGCCGCTGCTCGAGAGCATGCGGGAAATGCCGGCGCTGCTCGTGCGCGGCGCGCTCTCGGATGTCCTCTCGGGCGCGACGGCGGACGAGATGCGGCGCCGCCTGCCGCGGCTGGAGCAGGTGGTGATCCCGCGCACCGGCCATGCCCCGACGCTCGGCGAGCCGCAGGCGCGGGGTGCGATCGACCGGCTGCTCATGCGGATCGACGGCGCGGCCTAGCGCGTTTTCGTCACCGCCGCGAACGTGGGGATCCCGCTGCCTTGTCGACGGAAGAAGCTGGATCTCCGCCCATCCCGCTCCGGATGCGGCATGCTCCGTTAACGCCTCGTCAGCCATGATCCCCGCCATGATCGAGGCGGACAGGATCGAGACGGGCAGGATCGAGACGGGCAGGATCGAGACCGGGCCGGCGCGCATCCTCCATCTCCACTCCACCTTCACGCTCGGCGGCAAGGAGGCGCGCGCCGTCCGGCTGATGAACGCCTGGGGGGATGCCGCGCGTCATGTCGTGCTGAGCGCGGTCCCGGACGCGCTCGATGCCCGCGCCGCGATCGATCCGGCGGTTCGCGTCGACTTCCCCGGCGCGCCGTCGCTGATCGGCAAGCCCGGGCTCGCGCGCTATCGCGCGCTGGCGCGGTTCATGGCCGGCTTCGATCTCGTGCTGAGCTACAACTGGGGGGCGATGGACGGGGTGATGGCGCGGCGGCTGTTCGCCCCGCTGATGCGCCTGCCGCCGCTGATCCACCATGAGGACGGCTTCAACGCCGACGAGGCCGTCCGCCAGAAGACCAGGCGCGTGCTCTTCCGCCGGCTGGCGCTGCCGGCCGCGCGCGCGCTGGTGGTGCCGTCGCGGCGGCTGGAGGGGATCGCGGGGCAGGCGTGGCGGCAGCGGGCGCGGCGCGTGCGGCGGATCGCCAACGGCGTGCCCGTCGATCGCTTCCTCGGGAACCCGGAGCCGGGGGCGCTCCCGGGCTTTTCGCGGGCGCCGGGCGATGTCGTGATCGGCACCATGGCGGGGCTGCGCGCGGTCAAGAACCTGCCGCTGCTCGTCCGCGCGCTGGCGGCGGCGGGGAGCGGCCGGCTGGTGATCGTCGGCGAGGGGCCGGAGCGCGGCGCGATCCTCGCCGCCGCCGCCGAGGCCGGCGTGGCGGAGCGCGTGCTGCTGCCGGGCTTCGTCGCCGATCCGGCGCGCTACGTGGGGCATTTCGACATCTTCGCGCTGTCGTCGGACAGCGAGCAGTTCCCGATCTCGCTGGTCGAGGCGATGGCGGCCGGGCTGCCGGTCGCCGCCACCGATGTCGGCGACGTGCGCGCCATGGTGGCGCGCGAGAACCTGCCGCTGCTGGCGCCGGCGGGCGACGCCGAGGGGCTGGCGGCGGCGCTGCGCCGTCTCGTCGGCAGCCGCGACCTGCGCCACCGCATCGGCGCCGCCAATCGCGCGCGCGCGCGGGCGGACTATGGCGAGGCGGCGATGATCGCGGCATATCGCGCGCTGTACGAGGACGCGATGGGCGGCGCGCACCCGCTCGGCTGAGCGCCGGGCCGGGAAAGCGGATTCCGGAGCGTGACCGGATCGGTCGCATCCGGACGACGCCCTCTCCCATGGAGAGCGAGGGACGGCCAGAGCCGAACATTACATCTGCTTTATGTTTCTTTTCGCACGCCGGCGCCCGCTCTGCTAGAGGCGGCCGGTCTTGCGTGGAGGAATGCGTTGTTCAAGGGTCTCCAGCCGATCGCCTATGGCGGGCGTGAGGTGTGGCCGCTGGTGGAAGGCGGCAAGGGCGTCTCGGCGACCAACCACATGAGCTCCGGCGCGTGGGCGGCCGCCGGCGGCATCGGCACCGTCTCGGCGGTCAACGCCGACAGCTATGATCCCGACGGCAGGATCGTGCCCCAGGTCTATGGCGCGCTGACGCGCCGCGAGCGCCACGAGGAGCTGGTGCGCTATGCCATCGACGGCGCCGCCGAGCAGGTGCGCCGCGCGCATGATCTCGCCGGCGGGCGGGGCGCGATCAACATCAACGTGCTGTGGGAGATGGGCGGCGCGCAGCGCGTGCTCCACGGCGTGCTGGAGCGGACCCGCGGGCTCGTGGCCGGCGTCACCTGCGGCGCGGGCATGCCCTACAAGCTCTCCGAGATCGCCGCCTCCTACGAGGTGCAGTATCTGCCGATCATCAGCTCGGCGCGCGCCTTCCGGGCGCTCTGGAAGCGGGCCTACTCCAAGGCGGCCGACTGGCTCGCCGCGGTGGTCTACGAGGATCCGTGGAAGGCGGGCGGGCACAACGGCCTCTCCAACGCCGAGGATCCGCTCGTCCCCGAGGATCCCTATCCGCGCGTCAAGGCGCTGCGCGAGACGATGCGCGAGGGCGGCATCCCCGATTCGACGCCGATCGTGATGGCCGGCAACGTCTGGTTCCTGCGCGAGTGGGACCAGTGGATCGACAATCCCGAGCTCGGCCAGATCGCCTTCCAGTTCGGCACGCGCCCGCTGCTCACCCGCGAGAGCCCGATCCCGGAGGGCTGGAAGGCGCGGCTGACCCAGCTCGGCGAGGGCGACATCCTGCTCCACCGCTTCTCGCCGACCGGCTTCTACTCGTCGGCGGTGCGCAACCCCTTCCTGCGCCAGCTCGAGGCGCGCTCCGAGCGGCAGATCGCCTTCTCCACCCAGGCGGCGGGCGATCACCAGTATCAGCTCGACGTCGGCGTGAAGGGCAAGAGCTTCTGGGTGACGCGCGGCGA
>CAXTPE010000252.1:0-3953 GCA_964245925.1 uncultured Sphingomonadaceae bacterium
CGCGTCGGCCGGGCAGCCCGGCCAGGCGATCGGGGCCTCCAGCCCGCCTGTCGGCGCACCCACGCAGGCATGGCCGGCACCGGCCAGCGCCACGCCCTCATGCTCGCCCTGGCCGGTGCCGAAGCGGATGGCGAGATCGAGATTGGCCTGGGTGAAATCGAGCTCCTCGTCGGCGGCGAGCAGCACGAAGCGCAGATCGCCATCGCTCCTCGCATAATCGGCGAGGCGCGGCGCGAGCCAGCGCGCGGTGAAGTCGCGCGGCGCGGCGATGGTGAGCGACTTGGACGACTGCCCCGCCTGCATCGCGCGCACCGCCTCCTCGAACTCGAGGAACCCGGCCCTGAGCGCGACCAGCCCGCCCTCGCCCTCGGCGGTGAGCTCCAGCCCCTTGGCGGTGCGGCGGAACAGCACGACGCCGAGCGTGTCCTCCAGCGCGCGGATCTGCTGGCCGACCGCGGCTGGCGTCACCGCCAGCTCGTCGGCGGCGCGCGTGAACGAGAGGTGGCGCGCGGCGGCGTCCAGCACGCGCAGGCCGTTGAGCGGGAGATGGGTGCGCTTCATGGGCGGCCGGCTCGCTCGGGCCAGCCCGCCACATCCATTCGCTCCGGGCGAAGTCGAGGGGCATGCGCGTGTGGCCGCGCCTCGACTTCGCCCGGCACGAACGGGGAGTTGGGATACGGCGCCATGGAAGGTCAGCGCGACGTGACCGGCGCGAGCAGCGCGAAGCGCGGGATCGCCACGTCGAAGTCGCGCCCGGCCTCGTCGACCATGGTGTAGCTGCCCTCCATCGCCCCGGTCGGCGTCTGGAGCGGGCAGCCGGAGACATAGTCGAACGATCCGCCCGGCGCGATCAGCGGCTGCTCGCCCACCACGCCCTCGCCACGCACCTCGTGGCGGCCGCCGCGCCCGTCGGTGATCGTCCAGCGGCGCATGAGCAGTTGCGCGGCCTCGCTGCCTTCGTTCTCGATGCGGATGTGATAGGCCCAGAACCAGCGGGCCTTGGCCGGGTCCGACTGCTCCGGGAGATAGCTCACCGAGACGCGCACGGTGACGCCGCGAGTGGTCTGCGCGTGCGGGAAGAGCGCCTTCATCATGGCGTCACAGCCCCGCCGCGCGCAGCGCGCGGTCGAGGTCGTCGATGAGGTCGTCCGCATCCTCCAGACCGATCGAGAGGCGCAGCAGTCCCTCGGTGATCCCCATCTGGAGCCGGACCTCCTCGGCGAGCCCGCTGTGGGTGGTGGATGCCGGGTGCGTCATGAGCGTGCGCGAATCGCCGAGGTTGTTCGAGATGTCGATCAGCGCCAGCGCATCGAGCAGGCCGTGCGCCTGGGCGCGCCCGCCATCGAGGAACAGCGCGATCACGATGCCGCCCGCGCTCATCTGCCGCATCGCGAGATCATGCTGCGGATGGCTCGCCAGCGCCGGATAGAGCAGGCGCGGCACGCGCGTCTCGAGGAAGGCCGCGACCTTCAGCGCATTCTCGCTCTGGCGGCGGATGCGCAGGTCGAGCGTCTCCAGGCCCTTGACCACCACCCAGGCGTTGAAGGCGGAGAGGGTCGGGCCGGTGTTGCGGGTGAACGGCAGCAGCGTGTCGAGGATGAAATCCTCGCTGCCGGTGACGGCGCCGGCGAGCACGCGGCCCTGCCCGTCCATCATCTTGGTGGCCGAATAGGCGACGATGTCGGCGCCATAATCCATCGGCCGCTGGAGCGCGGGCGTCGCGAACGCATTGTCGACGACGGTCCTGATTCCCGCGCCCTTCGCGAGCCCGCACACCGCCGCCAGATCGACGATGTCGAGCGTCGGGTTGGCGGGGGTCTCGAAGAAGAAAAGCTTCGTCTCGGGGCGGATCGCCGCGGCCCAGGCATCGACGTCGGTGCCGTCGACGATGGTGGTGGCTATGCCGAAGCGCGGCAGCAGCGTATCGGTGAGCCAGCGGCAGGAGCCGAACAGCGCTCGGCCCGCCACGACATGATCGCCGGCGACGAGCTGGCAGAGCAGCGCCGCGGTCATCGCCGCCATCCCGCTCGCGGTGCAGCGCGCGGCCTCCGCCCCCTCCAGCAGCGCGATGCGCCGTTCGAGCATCTCGACGGTAGGGTTCTGGAGCCGCGAATAGGTCATGCCGGCCTGCTCGCCGGCAAAGCGCGCGGCGGCGTCGCCCGCGCAGTCATAGGCATAGCCCGACGTCAGGAACAGCGCCTCGCTGGTCTCGCCATATTCGGTGCGCGCGGTGCCGCCGCGCACCGCGAGCGTCGCGGGGCGCCAGGTCGAGGTGATCGCAGGGTCTTGTCCGGCACGGCGTTTCATGCGCGACGCTTTGGCGCGCCGCTTGGCCCTCCGTCAATGCGGCTTGATGGCATGGCCGTCCGCCCGCTATCCGGCGAGCGAAGGAGACACCCCATGACCAGCACGCTCGGCGACATCCCCCTCAAGACGATCGACGGCCAGGACGACAGCCTCGCGGCGCATGCGGGCAAGGTGCTGCTCGTCGTCAACACCGCCTCCAAATGCGGGCTGACCCCGCAATATGAGGGGCTGGAGGCGCTCCACCGCAAATATCACGACGAGGGCTTCGAGGTGCTCGGCTTCCCGGCCAATGATTTCGCGGGACAGGAGCCCGGCACCGAGGAGGAGATCGCCAGCTTCTGCTCGACCAGGTACGACGTGTCGTTCCCGCTGTTCGCCAAGTCGAGCATCGTCGGCGAGGGGAAGCACCCGCTCTATGCCGGGCTGATCGCGGCGCAGCCGGAGACGCCGGGCGCCGACACGATGCGCGAGAAGCTCAAGGGCTATGGCATGACGCCCAACCCGGCGCCCGAGGTGCTGTGGAACTTCGAGAAATTCCTGATCGCGCGCGACGGCGCGGTCGTCGCCCGCTTCGCTCCGGACACCAAGCCGGATGACGACGGCCTGGTGACGGCGATCGAGCGGGAGCTGTTCGCGAGCGAGTGAGGCCCGAAAAGCCCTCCCGTCGGGAGCGGGTCGGGAAAGGGGTCCGGCACTTGCGAGGGCGCGCGACCCCTCACCCTCCCGCCCCTGGCGGTGACGGCCCCTCCCCTCCCCCTGGAGAGAGAGAGAGAGAGAGAGAGAGAGAGAGAGAGAGAGAGAGGGGGCAGGCGGTATCAGGCCGCTACGCCGTGGCAGTGCTTGAACTTGCGCCCCGATCCGCAGGGGCAGGGCGCATTGCGGCTCACCGCGCCCCATGACGCGATCTCCTCCGGCGAGACGTTCGGCTGCGCGCCGTCGAAGTCCGGCCGCGGGATCGACAGGGGGGCAAGTCGCGTGGTCACCAGCCCGAGGCCGCTCGCGCCGAACATGTCGCGGTCGGCGCTGTCGTCGTAGCCGGTGAGCGGGTCGATGTGGCTGGTGATGAAGTCGGGCAAATCGGGCAGCGGCTGCGGCGCCATGAAGCGTGAGATCGCAAGCAGATGCGTGACGTTCTCGCGGATCGCCGCGAGCATCCGCTCGAACAGCGCGAACGCCTCCTGCTTATATTCGTTGATCGGCGTCTTCTGCGCATACGCCCGCAGGTGGATCACCTGGCGGAGCGCATCCAGCGTGGCGAGATGCTCCTTCCAATGCTCGTCGAGCGACTGCAGGAGGATGCTCTTCTCGATCGATCGCCAGGTCTCGTCGCCGATCTCGGCGATCTTGGCGGCGATCTCCGCGTCGGCCTGCGCCTGGATGCGCGTCGCCAGCAGTTCGGGCTCGACCGCCTCCTCCGCGAGCCATTCCTCGACCGGCGGATCGAAACCGAAGACCGCCAGCGTGCGCTCCTTCAGCCCCGCCACGTCCCACTGCTCGGGATAGGAGCCCACCGGGCACGCATCGCCGACCAGCCCCGCCACCGTCTCGCCGCGCATCTCCTCGACGACGTCGTCGACGGTCTCGGCGTCCATGATGTCGGCGCGCTGCTCGTAGATCACCTTGCGCTGGTCGTTCATCACGTCGTC
>CAXTPE010000253.1:0-3932 GCA_964245925.1 uncultured Sphingomonadaceae bacterium
CTCGCCAACGGCCTGCGCCTGCTCGACGAGGCCACCGCCACCATGACGCCGGGCGCGACGCTGCCCGGCGCGGTCGCGTTCAGGCTCTACGACACCTTCGGCTTCCCCTATGATCTCACCGAGGATGCGCTGCGCGCGCAGTCGCTCGCCGTCGATCGCGCCGGCTTCGACGCGGCGATGGCCGAGCAGAAGGCCGCCGCGCGCGCCGCCTGGAAGGGATCGGGCGAGAAGGCGTCGGACGATCTGTGGTTCGACATCGCCGAGGAGCAGGGCGGCACCGAGTTCACCGGCTATGCCGGCACCAGGGGCGAGGGCAAGGTGGTGGCGCTCGTCCGCGACGGCCGGCGGATCGAGCGCGCGGGCGCCGGCGAGGCGGTCGACATCCTCGTCAACCAGACGCCCTTCTACGGCGAGAGCGGCGGCCAGAGCGGCGACACCGGCATCATCACCGGCGACGCCGGCCTGCGGGCGACGGTCGGCGACACCGGCAAGGCGCTCGGCCGGCTGCACGTCCACCACGCCCGGATCGAGTCCGGCGGGATCGCGGTCGGCGATGCGGTCCAGCTCGCGGTCGACGCCGCGCATCGCGATCGGGTGCGCGCCAATCATTCGGCGACGCACCTCCTCCACGCCGCGCTGCGCAAGCATCTCGGCCCCCACGTCACCCAGAAGGGCAGCCTCGTCGCGGCCGATCGGCTGCGCTTCGACTTCTCGCACCCCAGGGCGCTGACGCCCGGGGAGATCGCCAGGGTCGAGGCCGAGGTGAACCTCCACATCCGCGGGAACAGCGCGGTCGGCACCCGGCTGATGGCGCCGGAGGATGCGGTCGCCGCGGGCGCGATGGCGCTGTTCGGCGAGAAATATGGCGAGGAGGTGCGCGTCCTCTCGATGGGCCGCGCGGATGAGGACGCGCATTATTCGGTCGAGCTGTGCGGCGGCACCCATGTCGCGGCGCTGGGCGACATCGCGTTGTTCGAGATCGTCGGCGAGAGCGCGGTCGCCTCCGGCGTGCGGCGGATCGAGGCGCTGACCGGCGAGGCGGCGCGGCAATATCTGAGCGCGCGCGACGAGAAGCTGCGCGAGATCGCCGCCGCGCTCAAGACGGCGCCGGACGACGTGCCGGCGCGCGTGCTGGTCCTCGTCGAGGAGCGGCGGCGGCTGGAGCGCGAGCTCGCCGAGGCGAAGCGCGCGCTGGCGACCGGCGGCGGCGGCGCGGCACCGGCGGACGCGGAGCGGATCGGCGGCCACGGCTTCATCGGCCAGGTGATCGACGGGCTCGATCCCAAGGCATTGCGCGGGCTGGTCGACGACGCCAAGGCGCGGATCGGCTCGGGCGTCGCGGCGGTGGTGGCGGTCCACGACGGCCGCGCGTCGGTCGCGGTCGGCGTCACCGCCGATCTGGTCGGGCGCACGAGCGCGATCGATCTGGTGCGCGGCGCGGTGGCGGCGCTCGGCGGGCAGGGCGGCGGCGGCCGTCCCGACATGGCGCAGGGCGGCGGACCGGACGGGAGCGCGGCGCAGGCGGCGATCGCGGCGGTGCGCGCCGCGCTGGGGGAGGTCGCGGCGGCGGCATGATCCGCGCGCCACGCCGTGCGGGACCGCTGTGGACGAGCGCACCGATCGCCCATGCGATCGTCCTTATCCTCTTGCCGCCCTTCCCGCACGCGGCGGCCATCGATCAGCGCGCGGCGCCGAAGCCCACCTAGCCGTTGTCCCGCGGCCGCCGCCGCGCGCGGGCGGGAGGCGGCGCCGTCAGCTCCCCCTCGGCCATGATCGCGGCGCGCTGCTCGGCGCGCTTCTCGTGGATGGACGCGATCACCGGCCCCATCGCGACACCGAGATCGACCAGCACCGCCTCCGAGAGCTGGAGCGAGGATTCGAGCTGCTCGGGCACCGCGTCGGTCGCGCCCGCCCGGTAGAGCTCGGCGGCATGCGCCGCGTCCCGCGCCCGCGCGACGATGGTGAGCCGCGGGTGCAGCCGGCGCACCCGCGCGGTGAGCCGCGCCTGCTCGACCGGATCGTCCATCGTCAGCACCAGCGCGGCGGCGCGGTCGAGCGCGAGGCGCTCCAGCATGTCGGGCCGCGAGGCATCGCCGAAGATCACCGGCCGGCCGGCCTTGCGCGCGCGCGCGACGCCGTCGACATCGGCATCGATCGCGACGAACGGCATCCCGTGCCGCGCCAGCATCTCGGCGACGAGCTGGCCGACGCGGCCGAAGCCGACGATCACGGTGCGCGCCGCGCCGGCGCCGGGCGCTTCCACCGCCGCGATCGCGCCGCGCCGGTCGATGCGCGCGGCGGCGGTGCGGCCCGCCCAGGCGAGCAGCGGGGTGATGGTGAGGCCGATCGCGGTGACGGTCTGCCAGAAGGCGGCGGTGGCGGGCTGGATCAGCTCGGCCGAGGCGGCGGCGCCGAGCACGATCAGCGTGGTCTCGGACGGCGAGGCCATCAGCAGGCCCACTTCGGCGGCGATGGCGCGGCGCGCGCCGGTGAAGCGCAGCAGCACCGCGGCGACAAGCGCCTTGACGAGCACGACCGCGACGATCGCCAGCAGCAGCGGGCGCCAGTTCTCCAGCACCTGGCGCAGATCGAGGCTCATCCCGACCGTAATCAGGAACACGCCGAGCGCGAGGCCCTTGAACGGCGCCGTCATCACCTCGACCTCGTGCTGATAGTCGGTCTCGGCGATGAGCAGCCCCGCCAGCAGCGCGCCGACGATCGGCGAGAGGCCGACCGCGGTCGTCGCGATCGACGCCAGGATCACCACCAGCAGGCTCACCGACAGGAACAGCTCGGGGCTCTTGGTGCGCGCCGCCTGCGCGAACAGGCGCGGCAGCGCGAAATAGCCGATCGCCAGCATCGCCAGGATCACCGCCGTGCCATAGCCGATCGCGGCGAGCAGCTCGCCCCAGCCGGCGTCCTCGGCGTGCGGCGCGAACGAGCCCAGCGTGAAGATGATCGGCACCAGCGCCAGATCCTCGAACAGCAGCATCGCGAACGCCGCCGCGCCGACCGCGCTCGTCGTCCCCACCATCGGCAGCACGAGCGCGGTCGACGAGAGCGCGAGCGCCAGGCCGAGCCCCAGCGCGCCGGTCCAGGACTGGCCGATCAGGTGCAGCCCGGCGCCGACGATGCCCGCCGAGACGAGCAGCTCGGCCGGCCCCAGCGCGAGGATCTGGTTGCGCATCTTCCAGAGCCTCGGCAGCGAGAGCTCGAGCCCGATCGAGAACAGCAGCAGGATGATGCCGAACTCGGCGAACGGCTCGATGCCGTGCTGGTCGGTGATCGTCACATAGTTGAGCCAGGGATGGGCGGCGGTGAGCGCGCCCAGCGCGGACGGGCCGACCAGCACGCCGACCAGGATGAAGCCGATCACCGGGTTGATCCGCAGCCGCGCGAAGGCGGGGATCACCAGCCCGGCGCTGCCCAGGATCACCAGCGCATCGCTGAAACCGACCGAGTCCACGGGAAGCGCCATGGCCCCAGCTTGGGGCGGCGCGGCCGCTTTGGCCAGCGGCGAGTGCGGGACGACGTCGGCCCGGGCGCCGCCGGCCGGCCCGCGGCCCGGACGTCCGGGCGCGGGGCTATTTGCCCCGCTTGCGCCGGTGCGTCTCCAGATCGAGCACCGCGTTCTCGCCCTCGGGCAGCAGCCCCAGCCGGCGCGCGACCTCCTGATAGGCCTCGACCTCGCCGCCGAGATCGCGGCGGAAGCGATCCTTGTCGAGCTTCTCGGACGTGGTGGCGTCCCACAGCCGGCAGCCGTCCGGGCTGATCTCGTCCGCCAGGATCACGCGCGCATAGTCATTTTCCCAGACCCGGCCGAACTCCAGCTTGAAGTCGATCAGCCGGATGTTGATGCCGGCGAACAGCCCGGTCATGAAGTCGTTCACGCGGATCGCCATGTCGGCGATGTCGTGCATCTCGTCCTGGCT